>DCAK01000056.1:11208-11541 GCA_002311925.1 Planctomycetes bacterium UBA1135
TGGGAACCCATCCATGGGCATCACCGCCCATGGAAAGCAGGTCACGGTTTCGGTTCTCGCCAAGGATGAACCCGGTGGCGAAGGCGCAGAGTCCATTCTAGAGGCCAGGGCCGCCGAACTCCGCGAACGGTTGGGGGACCTTTTGTGGGGGAGGGACGACGAAACCCTGGAAGGGGTGGTGGTGCGGGAGCTTTCCCTTCGTGGGCAGACGCTGGCCACCGCCGAAAGCTGCACGGGGGGTCGGCTGGCCTCCGCGGTGACCTCGGTTCCCGGCGCCAGCGTGGTTTTTCGGCGCGGGTGGGTGACCTACGCCGACGAAGCCAAGGTGGAGGA
>DCAK01000056.1:11611-11958 GCA_002311925.1 Planctomycetes bacterium UBA1135
CTCGGAGTATCCATCGAGACTCTCCATGCCCAGGGCGCGGTTTCCGAGGAAACGGCGCGGGCCATGGCTGAAGGGGCGCGGGACAAAGCCTCGGCAGATTGGGCCCTTGCCGTCACCGGCATCGCCGGCCCCGATGGCGGCAGCTCCGACAAGCCGGTGGGCCAGGTCTGGCTTGCCCTTGCCGGCCCGAATGGAAGCTGGGCGGTGGAAAGAATGCAGTGGGTGCGGGGAGGCCGGCTCGCCATCCAGGACGGCAGCGTGCGGGACTGCCTTGAAATCCTTCGCCGTGAACTGGCTGGTCTTCCCCGGCTGGCCGAACGCCCCGCCAACCGCGTTGCCCGGCTCCC
>DCAK01000056.1:12104-18573 GCA_002311925.1 Planctomycetes bacterium UBA1135
CAACTGGTTTTGGTCCAGTCATTCCAGGTTCAAGTCCTGGTCCGGTAGCCAAATCGCGGGTCATCGCTTCGGCGGTGGCCCGCATCGGCGTTCACTCCTTCCGCCGATAGATGCAGAAGGAAAAGGGGATTCCGTTTTCCTTCACCGTTTCGGATTCCGACTCCAATTCCCACTGGTTCTCGTCGGGCATGAAGAAGGTGTCGCATCCGAATTCCTCATGGATTGCGGTCATGTGAACCGTGCGGCAATCCGGGTGCAGCAGGGCCCGCTCGTAGACCGCCCCGCCCCCGATGACGAAGACCTCGGTCGCCGCTTCGCAGGCCCCCAAGGCGTCTTCGAAATTTCCGGCCGCAGCCACCCCTTCGGAGACTTCCCAATCCTGCCGACGGGTGAGCACCACATTGAGGCGCCCCGGCAGGGGCCGAAAGGGTTCGGGAATCGAATCCCAAGTCTTGCGTCCCATGATGACGGCGTTCCCGCCCTTTCCCTGGGTGATTTCCCTGAAGTGGGCCATGTCGGCGGGAAGCTTCCAGGGCAGCTCTCCGTCACGACCGATTCCCCCAGCGCGGTCGATGGCGACCACGATGGAGAACGGTTTCAAACCGCCACCTCGAACTTGATGAAGGGGTGATGCTGATAGCCCTTCAGCGCCACATCCTCGAACACGACATCGTCCAGCGGCTTTTGGGGAGTCTCGAGGCGGGGAAGCGGGAAGGGGTCGCGGGCCAATTGTTCTTCGAGGCCGTCGAGGTGGTTGAGGTAGACATGGGCGTCGCCGAGGGTGTGGATGAACACTCCCGGTTCGAGGCCCGTTTCACGCGCCGCCAGGGTCAGCAGAAGGGCGTAGCTGGCGATGTTGAAGGGAACCCCCAGGGCCATGTCGGCGGACCGTTGATACATCTGCAGGTCCAATCGGTCGCCGGAGACACGGAATTGGTAGAGAGCATGGCAGGGGGGAAGCTTCATCTTCGGAAGGTCGGCCACATTCCAGGCGCTCACCAGGTTGCGGCGGGAAAAGGGATCTTCCCGAATCAGGTCCAGGGCCCCGCGCACCTGGTCGATTCCGGTTCCGCCCCAATTCCTCCATTGGGCGCCGTAGATGGGGCCGAGGTCGCCGTCTTCGTCGGCCCAGGCGTCCCAGATGGGAGTGTGCTCGGTGAGGCCGTCGTTGATGTTGGTGGAGCCCCGCAGGAACCAGAGCAGCTCGCGCACCACGGCGCTGAACAACACCTTCTTGGTGGTCACCAGGGGGAATCCATCACGCAGGTCGTAGCGGGCCTGGGCCCCGAACAGCGACAGGGTGCCCGTGCCGGTTCGGTCCTCGCGCCGTTCTCCCCTCTCGAGGATTTCCTGGACCAGTTCAAGGTAGGGCTTCATCCGGCAGGATTCTATCGACGGGGGAGTCTTCCTCGCCCTAGCGGCGAAGAAGGTGGGCGGGGTCGCGGTAGGGGTCTGCGAGGATGGCCGCCCGGGCAAGTTCGCTCTCCTCCCACTCTCCTCTTCCGAATTCCAAACCGGCCGCCTCTCCGAGGGCCCGGGCCAGGGCTTCCAGGTCGGGTTCGCTTCCCAGGAAGGCGGTTCCCGGGGTTTCAGGAGATGGCTGGACCACCAGGCTGCCGTGAAAGAGTACCCAGCCCCTTCTTCTACGGGCGGCGGACCCCAGCAGCTTCCTTCCGTCGCGAGCCAAATCGAGCGCTGACGAATCCTCGAAACACCAGGGGCTTCCCTCGATGTCGCTGTCGAGAGGGTCGCTCCCGCGGATTTGGAGGGGAGTTCCGAATTGAGATTCGAGCTCGGCGGCGAATACCCTGTGAATCAGTTCCATGACCGGGCCGGGTCCTCCCCCAAGGGCCCCGATTTCAGGGGCGCAGAGGGAATAGGTGAGCTCATTTTCGTGGAGGATGGCCTTGCCTCCGGTGGGACGCCGCACCGCTTCGCCGCCGCGGTCGCGGACGGCTTCGAAAGGGAGCCCGGCCGATTCCTGGAACCAGCCCAGGGAAAGAGTGGGCCGCGCCCATCTATAGAACCTGAGGGTGGGAATGCGCCTCGTCTTGAGAAGAGCCTCGTCCCGACCCATGTTTTCGGCCGCCGCAAGGGGAGGGTCCAGGAGGAGCCGGGCCCGGGTCACGGTCAGCTGCAGCGGAAGCAGAGGTTCGGGTCCTTGACCGCCCGGGCTTCGTCCACTCGGCCGACGGGGGTGGTGACGGGGGCCGCGTGCAGAATCGGGTCTCCACGCAGGGCCTCCTCGGCGACCTGGTTCATGGCGTCGGCGAATGCGTCGAGGGTTTCCTTGCTCTCGGTTTCGGTGGGCTCGACCATGATGGCTTCCGCAACCACCAGCGGGAAATAGATGGTGGGGGGATGGTAGCCAAGGTCGATGAGCCGTTTCGCCACGTCGAGGGTGCGGATCCCCTTTTCCTTCATGGCCTTGGTGGGCCGCGCGACGAATTCATGCATGCAGATGCGGTCGAAGGGTACCCGCCAGGAGGAATTGCACTTCACCCTCAGGTAGTTCGCGTTGAGGACGGCGGCCTCCGCCATCCGCCTCAAGCCTGGGCCTCCCAATCTCCTGATGAAGGCGTAAGCGCGCAGGAGAACCAGGAAATTCCCGTGCCAACCGCGCAGGCGGCCGACCGATTGAGGAGGGTCTTCGAGCAGGAAACCGTCCTCCCCTTCCGCGACCCGGGGGCCGGGGAGGAAGGGGGCGAGGTCGTCCGCCACGCAGACGGGTCCGGCTCCTGGTCCGCCCCCGCCGTGGGGGGTGGAAAAAGTCTTGTGGAGGTTCAGGTGCATCATGTCGATGCCGAAATCTCCGGGCCGGGTGATTCCGGCGATTGCGTTGAAATTGGCGCCGTCCATGTAGACCCTGCCGCCCGCCTCGTGGACCATGCGGCAGATGTCCTCGATGCCCTCCTCGAACAACCCCAGGGTGTTGGGGTTGGTGATCATCAGGCCGGCCGTCGTGGCGTCGAGGAGCGAAGCCAGGGCCTCGAGGTCGCACAAGCCCCGGTCGTCCGACTTCACGGTGACCACCTTGAACCCGGCGAGGGTGCAGGATGCGGGATTGGTGCCGTGGGCGGAGTCGGGAATCAGGATGGTTCGGCGCTCGGTTTCGCCTCGGGAATCCAGCCAGGCCCGAAGGACCATCAGGGCCGTGAGTTCTCCTTGCGCCCCTGCGGCCGGGTGAAGGGTGACTCCGGGAAGACCTGTGGCTTCGGCCAAATCATCCTGCAGCCTCGCCATCACGGCGAGGGCTCCCTGGATTTCCCCCGGATCCTGGAAGGGGTGTAGCCCTGTCCAGGGGTTTTCCGCCGCCAACACTTCATTGACCACCGGGTTGTACTTCATGGTGCAGGAACCCAGTGGGTAGAAACTGGTGGTGATGGCGTAATTCCGGCGCGAAAGTCGGGTGAAGTGCCTCACGATGTCCAATTCCCCGTTCTCGGGAAGTTGGGGAGGGTGTTCGCGAACTTCCCTCGCCGGAAGGCCCTCGATGGCCCGGGCGCGGTCGGCTCCGCGATAGGTCGTGCACCGGCGGCCTGGCCTGGAGGCTTCGAAGAGAAGACGAATCGGGCGTTCGCTCATGCCACCGTCTCCGCGGGAAGGGTCGTGGCCGCCAGGTCGGCGACCCTGGCGATGTCCTCGGGCCGGGTGCGCTCGGTGCACGCGAGGGTGAAGACCCCTTCCATGTCGGGATACCACTCCGAAACGGGAAGAACCCCGGCGATTCCGGCCTCGGCGAGGGCGGCGCGCAACTTCTTCACCGCGGAGTCGCCACCGGCAGCTCGGAAGGGAATCTCGTTGAAGAAAGCGCCTCCCGGAAAAGCGGGACGGATGCCGGGGCAGGCGGCGGTGAGAGCTTCTTCCAACTCCAGGGCTCTCTGACGGGAGAGGCAGGCCACCTCTTCAATCCCCTTGGGGCCCAGAGCGGCCATGTGGATGCAACCCCTGAGGGCGATGAGGGCGTTGTTGGTGCAGATGTTCGAGGTCGCTTTTTCGCGCCGAATATGTTGTTCCCGGGTCTGGAAGGTCAAGGTGAAGGCTCGGCGGCCAGCGCCATCCACGCTCTGGCCCACCAGGCGGCCGGGAAGGCGGCGCACTTGTTCGCTGCTGGCTGCGAAGAATCCGAAGGAGGGGCCACCCAGTCCCATGGGAACTCCAAGGGATTGCCCGTCGCCCACCACCAAGTCGAAACCGACGGCTCCGGGTGAGCGCAGCAATCCCATGGCGACGGGATAGACCGAGGCCACAGCCCATGCCCCCGCGTCCTTGGAGACCGACCGGGCGGCGTCGAGGTCCTCGACCATGCCGAGAAAGTTGGGCTGTTGGACAAAAACGGCCGCGGTTTCCTCGTCCACCAGGTCTCCCCAATCCGTCGTCCCTTCCTTGAGAGGGGCCTCCACCACTTTGATTGCGGCGTGGCGCAGATAGGTGCGGATGGTTTCCCGGCTGTGGGGATGCAGGCCCGCCGACAGCACGACCTTCTTGCGGCGGGTGGCTCCCGCCGCCATCAGGGCGGCTTCGGCGCAGGCGGAGGCCCCGTCGTACATCGAGGCGTTGGCGACCTCGGCGCCGCAGATTTCGGCGATCATGCTCTGGAATTCGAAGATCCATTGCAGGGTTCCCTGCGAGCATTCCGGCTGGTAGGGGGTGTAGGCGGTAAGAAACTCGCTGCGCCCGGCGAGGTGGTCCACCAGCGCGGGCCAGTCGTGGTCGTAGATTCCGCCGCCGAGAAAGCAGGGTCGTCCGGAAGCGGGTCGATTCCAGGACGCCAACTCCCGCACATGTTCCTTGAGTTCCCGCTCGGTCAATTCGCCCTCGATTTCAAGTTCCCTGCTCAGGCGAATGGCTTGAGGGATTGCGGTGAAAAGGTCTTCGACGGAATCCACCCCCAACGCTGCCAGCATGGCGGCGCGGTCGGTTTCGGATTGCTGCAGGTAGGGCAAGGGTCAGGACTGGTCGGAAACGACTTCTTCGTAGGCCGCCGCGTCGAGCATCCCGTCGGTGGCCGAGGCGTCCGCGACTTGTATCTTGACCAGCCATCCTTCCCCCAGGGGATCTTCCTGGAGGGGTTCGAGAGCGTCGGGTAGATTGGCGTTGACCTCAACGATGGTTCCTGAAACCGGGGCGTAGAAATCAGAAACCGCTTTCACGCTCTCGACTTCGCCCAGGGTGTCCCCCTTGTCCACGGCCTTGCCCGTCTCAGGGAGTTCAAGGAAGACGAGTTCGCCGAGCTGCTCGACGGCGAAGTCGGTGATTCCAATGACGGCGAGGTCGCCTTCGAGGCGGGCCCATTCGTGGGACTCGAGGTAGGAACGGTCTTGAGGTCTCATGATGTCAATCGCGTGAACGGTGAGGAATGAAGGGAAGTTCCGTGATTTCCACCGGCAATTCCTTGCCGCGGAGGTCCACGGTCCATGGGCCATCGCAATCCTGGTTCACCAGGGCGGTGGCGATGGGGCGGTCGAGGTTGGCCGACCAGACTCCCGAGCAGATCACCCCGGCCTCGGAGCCGGCGCTCAACACCGGATAACCTTCTCGGGGAACCCTCTTTTCGCCGAGAAAACCCACCAGCTTGCGGGAGGGCGGGTGCGCGGCCGTGAGGGCGGCGGAACCCACGAAGGTGCGTTCCTTCCATCCCCGAACCCCGAATCCGAGTCCGGCCTCGAAGGGGGTCACCTTTTCGTGGATTTCGTGTCCGTAGAGGGGAAGGCCCGCCTCAAGGCGGAGAACATCCCTGGCCCCCAACCCCACCGGGGCTGCGCCAGCCACCAGGAGAGCGCTCCAAAGAGCCTCTGTTTGGCCCGGGGTCGTGAAGATTTCGAACCCGTGTTCCCCGGTGTACCCGGTTCGGGCCATGAATAGATTCCCGAAAGGAGTGTCTCTCAGGTAGGCGAGGTCGAGGAATGCAGGGCAGAAATCCTCCACTCCAATCACGCCGGCGAGAATTTGCCGGGCTGAGGGACCTTGAAGGGCGAGAATCCCACCCCCGTCCAGGGTCAGGTCCTCCGCGTCGGTCCGGTCCAACCTGGAAGAGAGGGCTTCCCAGTCGCGAGCCCGATTGGAGGCGTTCACCACCATGAAGAAGTCCTCCTCCATGGCCCGATAGACGATGAGGTCGTCGAGAATCCCGCCGTCCTCGGCGAGAAGCAGGCTGTAGCGGGCCTTGCCGACGGGCAAGTCGGTCATCCGAGCGCCGAGCGCGTGGTCGAGCTCGGCCTGGGCCGCGGGGCCGCTGAAACGAAACCGCGCCATGTGGGAAACATCGAAGAGGCCGGCCCCGGCGCGCACCGTCCGGGCCTCCTTGAGAATGCTTCCGTAATCCAGGGGCATTTCCCATCCGGCGAAATCCACCAGCTTTCCTCCCAGGGCTGCATGGGCCGCATGGAGGGGAGTGACGAGGAGGGATGTGGAAGGTGGCAAAACGAAAAAAGGGCGCCCCATGAGGCGCCCTGTCGGGGGCGGGGGG
>DCAK01000056.1:18599-31650 GCA_002311925.1 Planctomycetes bacterium UBA1135
TGTCGGGGTCGGCGAGCCGACCATCCAGGATCCGTCGAGTTGCGGTACGGGTACCTGAGAGTTTCACGGCCGCTGCCGCTTGCCCCTTCGGTGTCCGCGGGGGGATGTCCCTTGGAACTCTCCCGCAACCGTCGTCCGGCGGCGACATTGTCCGAACCCTCGCCGCCGTGGTCAACCATGCGTTGACGCTGGAGATTCCCCCCCCTAAACTGTTCCGTCCAATAGGGGCAGAGCCCCGAAGAAAAATGGCGCGTCGCTGCGAAGTTACAGGAAAAGGCACCCGAAGCGGGCGAAGGATTGCTCGTCGGGGTCTCCCCAAGAAGAAGGGGGGCGTGGGCCTCAAGTGCACCGGTGTTTCCCTGCGAACCTTCAAATCCAATGTGCAGAAGGTTCGCGTTCTGCTGCCCAACGGGACGGTGCGCCGCATGAAGCTGGCCACTTCCGTCATCAAGAAGGGCTTCATTACCCTCACCATCGATGGCCTTGAGCAGACGATTCCCCTCGTGAAAGCTCTCCGGGGACGCAACCGGGCCTTTGCGAAGACGAAGAAGGACGCCTGAATCCCCTGTTTTTCGGGGTTGATTTGCGGCCTGGATTCCTTGACGGGAGGCTTTCCCCCCTTCAGGATGGGAAAGACGGGGTTCACCCCCTGTTCCACCCCTCTTTCGTACACCCATTTGCCCCCAACCTGAGAAATCGCATGAACAAGCGCGAATTGATTGATTACGTCTGCCAGAACTTGGAAACCACCAAGGCCGGAGCAGAGGAAACCGTGAACGTGGTCCTTCGGGCCATCCAGGAAGGCATCGCCAATGACGACAGTGTTTCTGTTGCCGGTTTCGGCACCTGGAACAAGCGTTTCCGGTCCGCACGCACGGGCCGCAACCCCCAAACCGGCGAACCCATCCAGATTAAGGCCAGCACCACGGTCGGCTTCAAGCCCGCCAAGGCTTGGAAGGAAGACCTGAATGCCCCTGTGACCGAGACCGCCACCGAGACCGCCACGGAAGACTTCGGGTCCACCGAGGATTCCAATCCCACAGAAACCCAGGAGGCCTCGGCCCCCGAAACCACGACCACCGAAGGCTCCTCGACCGAGGCCAAAGGTGGCGAGGGCAAGGATTCCAGCAGCTACTGGGGCTGATCCTTCCTCAAGCTGAGAGGGGTTGACCCCGCTCGGCTACGAAACGGCGCTCTCCAGGCGGGAAATTTCCTCCTGGATGGCGTCGTTCTCTATTTTTCTGAAGAGGACCCCGGCCTCGCCGAGAATCGCTCCGGTGGCGATTCTTGAGGGGGGTTGGCCATCGCTTTCCGGTCCCCAATCTTTCCCGCTTCCCGCGGCGGCTTCCCCGAGCATGGTTCGAAGGCAATCTGCCGAGTCGGGGCAAAAGGGGCCCATGCGCCGTGAAAGTAATTCCAGGTAGGCCAGGCATCGCTCCACGACCTCCCCGCAAAGATTCAGGTCGCTGGCGTCTCCCTTGGTCAGCTTCCACGGAGCCTGGACGTCGAAGAAGGTGTTGAGGGCGTCGCACCCCTTCATCAGGGCCTGGGCGGCGGCCCGAAACTCGAAATTTTCAATGCGGACGCCGATTTCCCCCAGAGCGGCGTCGGCCTCGGCCAGGCTGGGGTGTGAGTCGAGACCTCCTTCCGAGGAAGGCGCCTTCCCCTCGAAACTCTTGGCGGCGAATTTCAGGACCCGTGAGGCGAAGTTTCCCAGCTTGTCGGCGAGGAGTGAATTGTTGGTGGCCTGAAAGCCCTCCCAGGTGAATTCACTGTCGGCGGTCTCGGGCAGGGTCATGAGCAGGTGAAATCGCGCAGCGTCGGTGGAGTAGGTCTCGAAGAAGGCGTCGGAATCCAGGCGCCAACCCTTCGAGGTGGAGAATTTGCGCCCCTGAAGGTTGTAGAACTCATTGGCGGGAACGGCCCAGGGCAAAATGAATTCCTTGCCCTCCCAGCTGTCCCCTTGGCCCAGGAGCATGGAAGGGAAGACCACGGCATGGAAGGCGATGTTGTCCTTGCCGATGAAATGGACCAGGCGGCTTTCCGGGTCCTGCCACCAGGCTTTCCATGCATCCGGGTCGCCCTGCGCCTCGGCCCATTCCATGGTGGCAGAGAGATAGCCGATGGGGGCGTCGAACCAGACATAAAGGACCTTGCCCTCCGAACCCTCCAGACCCTCGGGGAGGGGAACCCCCCAGGGGAGGTCGCGGGTGATGGGCCTTTCCTTGAGGTCCTTGAGCATGGCCGTCACATGACCGGCCACATTGGGTTTCCAAGCACGGTGGGGGTGCTGGGCGTCCGTCCCCTCGTACCAGGAGGCGAGGCCGGCTTCCTGGAGGGCGGGGAGGTCGAGATACCAGTGCAGGGTCTCACGAAGGACGGGTTTCGAGCCGTCGATGGTGCACACGGGGTCGGTCAACTGGTTGGCGTCGATCCAGGCCCCGCAGGCCGGGCATTCATCCCCCCGGGCTTCGGGGTGGGAACACTCCGGGCACCCGCCTTGCAGGTAACGGTCCGGGAGAAAGCGGTCGAGGCTCTCGGAATACCACTGGGATGCGGTGCGCTCCGTGACGAAGCCCTTTTCCAGCAGTGTGGAAAAGAATTTCTGGCTGGTTTCGGCATGGACCCCGCACCGCGCGGTCCCCGACCAGGCGTCGAAGGAAATGCGAAAGCGCTTGAAGAAGGCGGTGATGTCCTCGTGCCAGTGGTCGACATAGTCGCGGTAGCTCTTTCCCTCCTGGTCGGCCTGCAGAGTGATGGCGACACCGTGTTCATCCGTCCCGCAGACATGCAGGACTTCCTCTCCCTTCATCCTGAGCCACCGCGCATAGACATCCGCGGGAAGGTAGGCCCCGGCGACATGGCCGAAATGGATGGGGCCGTTGGCGTAGGGGAGAGCCGAAGTGACCAGATACCGGGTCATTTCCCGGGGTCGGCTTCCTCGGAGAAATCGTCCTGCCCGCCGCTTTCCTCCTTTTCGCCTGAATCGTTCTTTTCGGCGGCGAGATATTGAAGCTGGAGGTCCGAGAGGTACTTGTCCAAGGTCTGGCGTTCGCCTTCATCAAGGTTGCCCTCGGTCCTTTCCTTGAGCATCTGGAGGTCGCCGATGACCGACCGGGCCATGCCGAGGTTGATCCCGGATTTCGGGGCTCCGGGGATTTCCACCAACCCGAGGGCGAAGAACCCCTGCATCGCGACTTTTTGAAGGAAGAGGCGGAACTCGCCGCTGGGCAGGGAGGAACTCGTGGTCATCCCTCAGGCCTCCACCTGCTTGGAGGAGGAAGGGTTCGAGGATGCGTCCTTCTGAGCAATGGCAGCTTCGACGAAACCCAGGAAGAGTGGGTGAGGAGCGAGGGGTTTGCTCTTGAACTCGGGGTGATACTGGACCCCGAGATGGAAGGGGTGGTCGGTGAGCTCGACGATTTCAACCAGGTTCTTGGCTTCGTAGACCCCGGAGGACGTGAGCCCCGACTTTTCGAGGGTGTCGCGGTAGTGGTTGTTGTATTCCCAGCGGTGGCGATGCCTTTCCAGAACCATGTCCCGACCATAGAGGGCGGCTGCTCGGGAGTCCTCGGTGATGCGGCATGGATAGGCCCCCAGCCTCATGGTCCCTCCCTTGTCGCTCACATCCCTCTGCTCGTCCATGAGGTCGATGACGGGGGCTGGGCAATCGGGGTCGACTTCGCTGGTATTGGCCCCCTCGATTCCGGCGATATTGCGCGCGTGTTCGATGACCATGGCCTGCATCCCGAAGCAGATTCCAAAACAGGGGACCCCGTTTTCCCGGGCCCACTTGACGGCCTGAATCTTGCCCTCGAGGCCGCGTTCACCGAAGCCTCCGGGCACCAGGATTCCGTGGACGCCGGCGAGCAGCTTTTCGGGCCCTTCATCCAGGACCTCCTCGGCTTCCAGTTTCCTGAACCGGACCTTGTGTTGGTGCCCGGCGCCGCCGTGGGCGAGCGCCTCGTAGATGGATTTGTAGGCGTCGTGAAGCTGGATGTATTTCCCGACGATGGCGATTTCGATTTCTCCCTTTGGATTGCGAAAGCGTTCCCTCAAATCTTCCCAATCCGACATGTCCGGGTTGGGGGTATCTTCGAGGCGCAGGTGCCGCACCAGGGAGGCGTCCAGGCCCTCGCGGACGAGATCCAGGGGAACCTCGTAGATGGTGGTTTCGACGTCCTGTTCCTGGATGACATCCTGCTCCACCACATTGCAGAAGAGGGAAATCTTTCTCCGCATTTCCTCGGTCATGGGCCGCTCGCACCGACAAACCAGGATGTCGGGCTGGATGCCGATTTCCCGGAGCCTTCCCACCGATTGTTGGGTGGGCTTGGTCTTCATCTCCTCCGAAGCCCGGAGAAAGGGAAGCAGGGTCAGGTGGACGAAGCAGGCCTTGCCCTTCCCCTGTTCCTGGCCGAACTGGCGGATGGCCTCGAGAAAGGGAAGGGATTCGATGTCGCCTGCTGTCCCGCCGATTTCAATGATGGCGACGTCCGTTCCCCTTTGAGCCCCTTGCTTGATGGCCTCCTTGATCTGGTCGGTGATGTGAGGAATGACCTGAACGGTCTTGCCCAGGTATTGCCCCTTCCGCTCCTTGCGAATGACCTCCGAGTAGATGGAGCCGGTGGTGGCGTTGGAATACTTGTTGACCGAGGCGTCGGAAAAACGCTCGTAGTGGCCGAGGTCCAGGTCGGTCTCGGCGCCATCCTCGGTGACATAGACCTCGCCGTGTTCGAAGGGGGACATGGTCCCCGGATCAACATTCAGGTAGGGGTCGAGCTTTTGAATGGCGACCTTGAGGCCGCGCTTTTCGAGGATGGCCGCGATTGCAGCCGTGGTGATGCCCTTGCCTAGCGAGGACACCACGCCACCGGTAACGAAGATGAAGCGGGTCATGGGGGGGATGCGCCGACCCGACGGGCCAGGAACGCATCGTAGTCGGAACGGGTGTCGATTCCCAGGAAGGCCCGGGGCCATGGAATCACCTGGACGGGAATTCCGTTTTCAAGGAAGCGCAATTGTTCGAGGTGATGTTCCTGCTCGGAGGGGGTGGGAGGTGTGGAAGTGAAGGATTCGAGGGCCGCGGTGGAATACCCGTAGACCCCGACATGGAGCCGCCAGTCGGCCCGGGTGTCCGGAAGGCGGGTGAAGCCGAGGGCGTTCCCCAACTCATCGGACCTCACCTTGACGGCGGCAGGGTCTTCAAGAGCCCCATCGGGAAGAGGGGCCGCCAGGGTGGCGACGGCCGCTCCATCCAGCACGGCCTGGAGGACGGCATCCACGGCTTCGGCCTCGATTTCAGGCTCGTCCCCCTGGACATTGACCACGGCCACGGCTTCCGGGAAATGGGCGACGGCTGCGCCGACCCGGTCGGAACCCGAGGCGAGGGATGGGTCGGTCAGGATGGTTTCGGCCCCCGCTTCCCGGGCGATGGCCGCAAGCTCTTCGCAATCCACGGCGGCAATCACTCGATTGGGGAGGGAGGCCTCGAGACAGCGTTCGAGGGTGTGGGCCAACAGGGGCTTCCCCGATTCTGCGAGCAGGAGTTTTTCAGGGAGCCGGGTCGAGGCCCGCCTTGCGGGAATCACGACAAGAGTTTCCCCTGAAATACTCACCGCTTCCGCCCTCGGTTGCGCGCTTCTTCCCGCAACTTGTTCTGTTCTTCCAAAAAGAATCCGGCCCCTTTTTGATTGTCCACCACCTGGAAGGATTGGTTGGCGTCGTAGATGGCCCGGACGGCGTTGCGGCAATCCTGAACCAATTGTTGACGGTCCGCTCCATCCAGGGTGCTGAAGGCGAGGGTCCAGGTTCGTCCGCCCCGGTTCACCAGGATGCTGGTGCGGGCTCCCGGCACCCGAACCGCGCCGTCCACGGCTTCGCGAAAGAGCCCGTTTTTTTCAAGCTGGAGCATGAGAGCGCCCATTTGCAGGTCGCTCACCACTTTGTAATCGGCATCCCGACGGGATTCGGAGTAAAAGGCGTCCTTGGAAGTGTGGGATTCGTTGAGGAGGCCGAGGGTGGCGCCTGTCCGGTGATCCTTGAGGGTCACCTTGCTGGGGGAGGTTTCCGGCTGGATGGAATAGCTGGAAACGAGGGCCGAGCCACACCCGGCGGCGAGCAGCAGGAATACGGAAAGGTAGCCTTTTTTCATTTCAGGGGTTGAATGAGATTCCCTGGACCCGACAATTGTCCCGTCCCTTTCCCGGACCCGCAACCCCGGTGAAACGATGAAAGCCATTCCTTCCATTCTTCGCCTCCTTCGCAAGTCCGTGGTCTTCGCCAGCGGCCTTCTCCTGGTGGCCGCTTCGGACCCTCGACCCGGCACCTTTCTTGCCGGATGTCTCCTGGTGGCTTTCGCCTGGGCCCTGAGAATCTGGTCCTTCGGCCACCTCGACAAGAACCTCCACATGACCACGACCGGGCCCTACGCCCACACCCGCAACCCCGCCTACCTTGGTTCCTTTCTCGCCCTTCTGGGGGTGGGCCTTGCGGCTGGCAATCCCGACACCCTGCGGGGCCAGTTGGTCTGGGGATTCCTCGCCCTTTTGGCCGCGGTTTTTCTTTTCGAATATCTCCCCCGCAAGTTCCGCCGCGAATACCCGCGCCTGCAGGCCATCTTCGGGGAGGACCTGGAGAGACACGCGGCCAACGTTCCGAATTTCCTTCCCAGATTGGGCTCGTGGAGAAGCGGGGATGCCCGCAAGTTTTCCTGGGCGCGCGTGACGGCCAACCACGAATGGCCCTGGGGTCTGGTCCTGGCGCTGGTCCTCGCCGGAATCGCGACCTCTCCTCAATGGTCGCCCTTCACCGGAGCCTCGGGATGACGGCAATGGGCGCATGGTCCCGCAAGGATTTTGAAGAGTCTCCCCGCGACCTCCTGAGCCGGGATTCCATGCTCAAGCCGCGGGTCTACAGGGTTCTTGGACCCTCCGGCCCCTCCATCGTGAAGGACGTGGCCGGCCTCGGGTTCTTTGGCCGTTTCTTGGCCCGGTGGTTGTTGGCTCGCGAGGCCCGCGCCCTTGGGAAATTGGATGGGGTCGAGGGAGTCCCCCAGGTTCTCCATCGGCTGGACCGTGACGCCCTGGCAATGTCCCTTCTCCCGGGCCGACCTCTCTGCAAGGAAAGTTTTCTTCGCCAACCCCGCAGAATCCCCGATCGCCTCCTCCTTCTTGCCGATGCCATTCACGAACGCGGCGTCTTTCACATGGACCTTCGCCAGCGCCAGAACATTCTCCTGGACGACCAGGGAGGAGTGGGCCTGGTGGATTTCGGCGCGGCCTTTTCGCCCGGTCCCCTGGGCCGGTGGGTATTCAGTCGACCACTTTCCTGGGTCGATCGCCAGGGCGTGACAAAGTTTCTCGCCCGGTGGGTGCCGTCGGAACTGACCCCGGAAGAGGCGCGTGGGGTGCTTCGCGCGCAGCGGCTCCGCCGCCTCTGGATCTTCACTCCCCACATTCCGGATGGCGAAGAGGAGGGGGCCCGGGAAAAGTTGAAGGGCTGACAAGCACAATTTCTTGTCCAAGGGGGGGGGAAGGGCCACAAGATGTGGTGGAAGCAGAATTCCCTTGGATTGGTGGGGTTGGCCCGATACCTTGGGCCATTCATCCCAGGGACGGGGAAAAAAACGAATGGGTCGACTTGAAAAACAAATCATCGCCAGCGCGCTTGCGCTGGTTGGAATCCTCCTTTCGGTGGTCATCATCAACGGCTTGGAGCCCAATCCGGGTTCCCAACCCGCCAAGGTGCTCACCCAATATCCGGATGCCGTTCCGGCCTTGGCCATCGCCGAGGCTTCGGGGCCCACGGATTCCCAAAAGCCGGAGGTCACCGCCAAGATTATCGAGTTCCCGCCCTCTACGGTGGTGTCCCACCGGGTCGCCCTTGGCGACAGCATTTGGAGCATCGCCCAATCCCAACTTGGCAGTCGCAATGCGTACAACGAGATTCTGAAGCTCAACCCCGGCCTCGACGGACGGCCTCTCATTCAGGGAGAGAAGATTTGGCTGCCCAAACTCTCCACGACCCCCGCGGTTGCAGCGGACTCCGTTCCTGCCCCCGCGCCCGAGCCGAAGGGACCCCACACCCATCTGATTGTGAGCGGCGACAGCCTCTGGAAACTCTCCAAGATGTATTACGGGTCCGACCATCCTAAAGACATGCAGCGCATTGTTGATGCCAACCGCGAATTGCAGGCGGACCTGCAGGAACCCTACACGGTAGTGCAAAATAAAAAAGAAGTGGAAAAAATCGCAAAACATCGGGTTCTCGAGACTGTGGGTGATGTCCTTCGCCTGAATACGCTCGTGGTGATTCCCGAATAGGGAAGGGGTGGATGCGGTCGCCGGGGGCCGAGATGCCCGGCTGATTCTCGGAATCATGTCGGGGACTTCCGCCGATGCGGTAGACCTCGCTCTCATCGAAATCTCAGGCCAGGGAGCGGATCGGAAAGTTTCTTCGCGTGGGGGGGCCATGCTTCCCCTTCCTGATGAAGTGACGCAGGGCATTCGATCCTCGGCCGGGTGGTCGCTGGAGGATTTCGCCCGTTGGCATCACCGGCTCGGTTTTCTCTTCGGGGAAGCGGCGAAGGAATTCCTGGTGGAGTTGGAAATTTCCCCGAGCAAAATCCGCGTAGTGGGCTGCCACGGTCAGACGGTCTTCCATCACGATGGGGACCCGGCCGGGGGGACTCTGCAGGCGGGCGACCCTGCGGTGGTGGCCGCGGTCACCGGGATTCCGACGGTGGGTGATTTCCGCTGGTCCGATTTGGCGGCTGGGGGGCAGGGGGCTCCGCTTTCCCCCTTCGCAGACTGGATTCTCCACCGACATTCCGCTCCGGGGTTGGGCATTCTGAACCTGGGAGGGATTTCCAACTTCACTCTTCTCAAGGGAGATTCCCCTCCTCGAGCATGGGATTGCGGACCCGCGAACGGTCCCCTGGATGCTCTCGCCCGCAGGGAGGGCCTGGGGGATTGCGACACCGACGGAACTCTCGCCTTGTCCGGAGCCTGCATTCCCGGCCTTCTTGAGGCCCTCCAGGCTCACCCCTTCTTCGCGAGGGAAATCCCGCGCAGCACGGGACTGGAGGAATTCGGAGCCCCCTTCCTGGCCCGGGCTTGCGCACTTCATCCCCAGGCTTCTTCTGCCGACCTGATGGCGACTCTGGTCGAGGTTGCCGCCTGGGCGGTGGCCGATTCCATTCAACAATCGGCGAGTTTGGAGGGTCCGGTTTATTTATGCGGGGGGGGCGCCCGCAACCTCGCCCTCGTGGCCGCCCTGAAACGCAATCTGGACCCAATCGGAGTCCATTCCTACCAGGAACTGGGATGGAATCCGGATTGGAGAGAAGCCACGGCCTTTGCTCTCCTCGCCGACGCCTTCCTGGAAAATGAACCTGCCACTTGGCCGAGCACCACTGGATGCTCCCGGTCGGCTCGCTTGGGCCGAATTTGCCACCCTCCCTTTCCTTGACCCCTTTTCGCGTGAACCTATCATGTTGCCGAGTGGGTCGGTTCCGCTAGAGGAATCCCATCCACACCCCCCCCGCCCGGTCATCAAAATCGGGCATTCCCCCTCTTGCAAGCATGAGCCGCATCGGCCTCCTCTTCTCCTTCCTCGTTCTCGCCCCAGCCCTTCCTGCCCAGGATGTTCAGCAGGTATTCGGAGAAGGCATGGCTTCCTATCGGGCTGGCGATTTCGAGGCTGCCATTCAGAATTTCCGGCAGGTGGTGAGCTTGGCTCCCGACCAGCTGGTCGCACTGGAGCTCCTCAACGACAGTCAGGACGCCCTCCTGGAGTTGATGGTCGCCGGCGGTGAATTCGAGACCTTCGCCCTGGAAATCATCGAAGCCGCTTCGGAAGCGGGTCGTGAGGCCATCCGTGATGGCGATGCCGCCACCGAAGCTGCCTCTGGTTGCTTTTCGGATTCCTACGGCGATCGCGCCCGTGCCATATTTCAGTTGGGGGCTCGTTTCGGCCCGTTTGCTGCGACCCCCTTGGTTGCCGAACTCGCTTCTCAGGATGAAGGACGTCGCCTCGGCGCCAACTACGCCCTCTCTCGTCTGGGAAGTGAAATCGTCGAACCCCTTCTCGCCGCAAGTCACTCCACGAATGTCGAAGTGCGCCTGGGTTGCCTCCTGGTCTTCGCTCAATTGGAGGACCCCCGCACCGCAGCCCGCATTGCCGACCTCGCCCTCCATGATGAAGACGGCAGTGTGAGGGCCATGGCCGCCAAGCTTGGTGGTGGATCAGCCTCCGACCTATTGTTCGCCCAGGGATTGGCCTACGCCTCCAATGGCGCCGCGGGCCTGTCTCCGGCCGAGAACCATGGAGTCCTTTGGGATGTGAGTGGTGCCACCCTCTCTTTCTACGAGGTCCCCTACTCCTTGGTTCCCCTCGAGCTGGCCAAGCATTGTTTCCTGCGTTCAAGTGAACTGGGAAACCCCCATGCCGGGGTTGAGCTTGCTCACGCCTACGCCTCAGAAATTGCAATCCTTGCTGGTCTTGTCGCCGATGGTGATGATTCCTTCGAGGATTCTCTCCATGCCCAGAAAGCGGCAGCTTTGACCTTGGGCGGTTCCGTCCTTGACGGAGCCCTCCGCAAAGCCGTAGCCATCGGCGGCAACGCGGTCGCCATCGAGCTCATCGCATTGTTGGACGGACCGGGCAAGGTTCCCTCGGCTGGCCTGGACGCCGCTCTCGCCTCTGGGTCTCCCGGGGTTCGCAGCGCTGCCGCCATCGCCAAGGCGGGAATGGGGGCTCACGACCCTGTCGTGGCCGCCGTCCTTGCCCAAGCCATGAACCTCGACGCAGCCCGAGTCGTTCACATCATCGACCCCGTCGATGAAAGGGCGTCCACTCTTGCCTCCAATCTAGAGGATGCCGGCGTCACAGTGACCCGGGCGAGCTCCGGAGCAGATGGCTTGGTGAACATGCACTTGGGAACCGCCGCCGACGCCGTGGTCGTTGCAGACCCTCTCTCCGACCTCTATGCCCACCGCGTGGTTTCCGAAATCCAGCGCGATTTGCGGAATGTGGACACCGCCATCTTCGTTCTCGGGAACGATTCCACGGCCGACATCGACGGCGCCGAAATCGTCGAGTCCCTGGATTCAGGTTCGGTGACCTCCGCATTTTCCGACCTGGATTCCCGCCGCGCCGGGTACTTGGCTACCGCTGCAGCAGCCGCCAGGGCCATGGCCACCGTGGCAGCCCATGGCGGCGCTTCCGGCCTTTGTGGAGCCATCGCCGAAGCGACCGGCCGCGAAGACGCCGTCGCCATTCCCGCCATGGCTGCCCTTGGATGGGCAGGAGGGGTTTTGGATGGGACCTCCTTGGAGGCCGTGATTGCCGATTCCTCCCGGAGCAGCGAAGCCCGGGTGGCTGCGGCCGACGCTTTGGCCGTTCTCGCCTCCAGAACCGGGGCGGAAGTGAATTCCCAGGTTTTGGAATCCGCCATGACGGAAGGAAATGTGGCCTTGGCTGCTTCCTGTGCCCGAGCCTTGGGCGCCGCCGCCGCCGGCCACGTGCCGGCGATGGTCGTTGCTGGCTGAGCCAGAGTAGCTCAGGGGTAGAGCACCGCTTTCGTAAAGCGGCGGTCACGAGTTCAAATCTCGTCTCTGGCTCCAAAACCTGGAGGTCGCCTTTTTGGCGGCCTCTGCCTCTTTTGATGTAGAATTACCAAACCATGTTGATTTCATTCCTCCTCCTCTTCATCCAAGCTCCGGCTACGGATTCGCTTCCTCAATTCGCTTGGCCGGTAGAAAATGCCGCCGCCACTCTTGGAGAAGATGTGTCCTTAACTCTCAAGCATCACACCGTGGACTTGGATTACGGCCTATTGTTTTCGACTGCCAAAGGAGGAGTTTCCTCTTTTAGTCTGACTTTGGAAGCCGGCTTAACAGTGACGGTAGATTTTGAAAGTCGAGAGGAGGCTCCGGACGGATTTTGTTGGTCTGGAACCTTGCGTGAGGACGCGGAGGGTTCTGCCACCTTTGCTTTGGTTGAGGATAAAGTTACCGCATCGGTGGTTTTTCAAGACCGGTTGTTCCGGATTTCCTGTGCTGGAGCCGGACTGCATTACATTGCAGAATTGGATTCCTCGGCGTTCCCAAGTTGTGCCACCAGTGCGGCTCACGCCATCAATTTGCCGACCGGTAAACAGGGCAATGGTCATCGCGGTACTGGAAACCCTGATGTGGATGTGATGGTGGTTTACACCACCAAAGCCAAAAACAATCAAGGTGGAACCACCGCCATGCAATCTTTAATTAACTTGGCGGTCACTGAAACCAATGCGGCTTATCAAAAGTCCGATGTTAACCAACGTTTAGTCTTAGTATATTCCCAGGAAGAGGTCGGCTATACCGAAAATGGTGACTTCGGCACGGAGCTCAACCGAATTCGTAAAAAGAATGATGGCCACATGGATGACGTGCATGCTTTGCGTGATGAGTATGGCGCAGATTTGGTTTGCCTGATTGTGGGGGGCTCGCAGTACTGTGGTATTGCTTACGTCATGACCAATGTCAGCAACGGATTTGAGGACTATGCATTTAGTGTGGTTTCTCGTTCATGTGCCACCGGCTATTACTCCTTCGGTCACGAACTTGGTCACAATATGGGTTGCACCCATGACCATCAGAACGCCAGTAGTGGCGCGTACAGTTATTCCTTCGGCTGGCGCACCTCCAATAACGCTTACCGGACCATCATGGCTTATTCACCGGGTTCTCGGATTAAGTATTTTTCAAACCACAACAAAAACAAGAACGGTTATCCCCTCGGTCAAGTTAATTACGCTGAGAACTGGCGTAGTTTAAATAATACGGCAGATACGGTTGCCGGTTGGCGGGATACCGCGGTAGAGCCTTTCGAATTGACTCACACCACCTTATTGCGGGGTCTCACTGCGGTTTTCGCTACTACTGGCGCTGATGCTGGCGAACGAGTGTGGTTTCTAGGCGGCCCCAACTCTGGCTCCCTCTTTCCACCTCAACTTGGTGGCTTAGGCATTGACGTTGGCAATCCGGTCACCATTCTGGGTTCTGGT
>DCAK01000056.1:31674-35536 GCA_002311925.1 Planctomycetes bacterium UBA1135
GAGGTTTTTCCAATTCAGCCGGCGAAGCCAGCGTTAACTTTTTCTTGCCTTCGAGTTTACCCACCATTCCGGTGTATCTCCAAGCAGTGATTGTCCGTGGAACTGGTGGGTCTAATTCAATTAAGACCGACTTAGTCACCAGTCAAATTTACTAGAATTTTCCGCAAGTCAGAAGTTCTCCTTCCGCATTAAAGGATTCGTAAACCAATTGGTTTTCATTCTTGGTTTGAGAAATAGCGGAAGCAGGGAGCTCAACAAAAACACGCTGCGGTGAGGCAGTTTTTGAAGGTATGAAATGCCGTTCCAAATAACTCGAGCGTAGCTGGGAACCCGAGCCGGCTAGTCTACTCGGGGCCCAGTGGAGTGGGGTCCAATGCTTTCGAAAGTGAAGCGGACGGTTTCCGGGCTGGTGAGTTCGTAGGTCACCTTGACGGAGCCATCTCCTTGGATTTCTTGTGCTGGGACACTGAGCGTGGCTTTAAGAGCTGATTCATTCTGGTTCCCTGAATCCAAGCCGATGATGACCGCTAGGCAGAGAAGGAAGGCAACGATGGAGCAAAAAGCAGATTTATTCATCCCGAGTCAGCCTAGTGTATGGGTTTAGAAGTAGAAATCGCGGATGCGAGGCGAAGGAGAATGGCAGAAAAGCAAATAACACTCCCAAATTGAGAAAAAGGGGTTTCAAATTGAGAAAAACTTCCAGGGATTTCGGTTGAGAATCTGTTTTCGGGTTAAATTGCAGCATGGCTATTTCGTGCTTGCTCCTCGTCTGGCTCCCTTTTCTCAGTCCTCAGGACCTCATCCTTGGTTTGGATGGCAGTTCTGATGTGGAGTTGTATGGCAGGGGCTTGTCGCCAATCGAAGATTTTGATGGGGATGGCTTTGCGGATTTGCTGATTGGTGCGCCTGAATTTGATGGCGGTGCAGTGGAAGGTGGCAAAGTAGAAATCCGTTCCAGTCACGACGGAAGTTTGTTGCTCGAATGGGCCGGTGTTGTTGCTGATGCTTGGTTGGGTTATGCCGTCACATCACCCGGTGACATTGATGGCGATGGCCTTGCCGACATCATTGCTGGTGCAGTTTTTGATTCCATCGGCGGCCCGAATAGCGGTGGTGTTTATGCGTTTTCTTCAGGCACCCAGCAAATTCTGTGGGTTTCGCCGGGATTCCCTGGAGGTCATTGTGGTTTTTCCCTGGCCTCGGTTGGGGATATTGATGGCGATGGCATCGGCGATATTTTAGCTGGCGCCCCGGCGGGGGAAAGCCAAGGGATGATTACCGGCCACGCTCATGTATTATCCGGCGCCACAGGTCAAATGATTCGCAGTCATTTTGGCTCCGTTTCTGAAATGGAATTCGGCCATACGGTAAGTGCTTTAGAAGACATCGATGGTGATGGCGTGGACGACTATGCCGTTGGTGCCCACTATGACGACACCGGGCATTTCCGCGCCGGTTCGGTTTTTCTTTACTCAGGCGCAAGCGGGCACCTCATCCGGATTCATCGCGGGAATTATTCCAAAGCTTATTACGGAAATGCTATAGCCGGAACCAGTGATCTCGATGGTGACGGCCTAGGAGACATTCTCGTCGGCGCTCCGGGTGGAGCTTATTGGGGCAACGCCCACGTGATTTCCGGCGCCACCGGTGCTGAGATTTTTGTTTTTGAATCTTTAGAAATTGGTGCCGAGTTTGGAACCAAAGTTTCCGCCGCTGACGTTAATACCGACGGTGTGGATGACTTTGTCATTGCCGCCCGCTTTGCCAATGAAGAAACCGGCAAAGTAGAAGTTTATTCTGGCGATGACGGTCGATTGTTATCCCGCTTGCACGGTTCCGACACAGGCGTGCGCTTCGGTCAGATTTTGGCCACCGTGGGTGACATCAATGGGGATGGCAGTGAGGATTGGTTAGTTTGGTCGGCACGGGAATCTCGGTTGGCCCATTGGGCTGGTCGGGTGGAATTGCATTCCGGTAGCCCTTTGCACACCACATCCATTACTGGCCTTCAAGCTGGCGGCACCGCCACTGCGGTGATTGGTGGATGTGCTCCAGGCACCCAAATTATTTTGGCTTGGTCTCTGCGCGGGGATGGGCCGACACCATCTGAGTGGGGAAGCGTTTCGCTCACCTTACCTTTGGTGCAAATGCCAGCGGCTACCGCGAACTCTCAAGGTGAAGCCCACTGGACTGCAAATATTCCAAGTGGAGCGGCCGGGCGCACGGTTTGGTTGCAAGGATTAGACCTTTATGCCGGCGTACTTAGCCAGCCTTTAGAAGCCGTCATTCAGTAAACAGTTTGAGGCTCCGAGTACCGGCAGACCTTCAACTCAGGCTTCGGGCATTTTGCGCACGTAGACGTCCTGCTTCGGAAACGGAATTTCAATACCGGCGTCGGCAAATTTCCGGTAAACAGTTTCGTTGAGCGAATCAATGGCTCTGCCCCGTAGCACCGGCTTTTCAATCCATCCCAAAAGCTCCAAGTCCAAACCCGAAGCGCCGAAATTGCGGAAACGGACCCGGGGGGCAGGTTCCTCACAAACCAAGGCTTCGGCCTGGGCAACATCTAAAAGGATATTCCGGACTTGTTCGACATCGGTGCCGTAAGCCACCGAGACTTTAACCCGGATGCGCCCTTTGACGCTGGGGCCTGCGGTTTCGTTGTAAACCTTGGCGTTTCCCATGACTCCATTGGGCACGATGATTTCAACGTCATCCCGAGTTAGCATGCGGGTGGAGCGCAAGCCGATGTGAACGACCTCGCCACGTTCCCCAGTTTCCAAAACGATGTAATCACCGACCCGATAGGGGGCATCGGCAATGATGAGAATACCGGCAAAAAGGTTGGCCAAAGTGTCTTTGGCGGCAAAGCTAATCGCAATACCTACCACTCCGGCCGAGGCCAACCAACCGGTGGCATTCCAATTCCAAATCCCGATCATCACCCAAACCATGAGGGCGACTACTGCCAGTTTGCCGATGGTGTCAAAAAAGGGATAGGTGCTGTCGGTAATGGCTTGGAAGCGTTTTGGAGACTTGCAAGCCGCTTTAAGAATGAGAGCGCTGGCTTTGAAAGCAAATCCAGTCCAAAAGAAAAGAATCAGCGTATTGACCACTTGAGTCAGTAGTCCGTAACTTTCTTTTTCCCAGCCCAAAGTTTGTAAGGCAACCAACAATCCCACCAACATCACCGATTTCATCAAGGGGCCGTGTAGAAGGGCCACTAAGCGGTCATCAAGCAGGGTTTTAGTTCTGGCGGCGGCGCCTTTCAAGACCGTGGAAACCACCCAATTTAAAACCTTAGCAACTACAAAGGCGAGGATGATGACCGCAAAAAATCGGCCATGCCAAATTTGGTCAATCCGAATCAGAAGCCAAGCGAGGAGGGCAGGTATGTCCATAAGACTGCTTGCCTATGCCAAAAGCACCTTGAACGTTAGACGCATTGGGCTGAGGTTACTGAATCGTAACCGCAACCAGTTGTGAAACCCAGCCGATTTGACAACTCTGGATGAAAACAGTCACCCCGGAGGCATGTGAAGGGATAGGAAGAGTCCACTGTGCGCTACCCGAGGAATCTGTTACTAGTCGATTTCCAGCTTGTTTTGGGTTCTGGAATCCTAAGTAAACACCCAACGGTGTAATCCATGATTGCCCTGTTTGGAATCCATAAGCTAGCCATACGGGCCTCTGTTGGTCTGCAGAGTCAACACTAAAGGTGGCTGTCTGCCCAGCGACCAAATTGCCAACAGTAAGGTTGTAAAAGCTAGCCTGGGTAGGCGTTTGCCCATATAAGGTTCCATCGAAAGTAATATATGCCCACATGCCCTGAGTGGGGTCATCGAAACCATGGCTTACATTC
>DCAK01000056.1:35543-35808 GCA_002311925.1 Planctomycetes bacterium UBA1135
ATCAACATATCTAAAGTGGTTGTGCCTTGTGAGGCCGTAACAGATCCCGTAACAGGGGTTGGATCTGAAGGTCCGTACTGGACAAGGGAATAAGTAGTGGTTTGGCTTAAAAGAGGAGTGACAGCTAGATATCCGTCCATGGGCCATAATTCGATAGTTGCTTGAAAGTCTCCAATAGTGCTGATTGGGAACGGAAAGCTTCGTAATTCGAATTCTGCATCATGCATTTCAATTTCGCAAAGTGGCGGTAGCCAAGAAAAAAGGT
>DCAK01000012.1:0-258 GCA_002311925.1 Planctomycetes bacterium UBA1135
CTTTTCGCGGTCGTAGTCGGAGGAGGTGCGCTCGATTTCGGCCTTGATTTGGTCGGCCCTGCCATCGATGGCTTTCTTTTTCCCGGCGCCTTCGATGACGGTGGTGTTGTCCTTGGTGATGGTCACCCGCTTGGCTCGACCCAGCTGGTCGAGGGTGGTGGACTCGAGCTTGTGGCCGAGATCCTCCATCAAAGCGGTGCCACCGGTCAGAATGGCGAGATCTTCAAGCATGGCCTTGCGACGGTCCCCGAATCCGGG
>DCAK01000012.1:308-2333 GCA_002311925.1 Planctomycetes bacterium UBA1135
TTCGCCTTCGATGTCTTCGGCAATCACGAGCAGGGAGGAACCCTCCTTCGCGACTTGCTCAAGAACGGGAAGAAGGTCGCGAATGTTCGAGACTTTCTTCTCGAAAATCAGGATGTAAGGGTCATCAAGCTCGCACTCCAGGGTTTCCGGGTTGGTGGCGAAGTGGGGAGAGAGGTAGCCCTTGTCGAACTGCATCCCTTCCACGGTTTCGATTTCATTCTCGAGAGAACGCCCTTCTTCGATGGTGATGACTCCATCCTTGCCGCCACTCTGCTCCCAGGCCTCGGCGAGCTTGGCGCCGATTTCAGGGTCGTTGTTGGAGGCGATGGTGCCGACCTGCTCGATTTCCTTCACGTCGCCAACGGGGGTCGAGTTTTCCTTGAGGAATTCGACGACAGTGGCGACGGCGGTTTCCATGCCGCGCTTGAGCTCGACGGGGTTGGCGCCGGCTGCGACATTGCGGAGACCTTCTTCGTAGATGGCTTCAGCGAGAACTGTCGCGGTTGTTGTTCCGTCACCGGCGATGTCGCTCGTCTTGGCCGCCACCTGGCGAACAAGCTGGGCTCCGATGTTCTCGTAACTGTTTTCGAGCTCGATTTCACGAGCCACGGTAACCCCGTCCTTGGTGACGAGGGGGGTCCCGAAGGATTTCTCGATGATGACGTTGCGACCACGGGGGCCGAGGGTGACTTTGACGGCGGAAGCCAGCTTGCTCACACCATTGCGGATGTGTTCGCGAGCTTCCTGGTCGAATGAGATTTTTTTGACTGCCATGGGAGTTCTCCTTCTGAATTAGCCGACTATCCCGAGGATGTCGTCCTCGGAGAGGATGAGGAATTCCTCGCCTTCCCACTCGACTTCGGTGCCGGCGTAGGAAGCAAAAAGGATGCGGTCGCCCTTCTTGACGGAGAAATCGGCCCTTGAGCCGTCCTTGAGGAGCCGGCCTTCGCCGACGGCAAGGATGTTGCCTTCGCGGGGTTTTTCCTTGGCGGAGTCGGGGAGAACGATTCCACCGGCGGAAATGTCGGCAGCTTCGAGACGTTGGACCAGGACCTTGTCCCCGAGAGGACGAATGGCGACTTTGTTGGCGGTTTTAGCCATGATTGGGGATTCTTTTCAGGGGTTGCCCGTTGCAAGGGCGGGAAATGGCGTTTCCATGGGCGGTTGGGGAGCCCGTGGACCCCGCAGGATAAGAGATTCGGGCCTCCTTGGCGAGGGGGAGGGCGTTCAGTTTTCAGAAGAAGGGATCTTCTTCGTCTTCGCCCTCGTCTCCGAAATCGGGGGAGGAATCAAGGAGTTCTTCCTCCTCGGCGATTTCCGCCTCGGCTTCGGCCCTCTCCTTGCCCTCGTCCTTGATTTCCTTGGTGGAAAACTTGTCCACCGCCGCTTCAAGATCCTTCAGGTCCATTTCCCCTCCGCAGAGGAGGCACTTCCCCTCTCCCTCCAGGGCTTCGACCGTTTCGGCAAAGGTCGCGAGGGAATATCCACAGTGGGGGCATTCGACTGGAGACGTGGGCATGTCTAAGGGGTTCCCGCTTCTTCGCGGGCGGCATCCAGGAGCGCCAGAAGGCATCCGGAAACCTGGAGGGCATGAAGGGCCCCCCCGAGGTATTCGGCCGCTGCCGAGTCCGGGTCGTCGTGCTCGAAAAAGCGGGTGCAGGGGGCGGAGGCCCCCAGGAGAACAGGATTCCCCGGGGCGTCTTCATGCCAGAATCGGTCCCATTCACGGAATCGACTTTCGGCTCTTCGCGCTGCGACACGATTGAGTCCACCCGAACGAAGGGGGTCGGGTTGGAGAGGGGGAATCACTTCAAGGCGCACTTCCCAAAGGGGGTCGTGCCCCTTCATTCCCCAGTGCAGGCCGCAGAAGATTCGCAGCAGGCGGTCCGCGTCGGTCCAGTCCACCCCGAATTCGGTGGGGCGGAGGGAAGGGGTTTCGGCCCCCGGCTGCAGGGGATAATCCTCCGGAGGGTTGAAGGCAGCCCGGGCCATGCGCAAGACCTGCTCCACCTTGGGAACCAGGAT
>DCAK01000012.1:2344-3243 GCA_002311925.1 Planctomycetes bacterium UBA1135
TCCAAGGAAGCCAAATCCTCGAGGAGGATGGGGTCGGTCCGGGGAGGGGCGGGCTTGACCGCCTCCGCGGTTTCGGGGTCGGGCTCTACGGGTTCAATCACGCGGCAGGGAAAGGTTACCGCAGGCCGAGGATTCGGGGTCAGGCAGCGGCGAGGCGCTTGGCCAATTCCTCCGGAATCAAACCTTGTTCGAGGCTGGAAACCAGGAGGTGGCTCGCCTCCTCTCCGCGGCCTTGGGAGTGCAGAACCAATACATATTCCGCCACGGTTTCAGAGTCCGAGGGGTCCCCCTGGAAGGCCCTATGGAGAAAGCGGGCAGCGCCAGAAAGGTCACCCACGGAATGCAGCAAAAACCCAAGTTCACGGGCGACTGCGGGGTCGGCAGGGTTGTTGCGATAGGCCTCGAGAAGGAGGTCGGCGGCAGCGTGGAAACGCCCTTCCTCGTGGCATTGGCGGGCTTGGCTGAGGGTTTCTTGGGTGGAAGTCATGAGTGGTAAGAGGGCCTGACTTCTTTTCGGCAAAACCCATTGGAACTCTTGAGAGGAACGGGAAAAGAAAAAGGGGCCGGACGCTTGGCGTCCGGCCCCCGGAAAAGGCTTCTGGGCCCTTCTAGTTGATGTTCAGAGTCAAAAGATTGGAATCGAAGAGACCAGAGCTGTCCTGAGCCCCAACCTCAAGGTAGACCGTGAGGTTGGACAGGTGTCCAGGAATCGTGGCCGCCAATGAACCAGAGCCGGTTGAGCTATTCATTCCGGTCCTGAAAAGCGTGTAGTTGCTTCCCACATCAAAATTATGGCCGTTGTAGGTCATGCCTGTGTTCGAGAGCGAGTAAAGGAAGCCGTAGAGCGAGTTGCTAGGAGCCCCCGCCCAGGACCAACTGCAGTTCTGCCCTCCTTGGGC
>DCAK01000084.1:0-355 GCA_002311925.1 Planctomycetes bacterium UBA1135
CTTCGGCGGAATAATCAGATTGGGTATCCGCCGAATTCGTCGAAAGCGCGAAGGTGACCAAGCCACCGGCAAGGCCTCCTGCGAGACCCCCGAGAATGATGTGAAGTGTTGTAGGGATTTGGTTCATGAATAAAAGAGTTTAGAAATATCTCAGAATCACGTGATGCAAAAATGGTGGAAGACAGACCGAACTACATTCCTGGCAAACAGAGCGCTGTCACCATTTCGAACAAGGGCACCACGGGCCACGTCACCGCAGACGCCCTACAAATCCTACGCAAGGACTGACAAGGAGCGGACCGTGTCACGGGCAGGGGCAGGAATAGAGCGGCTCCCTGATGGGAGGGGATTGGAT
>DCAK01000084.1:508-10889 GCA_002311925.1 Planctomycetes bacterium UBA1135
CCTTAGTTGATAAGGCGGTGTCAACATTGCATCCCCAAACGGCGTAGAAATAGGACCTCCACCATTGAGAGACCAAGCGAAGTGGGAGCGGTTGTTCGGCGTGGCATTCCATACCTCTACAAGTGCCGTTTGCCCCGCCACTAGGTTGCTAACGGAAAGGGTCGGTGAAGAACCTGTCCACAAGTCCGGTCGCCAGTTCTCAAGAACACACCGCATCCTGTTGACCTGCTCCGGTGTGAATTCCCAAAGACAGGCGTCGTCCGTGTAGTCCATGTAATTGTGGAAGGGGTCCTGGCTTCCGCAGGAGCTCGCCGAGCTAGGACATCCATAGGTGGGGTTCCGCTGCCCGTTCGTATCGCAGATGAGGTCGCCTGTGCCGTAACAGTTGGTCGCCGAGCCACAGCCTGAATCAAATGTGTGGTAGAGACCGAGATAATGTCCGGCCTCATGCGTGGCGGTGCGGCCCATGTTTCCGGGCCAACCGGGGGTCGGTTGCTTGCCTACAGCTTCCCACCACAGAACAACTCGGTCCTCGTTCGTACCGACAATCCCGGTCTGTGGGAAGTCCGCCACGTAGCCATAGCAGCAGGGAACAGCGTTCGTGTAGATGTTGAAGTAGCGATTCGTGTCCCAAGCGAGCGTATCCCAGTAATTGCCCGAATCCATATACCAATTGTTGTTCGTGCTGTAGGTGATGCCGTTGGTCGAGTTGCCCTGTGGGTCATTGGTGGCTAGATAAAAACGTATATTTGCATTTGTCCCGGGTGCACCCGGCGAACCGACAATCGCTTGGAAATCTTCGTTCAAGACATCGATTTGATCTTGAATCGTTGACGCACTAAGGAAACCGTCGCCCGAAGTGTTCTGGATGACGTGAAAGACCACGGGGATGTCGTAATAAAACGTTGGGTCGTACTCCGGTTGAGGCGAGTTCGTCCAATAGCCACAGTCGGTGGGATCTCCCGACTGACCAGGCGCTTGGCCCATGCGTTCCGGCGTGCCGCAGCGATCACGCTGAGTCCAAGTCGACGGACTCGGAGACACATTGGTCGGGGAAATCGAAACGGGCCACCGCTGTCCCGTTAGCGGAATCAGCAGGAGGAGGGAGAATGCAATAGGGAGGCTTCGGTAAATCATGGTGGTGCCTCATCCCGTGATTGCGGATGAGGCCCTCATTATAAACCTAATATTGAAAGGGACCGCCTAGAAGCCTTTCAAAACCGCCGACTATGAGAGCTTTGCTTCAGGTTTGCCTTGGTCCTCAACAATAGAATCTGGCCGTGCTTGTTCTCCTCTCTCCTGCAAAGAAATTAGGAACCGATTTTTCTGCGGCCATTCAATGCACCGAGCCGCATTTCATCGCTGAGGCGCAAGAATTGGTGGGGGGATTGCGGAAGCAATCTTCGGCTGACTTGGCGGAACTAATGAGTCTAAGCAAAAAATTGGCGGACTTGACGCACGCCCGATTTCAGTCCTGGACAGCCCAGGCAACGGCAGGACAGGCAGTCCCCAGTTTGTTCGCTTTCAGGGGCGATGTTTACTCCCAAATGGATGCAGCGACGTTTTCGAGTTCCGACTTGGATTTTTCTCAGAAGCACCTGCGGATTCTCTCCGGCCTCTACGGTTTGTTGCGCCCTATGGACTGGGTAATGCCTTACCGCCTGGAGATGGGCACACGGTGGCCCAATGCTCGGGGCAAAAACCTCTATGAGTTTTGGGAATCTAAAATCAGCGAAGCCGTCAATCGCCAACTGCAGATGCAAGGCGATGATGTTCTTATCAATCTCGCCTCCAACGAATATTTCAAGGCGGTCAAATCTGACCAAATAAAAGGCCACATTCTCACTCCTGTATTTAAAGAGAAAAAAGGTGACCAATATCGGGTGGTGAGCTTCTGTGCCAAGCGTGCTCGCGGGATGATGAGCCGATACATCATCCAAAACCGCTGCAAGGACGCCGCCGACCTGAAGAACTTCAATCAGGGGGGATACATTTTTCAACCCAAACTCTCTTGCCCCCAAGAGTTCGTATTCACCCGCCCAACAAAGTAGCGCTAGAAAGACGAGCCGCTATCTGTGCCCATCGGTTTCGTTTATTTCGATAGAAATAATGCCTTGGGAAGATTCCTCATATTGACTCATCTGGTCAACGGAGAGAACCGGAGAAAGCTGATCCCTCGTCCCTCCGAAAATTTCGGTCATGGTACTGCGGATTTCCTCCTGGTCAGAGGGACCACCGCTCTCTCGAAACCCACGGAAATAATCTCGAACCTTCTGGTCCTGTTCGAGAAGGATGCGTCCCATTTCCTGGGCCTGGTAGGGAGAAAGGACAAGGTCTTCTGTATACCGCTCCATTCGACGATCCACACGTCTCTTGGCTTGCTCGATTCGGCGTTCCGCCCGCTCGCGCCTTTGGGCTTCTTCCCGGCTCTCAAGAATTTCCAAAACATTTTCCTGGAAGGCTGGGTCTTGGAAAGCCGCTGCGACGGGCTTGGGATCCACGGGCGGCACATCACGCCTAGGACCCTGACCGACCTCTTCCCTCATACGCATTAGTTGCCCTTCTAAAAGAGCAACATCCTGTTCAAGGGAGTTCATTCTCTGGGCAAGCGGGTCGTCACCAACCACAGAGTCAACGGCAAGCTTTGGGGCTTCGGCGGAATAATCAGATTGGGCATCCACCGAATTCGTCGAAAGTGCGAAGACGACCAAGCCACCGGCAAGGCCTCCTGCGAGACCCCCGAGAATGATGTGAAGTGTTGTAGAGGAATGGTTCACGAATAAAGAAGTTTAGAAACATCCCAAAATCAGGTGACTTAATAATCTAGGCCTCCGCCAATGGCTTTAATCCCCTACTTAGCCAACTTCCGGCTGCCCATTGTCGTAATTGCTGGCAATTAACACATGTACACCATCACCAAAGACAAAGTTCTGCCATGCACAATCACCGGGTCATGGCCCCGACCAAGCTGGTTTGACATGAGCATGGAGGGCAAGCCACTCGACACATGCATGATGAACACCTCGTATCGAGAGAAATTCCAGGATGCGTTGGCTGTCATTTTGTCAGATGAGGAACGGGCTGGTCTCGACATTTTGACGCATGGAGATCTTCACTGTGACAACGACATGGCAGGGCGATCTTGGCATCATTATCCGTTACAGCGGTGGGCCGGATTTGAGGGTGATTACCTCCAGTCAGAAGAGACGCGCTCGCCATGGCTGCGATATCCGCCAGGCACTTTGCTCAACGAAATCTATACAGGTTGGCGCTGGCCACGGGTCGTCGACAAAATCGAGCATCGGCCATTGGACTACCCGAAAATCTTCCGGATGGCACAGGCGAAGTCAGGGAAGCCAATCAAATTTGGCACCTGTTGTTCGCAGGTGATGGGCCTTTTCCTCGACATCCACACCAGCAAGTACCAGGACAATCGCCAGATTATCTGGGATATGGCGGAGGCCATGAACAAGGAACTACTGGCGCTCCGTGATGCCGGGTGCAAATGCATCCAGATCGAGGAGCCGACTCTGCACTTCTGGGCCAATACTTACGGCGCGGATAGCGACGAGTGCAAGTTCATGGTTGATGCATTCAACCGCGAGGTCGAGGGCCTCGACGATGTCGAATTGTGGGTGCACACTTGCTGGGGCAACCCAAACATGCAGCAGGTAATCGACAACAACAGCTACCAGGCTTCTTTCGAGCTCTACATGCATGCCATGAAAGGCGATGTGTGGACCGTGGAGATGACCGATCGCAACTTCGAGGACATCGAGCTGTTCGGCGCGATGAAGGGGCGGTTGCCCAAGAAGGTTGCTGTCGGCACCGTGAGCCATCGCAACTTGCAGGTCGATCGACCCGAGGAGGTTGCGGACCGAATCAAGATTGCTCTAGAGCACATCGACCCCGAGCAACTGATTGTGTCGAGTGATTGCGGGTTTGGTCGACAAGGATGCAACCGAGATATCGCCTTCTTCAAGTCGGCCGCAATCTCACAGGGAACCAATTTGGTGCGGAAGGAACTCGGACTCGAGACTTCCTATGTGGCAGCGGCGGATCCAGAACTGCAGACGGATATCGTCCCCAAGACCGCCACTCCGACGCCATCACATTGAAAGCGGGCACGTACTCGCCCTCGAACTCCTAATCCGCAGATTGCTGGCTCGAGTCCTGCGTAGCGTACCACCCTTCCGTTGGCTTCCTGATTCGCGCAGTAAAGATGGCTCCGCCTTCCAACCAAGCTGCATAAATATGGTTTTGGTGTTTGGACAATCGCAAAAATCCGTCGGCCCGCGAACCCGCCACCTCTCCCAATGGAATCGCCGGTGATGTTTCACCGGTTTTTATGTTCAGCGCCTTGGCCATCCAGGCCGCTCCTTGATTCTTGGATTCAAGCCAGGTCACGAGCACGGTTTCTGAATCCATGAACTCCAAATCCACCCTTCCCAGGGAACGCCCGGAGGCGATTTGCTGCGGGGTTTCAAAAGTGACGCCGCCATCGGCGGAAAACACCAGGCGGACTTGGGGCCGACTGCCTTTATTGCCCATGGTGAACCAACAATAGGCCAGTTGGTTTCCTTCGACGGCAAGCGCCGGGCCATTCACCGGGCAACCGGGAATCTTCCATCCATCGGCAACCGGTATTCGAGGTTGAAAGTCAGCTTGATTTTTTTCACCGCCTTGCCCCGGATTGACCGGAATCCGGACCAGGGCAATATCACGGACTTCATCCTTGCCGCGATCCCGGTAAACCGCCCATGCCGTCCCATCCTGGGTGAATGCCAAATCCGTGGAGCAACAAGAGCAAGCTCGGTCATCGACAACGGCCTCACGGGTGGCGGTTCCATCGGGGGCAACCCGGGTGGCCATCAAGCTCATTTTTTCTCCCTCCGGGCCGTGGCCGTGGCCCTTGCCTCCCCTTCCGTCCAACCAAATCGCCAACCACCCTCCTTCCGGGTGAGCAACCAAGCTGGGGAAACCGTGCTCAACACCACTCATGTCCTTATGCAACCAAGCTGTATTTGCGGTTCCGGTTTTCAAACGCACTCCATAAGCGAGACCCGGATGGTCCAGATGCTCCAGCACGGCATAAAGCGACTTGCCCTGAAATGACACGGCGGCCTGCGGAAAATCCGCCCAGTTCACGAAAGCCTTGGCCGACTCAGCTTGGGTTTTCTTTGGAGACCAGCCGCCCTCTTGCAGGACGCTTTGCTGGAGAATCATGGACTGCGCTTTGCCACGCTCCATCCAAATCAAGGTCGGCGCTGAGGCGCCCCGAACCCAGTTGGGACCCACCGCCGCATGCGAACTCAGCTCGGGCAGAAACTCAACCTCAGGAAGAGCCAAGGTCGCCTGCAACAAGAAGGGGATGAACGACAAACCCATGGACTCAGCCTAGCGCCCGGGCCGCGTTCCCCTCGAACGGCCGACAATCGGAAGGGAAAAGAGCGAGATTGAATGGAAGGGAGATTGCCAACTTGGGGTCGTCCCATAAGATTGCGGCATGTGGATGCTTCCCCTTCTTGTCCTTGCCGCTCTCCAAGACCCTCAACCCGAGGATTCGGCGGTCAAAATCTTCTCCACGGTCCGAACGCCTGATTTCAACCGGCCGTGGACCAAGAACGCGCCATTCACGAAGGGCGGGTCGGGGGTCATCCTCGAGGGCGGGCTTCTCATCACCAACGCCCATGTCATCCGCTACGCCCAGCGGATAGAAATCCAGCCCAGCGGCTCGGCAGACCGTTACGAGGCGAATGTCGCATATGTGTCCTATGAGGACGACCTCGCCCTGCTGCGCCCTGAAGACCCGGACTTTTTTTCCACCTTTCCCACCGTATCCCTGTCGGCGAGTCTTCCCGCGGTGGGTTCAGAAGTCCAAGTCGTAGGTTTTCCCTCCGGCGGCGAGGAAATTTCCACCACGGCTGGCATCGTTTCCCGATTCCTCTTTCGCCGGGCCGGCGGATTCAAGGGCCTCGCCATTCAGACGGACGCTCCCATCAACGAAGGTAACAGTGGAGGTCCCGTTTTCCAGGACGGCCAGGTCGTCGGCATCGCCTTCCAGAAGGACAAGCAGGCCAAGACCGACAACGTGGGCTATGTCATCCCCGCCGAAACTGTGACCCGCTTCATCGGCGATGTGGCCGACGGCACTTTCGACGGCGTCCACATGTTGCCAGTCAATTGGAGCAAGTGTGAAAACCCGGCCATGCGGGCCTTCCTGCGCATGCCCAAGGACCAGAAGGGGGTGATTCTCTACCCCAATGCGAATTGGACCCCCCAAAACTTCAATGTCCAAGCCATGGATGTCCTCCTCTCCATTGACGGCCATGATGTCGACAACTTCGGGCGCATCGATGTCGAAGGCGCCGGCATGGTGGATTGGGAATACCAGATACCTTGGTCGAGCACCGATGGCGCCATCAACCTGACCGTTTGGCGAGATGGGAAAGTGGCCGAAATTCAGGCCTCGACGGTGGTCGAAGCTCCTTTGCGCATAGTGGAGCTTGAGGGGAGCTATCCCTCCTACTATGTCTACGGCCCGGTCACCTTCATCGAGATGAGCGAGGAACTCGTCAACAGCATGAATGGCAACCTCCTTCATGCTCAACTCATGCGCAACTGGACCGGCATCAAGGAGGCAAGCCAGCCGGCCGAAAATGAAGGCGACCATGTGGTCGTCGCCACCTTCTTCCTGCATTCCCACCGCATCGCGAAGGGGTACGACTCCCCCCTGCTCTGGCCGGTGTTGCGTTCGGTGGATGGGGCCCCCATCAAGAGCCTGCGTCATCTCGCCTCCCTTCTGGAAAATCATGACCCTGGCACCACCTTCTTTGAATTCGCCAATGGCGGGGTGCATGACCTGAACAACCCGACGCGAAGAGGAAAGCAGGATTTCGCTTTCGACCACGCCACCGTCTTGAAAACCCGGGAGGAAATCCTCGAGGGCGCAGGCATCCGTCGGCACTACTCCAAGGATTTGGCCGACCTGGTGAAGGACGAATAAGCCGGCGGAATCAAGGGGTGGTCAGCGGTCGCCGGTGTGGCGGACGCCGCCCCCGCCCCCACCACCGGATTGGCGCGTTGGGGGGCCCTTGGAAACACGGTCCCGGCCGGTGTTTTTCGCGCCCCCGCCCTCCACGATCTCGATGTCTCCGCTGTCAATGAGCTCCTTCAGCGGGGGGTGTTCGAGGGCCCCGGCCGAGATCTGGCCCTTGCCCGCGAGGCCGAGGAAGAGCTTCTTCCCCCCGGGAAGGGGGACCTTCAGGGGGCGCTTGGTGGTGTTTCGAATCTCCAATGGACTCACACCGTACCTGAGACGCGAAACCCGGAGAAGGGTTTCAGGGGACTAGACCCGCCAAGCCCCGTCTCGATAGATGATTTCGCCGTCCAGTTCGACGGTCTCGGTCAGCACGAAAACATCGACATGGTGCTTGGCCGACTTCTTCCGGATGTTGGGCTTCTTGAAGATGGTGTGCTTGGACCCGAGCGAGAGATGCACGCCGCACATCCGCTCGAAGGTGCCGATGTCGCTGACGGTTCTTTCCTGGGTGAAGGCCCGGTTCATGCCGAATCCCAGCTCGCGCAGCCAGACCTCGCCATCGTCGGCGCGGATGTTGGCGAGAACCCGGTCGAACTCGGGGGTGGAGTCGATGGCGCCCGTGACGTGCCCGTGCTCGACCATGAGGGTGATGGGCCGCTCGGGCCGATTGACGGTGAAGGTGGTGTCGCCGAAAAACGAGATGCGGGCCCGGCCGTTCACGGCTTCCAGGTCTTTCGACTCGGTGAACACCTCGCCGATGGGGTACTGGCCGCCGATGTTCTTCATTTCCGCATAGTCGCCGATGTTTACCTTGGCCGGCTCGAGGCCGGCGGGGAAAACCAGGCGTTCGCCGCCGCTGTCGATTGCGCAGATTGACGCCCGGTCGATTCGCTTCTTGAGGGCATGGCCGACACCTCGGAAGTAATCGGGGTCGTAGGCCAGGGAGTCGATATAGACCAGGCCCTCGGCGCCGGGCATGCGCGCAAGGTGGGGATGCTCGATGACCTTGAGCGAGCGCTTGAACAGTTCGAGGCGGATGCGGAAGGCGTCGAGCCGAAAGCTCGTGGATTGAATCAGGACCACCAGGTCGCCGGGCGCCATCGCCTCGAAGGCCGCGCGAATGTCCGCCGGGTCGGAGGCGTCGAAATCCATGAAGGCCGCGTCGGGCATGCAGAGGCGATAGGCCTCGACCAGGGCCAGGGCAAGGTCGGACTGCCCATCCCCGACCACGAGAGCCGCCTGGGTGTCGGTGTGCTCGATTGCACAATCCAGAACCCCGCGCAGGTTGTCGGCCGCGGTCCGAATCGCAGCATCGGTGAAGATGGAGCCGGTCTTGATGGGGAACCCCGGCTCAGAGGGCCGGCGCGCTACGCCGATTAATTTCCATCCTGCCTGCGGCGTACGCCAGAGGCATGTAGAGCAGAAACTCCACCATCATCCAGGTCGGCATGGAAATGCTTTTCATGTTGACAATCCCACCGAACAGGGTGAGCCCGGCGACAATCATGGCAACATTCATGGGAACACTCATGGGCTGGTTTGAGCACATGCGGGCAGCAACCCAGGCACCTACGAAGGCCTGGCTCAGGTGGGCCGCCAGGACGATCAGCAAGGCGGCCAGGGGCAGGGTCCCCATGTAAGCGGCCACTCCCTCGGCGTCGGAGAAGTCCACCCCTTCCGGCATGGGGTAGAGCGCCACATCCAGAGTCACGAGGGCCATGTTGACGGCCATTCCCGCAACCAGCCCGACCACCACCGCGACAACATTGCGAATCATCGGCGAACTCCTGTCATGAACCCAGTTTAACCAACGACAATGAGTTGGGTGAAACCCCCCTCGGGGAACGGGGAGCCACCCGTAGACTGATTGAATGAACGATAAAGGTGACCAGGAATTGACCGGTCCTTCAGACACTGCGAAACAGTTGAGAGCGGCCCTGGAGGAAAAGTTTCTCAACTTTGTGAATGCCGACCCTTGGGCCCCCATTGGGAAAAGCGGATGCCTCTCCTCTTTGAGCTACCTGATTTTGTTTCCCATTGCTTGTGTTCTACCCTTTTCACCGGGAATGTTGGTCCTGGCTCTCCTTCAATTTGGGACCGACATGGAACTGGGACGGGGTCAAATGTGGACATTTTCCATCCTGGTGACCCTCCTGATTCTATTGGGAATTCGAGCTTCCATTCCATCCGAAGAAGAAAATCGAGGTGGAAAACTGGCCAAGGCCACACTCAAGTATTGCCTGACCTCGCTCGGGATATTGGCCGGGATGGCGGTATTGCACTTCGGCTTCATGCAGGATTTTCCGGTGGCCTTTTTCGACCAGTTCTTCCCGCTGTTCGGCGGGCATGGTCACCTGACTTTTTGACTCCGGCTAGCGCCTCTTTTTCTTCAATGGGTCGAAGGCCTTCTCGGTCTTGTCTTCGATGTCCAGGTCGGAAGTTTGCACCCAGGTGTAGCCGCCGTCCCCTTTGAAACGAATCTCGATGGATGCGCCGGGAGCAAAGGGGTCTTCAAGGGAGAGAGTTCCATTCAGGGTGCCAACATCTTCGTACCAGACACCCGTCCAATACCGTGGATAGCTCACGCCCGGGTTGAATCGGAACATCTGGAAGACCTTCTTCGAGCTGTCGAAACCGAGGAATGCCAAGGATTCGGACACCTCCCCGTCTTCATGGGTTTCCATTGACGCGCTGATGAGGAAGCGCCCCTGGCAAATCAGCCGAGAAGTGACCTCTTCCCGGGTGCCGTCTTCCGAGTCCCGGTCGAAGTCGCCGGCCAGCCGCTGAAGCAGGAGATGCTCCTCGGAAAAGTTCTCGGCGGGATCCTTCTTGTCGGCCTTGAGGTTAATTTTTTTCGGCTTGATGGAACCACCTAGAAGCGTTTTCAGGGGGTTCACTTTCGACCTGTTCGCCCTCCTGCCCGACTTGGCCGTGGTTTCCAGGAACAACGCATCGCCGAGGGAATAGGTCGTGGTGCTGATTCCACTTTTCTCCCAGACCGTTCGAATGAGGACATGGTCGGAGGGATCCTTCAGGACCCGCGACCCGTCCCACTCCGTGATTCCTTCGTACCAACCAAAAGGCGTGCGGTTGAAGTCGAGCGTGAGCATGAAATAGTTATTGGAGTCGGTTCGAAAGCCCGTGACCGAAACGCTTTCTTTGTCCTTGTCATTGGATTGAATTGATCGGCTCAACAGGAATTGCTCTTCCAGAATCATCTGGTTTTCTCCCTTGCCGGTGAATTCAATGAAAATGGGCCTCGGGCTCCTTCCGAAAGTCATGTCCAACTTCGTCACCCAGCGAAAGTCGCCAACATCGTGCTTGAATTGGGCTATGGCC
>DCAK01000084.1:11017-20822 GCA_002311925.1 Planctomycetes bacterium UBA1135
CCCGTCGGTTGGGAAATTGTCTATTTCCCACACCCCACAAGTCCCGGTACTAATTACAGAGGCCGGATTTATTATCCCGCTGTTACGGCTGGGCGTAGCACTCAAGCAAACACATCCTCTGGCCCATACCCAGTAGTTGGCTTCATGCATGGCAATCCGGGCCGTGCCCGGGATCATGATGAAATTTGCACTCATGTGGCAAGCCACGGTTTTCTTGTCGCTTCGATAGATTCCTCAAATGCTCCCAGTGCCATGGAGTGTCAAACCTTTTTGCATTGGGCTGAAGCTCAGTCAGCTGACCCTGCGCACTGGCTCAGCAACATGGCCCGAAGTGGTGACTGGGCGGTCTTCGGGCATTCAGCGGGTGGCATGACTCTGGCGCCTTTAACGGATCTTGAGCCACGTATCCGTACCATTATTGGTGTCGCTCCGGGAGGAACTGGTGGCGGAGGGGCGAGCCAGATTGCCGATTTCGATGGCACATCCGTCTGGCTTGGCGGGGCAGTCGACCCGCTTTTCCCATATGCTCGTGGGTGGTACGACCTTTGCATTAGTTCGAAACGGAATCTTTATGTTGAGATTCCAGACACAGGGCACTACGGATGCGTCGACTTAGATGAGGGCCCCGACCAGGATCCAATGTCCCGCGTTGAGCAGCACCGCATTCACCGGCGGCTCATTGTCTCTATTTTGCGAGCTGAGATGCTGAGCGAGGATTCTGGGTATGAATGGATTGTTGGATCTTTTGTTAACGCTAATGAGGTCTGGATGCAGGAACACTCATTTGCACGCCCGGTCCTTTGGGGTGGGTTGGCTCTAAACTCAACACGAATGGAGATGGGGCTTCTTTCGCAAGAAACTGCCGAATATGTCTGTGTGGGTTCACGTTCGCTCGGGAATTCAAGCACCCCCTTTGGGAATAGCGGTTTGGACCTCAGCCAAGGCCGAGAGATTCAAGCCGGTGTTTTCCACTCTTCGGGAGAAGCGAACTGGCCACAATTTTTTTCATCAAGTCTCTCTGGAGTGACCGTTTATGCCCAAGCAGCATGCTACTTCTGGGGGCAAGCCCCTACTGGGGCCTTAACGAACGTCTTAACCGTTCAAATCCCATGAAAGCCCCCGCAATACACCCCCTTTTTTCGGAATTCGTTGTACCGTTGGGTAATCCCCCTCTTTGGTGGAGCCCCCTCCACGTTTCTAGGAATACCCAATGAACATCCCCCTGCTTTGCTCAATCACGCTTGCGCTCGCCGCACCCTTGGCTACAGCGCAAAATCTCCAGGTTGCTGATGACGGACCCCTTGTCCCGCCAGAAATGATTGGACCTGGCCCCGCCGCTCAGGTTCCTGGCTCCCTAACCACCCACTTCAACGGTGGAAACGGTTTTGCCGGTAACACTTTTGATATCACACCCCTCGTGGATATGGAAATCACCGGCTTGGATTTCCATGCTCGATATGCCGCTAGGCAGTCCGACATCGATGTCTACTACAAGATTGGTACTTCAGTTGGCTTTGAACAAGACGCTACTGCCTGGACCTTGCTCGCAAGTGGATCAAACACTAATACAAACGGTCCCGGAATGGGCTCTTTTGTAGACCTAAGTGGCAACGGCGTAACCTTTGCAACTGGGACCTTGTGCGGCATTTACATGGACAATGTGAACTACGCCGTTTCTGGAGGAATCTCCTACACCAATGGCGTAACCACACCGGAAGTTTTTAGGAACAACGATCTAGTCCTTGAAGCGTACTCCGGGACCAGGAGCCCTGCCTTCACTGCTGGCGCTCCTTTCATTCCCCGTGTTTGGAACGGCACCCTGTACTACGAAGCAGGAGCTGCAGGCCCAAGCCTGAGTGTTGCAAACCTAATCGCCGGAAGCACCTGCACCCTTTCCGTAGCAGGAGCAGGCCCAGGCGCAACCTGCATCATTGCCTACTCAGTGGTCGGTGGTGGTCCAACAAACACTCCCGTGGGTGATGTGGACTTGTCTCTCCCCATTCGACAGTTGCCCTCCATTTCGGCTGATGCCAATGGCGATGCAAGCCTTTCCGCTTCAGTGCCTCCTCACGTTGGAGGAATCTCCGTCTGGATTCAAGCGGTTGACCTGAGTGGTCCCACCCTCACCAACTCGCTGGCTGAAGTCATCGGCTGACCTTTCCATCCCCTCCCGGGCTTCGTGCCCGAGGCGGTTAAGGTGAATGAAGTGCTGAAACGCTTCATTCACCTTTCCTGTTTTCTGCTTGTCCTTGCCGGGCCGGCCCAAGCCCAACTTCCCGAGTCGGAAGGACCGTATTCGGCGGAAGTGCGCAATATCCAGTTTGAAGACACCCAATTCGACCGGAAACAAATTCGGGCGAGGGTTTATTGGCCCACCCTGAGAGAGGGCGATGAAAAAGCCTCGGAAACCCCTTTCGGGCCCTTCCCCCTTGTTGGCTTCATGCATGGCTGGACGGGAAGCCCCTGGCACTACGACGCCCTTTCTCTTCATCTCGCATCCTGGGGATTCATCGTCGCCTCCATCGGAACCGAAACCGAACGGGACGGCAACCTCAAGGATGAGGCGAGGGATACCCAAGCTCTTATGCACTGGATTGCCTCCCGAAGCGAAGAGCCGGAGGTGTGGCTTTCGGGAATGGTCGCGCCCGGAGATTGGGGGGCCACCGGCCACTCCATGGGTGGCGGCGCCTGTCTCGAACTCATCCGGATTGAGCCTAAAGTGCGGGTCATCGCCCCCCTCCAACCCTGGATTGAAAAGCGAGGAAAGGACGCCAAGGCCATTCTTGGTCATCTTGGCGAATGGACCGGACGATCCTGGTTCATCGCCGGCCAACTGGACAAGACCTGCCCCCCCAAGATGGTGCGCTCTGGATTCGATTCCGCCATTTCGGCATCCCGGAATTTCTGGACGGAAGTCACCCACATGGGGCATTTGGGGCCCATCAACCATCCTCCCTCCCACTCCAACCTGACCAGCAAGGAAAAGGTGCGCGTCCACAAGAGAATCCTCGGAGGGTTCTTCCGGGCGGAACTTCGAGGCGAGGAAGACCTCTACCACGCTTTGCTGGGACCCTCCTCCGATTCAGAGTCCCTCAACCACGAGGCCCGATGCTCCGAACCTGTCGTCTGGTGGGAAAACGGCGCTTTGGCCGTGGCTTCCCTTCCCGGTCAGGAAATCCAAGCCTTCGGTTCCGCCCACATGGCTGACGAAAAGGGAATGCTGAGGCTGAAGCCAAACCCCAAGCATGCCGCCCTCCCCTCGGTTCAAATCTCCGCCGGGGACACAAAAAGTCGCGTTCTATCTATTCCGCGGAAATAGTCAGGAAGGGAAAGCCCTCCCTTAGGAAGCCAAGGGGTCGGCCTTGGCCAGGCGAAGGCGCTTCTTTTCGTTCAGGTGGCGCTTGCGGAGGCGCATGGACTTGGGCGTGACCTCGAGGAGCTCGTCGGTGTCGAGGTATTCGAGGAATTGCTCGAGGTCCATGCGGCGCGGGGCCCGAATCTTGTCGTCGATTTCCTTGTTGGCCGAACGAATGTTGGTCATCTTCTTGGCCCTCACGACATTGAGAGCGATGTCCTTGTCCTTGTTGTTCTCCCCCACCACCATGCCCTCGTAGATTGCCGCGCCGGCCTCGACGAAGAAGACGCCTCGGTCTTCCAGGTTCCGCAGGGAATAGGCCGTGGCTGAACCGGTATCGGATGAAACCAAAACCCCGTTGTGTCGGGTTTCGATGTCGGCAGTCCGCAGGCAATAACCCGCCATGAGGGAAGTCAGGACGCCCTCCCCGCGGGTGAGGGTCAACACCTGCGTGCGAGCCCCGATGAGCCCGCGCGTGGGGATTTTCAGGAAGAGGCTGGCACGCGAACCTTGGCGCACCATGTCGGTGATTTCAGCCCCCCTACGGCCGAAATACTCGATGATTTTCCCCATGGTTTCCTCGGGCATATCCACCCGGGCTTCCTCCAGGGGCTCCAGAATCTTGCCATCCTCTTCCTTGATCAGCACCCGCGGCGACCCCACCGAAAATTCATAGCCCTCGCGGCGCATGTTTTCGATGAGGATGCCAAGGTGCAGGACCCCGCGACCGGCCACAAGGTGGCCACTGTTGGGACCCGGGCCGACCCGCAGGGCCGGGTCCATGATGGAAGCGCGCTCAAGGCGTTCCTGGACCTGCCGGGAAGTGACGAAGGTGCCTTCCTTGCCGGCAAAGGGTGAATCGTTCACCAGGAATTCCATCTCGATGGTGGGGGGCTCTACCACGATGGGCGGGAGCGCCTCGACCGTTTCCAGATCGCACAGGGTGTCGCCCAAACCCAAACCGTCCATGCCTGCGACGCAGGCGATGTCCCCCGCTTCGACTTGTTCGGTAAGGACCCGGTCCAATCCAAGGTAGTGGTAGAGCTCCTTGATGCGGCCGGTCTTGCGGTCGCCGGAATTGGTGATCCAGGCCACATTCTCCCCGCGTCGAAGAATGCCCCGAGTCACGCGCCCGATGCCGATTCTCCCCACGTAGTCGTTCCAGTCGAGAGTCCCAATCTGGAACTGGACGGGGCCGTCCGCCTCAAAGGAGGGAGGATCGAAATGTTCGAGGATGGCATCCAGCATCGGGACCATGTCCGTTCCTTTCTCGTGCTCCTCGATGCTGGCCCAGCGGTCGCGGGCCGAGCAATAGACGACCGGGAAATCGAGGGCTTGCTCTTCGGCACCGAGGTCCACGAAGAGGTCGAAAACTTCTCCAAGGACCTCGTCAGCCCGAGCGTCCTGGCGGTCCATCTTGTTGACGACCACGAGGGGCCGAAGGTTGTTTTCGAAGGCCTTCTGCAGGACAAATCGCGTCTGAGGCATCACGCCCTCGAAGGCGTCCACCACCAACAAGACACCGTCCGCCATCGACAGCACGCGTTCGACCTGACCTCCAAAATCGGCGTGGCCGGGGGTGTCGACCAGGTTCACGCGCACGCCCTTCCACTCCAGCGCTGCATTCTTCGAGAGAATGGTGATGCCCCGTTCGCGCTCGATATCGTCGCTGTCCATGACCCGATCAGCCCCTTCATGGGCCCGGTCAAGGGTGCCGGCCTCACGGAACAACCCGTCCACGAGAGTGGTCTTCCCATGGTCGACATGGGCAATGATGGCGATGTTGCGGAGTTGCATGGAGTGAATGGATGGACCGATTCCCTCTCAAGGGGGGAAGGGGGTCGAACCAACCCGGCATTCTAAACTGGCCTGCATGGAAAGGACATCCTCCAGTAGGCGGTCCCCATCCTGCAATACCTGAATGAGGCCAATTAGCTCCACTCTCGCTTCCACCCACGGTTGAAGGGGAAAAGGAAGGTTGGCGGAAGCTAGAAAACTTCCGTGAAAAGGATTCCGAATGAGGCCACGTTGAAGGCCGAATCGTAGTTGAGGTGAACCCCTATGGGGCCGACCAAGGGGCACAACAACCCCGTGTTCACATTGAAGCGAGCATCGCGGGTGGAGCTGTAATCTCGGACGATATCGGGAATGGCAGTTTCCACGGCTCCGGTCTTGTGAACGAATCCGACCCCTGCGCCCAAGTAAGCCCACATTTTTTCGTTGAGAGGGAAAACCCTCCCCACGGAAACATTCATGGGAAGGGTGAGGTCGTAGGGGTCGCCGGTGTGATACTCGCCCTGGTTGGGGTAGTGCTCATCATCTTCGTCAAAAAGGACGGCCAGCGCGGTGTAGAAGGGAACCTGCAGATACCAGCCTTCCGTGAAAGACCCTTTTTCCAAGTTGTAGAAACCCACGGAACTGTGGTAGTTGTCGTCCCCATCCTGGCCCAGGGTGGCGGAGGCGATGAAGTTTTCTTCAACGACTCCGGCGCAGGCGCCGAGAATTGAGAACAGAATTGCCATGGGCAAAAGGGCTATTTTCATGGTGGTTGCCAGCCTAAAAAGACGGAAAGGGACCGTCCAGAAGGTAGGCTGGCCTGGGAATGAAGCAGGAAGAGCAGGCAGCAATTTGGGCCGCGGATTTTTTCGGGGTGAAGGGGTCCGCAACTTGCCTGAACGGTTATCGGGACCGCAATTTCCGCATCGACGCCAACGGGAAACCTTGGGTGCTCAAGGTGCTGGCGGAGGAAGTCGATTCCTCGACGCTTGGCCTTTGGGTGGAGGCCTCCGAGCGCCTGTCCAAGGCGGGAATCCGGGTCCCCCGTCCCGCCCCCACGCTCGAGGGCAAGGCGTGGGCTGAAATCCCCCGCCCCGACGGTGGGCGCAACCTTGCCTGGCTCACCGAGTGGGTGGAGGGGGAGCCCATCGCCGGGATCAAGAATCGTCCCGATGAACTCCACGAACAGGTCGGAAAGCTGGTGGCCCAGGCACAAGCGGCATTTTCCGGGTGGGACGCACCCGCCCTGGACCGGGTCTTCGATTGGGATCTCCGCCAAGGGAAAAATGTGGTCGAGAAAAACCTCGCTCGAATCGCCGGCCCCAGGGACCAGAGGGTGATTCATGAAACCCTGGCCTGCGCGAGCGAAGCCCTGGCCGATATCGCCCCCCACCTCCAAGCCGGACCCATCCACGGCGATCCCAACGATTTCAATGTTCTGGTGGATGGAGAATCCTCTTCCCTGGGGCTCATCGACTTTGAAGATCTGAGTTGGGGTTGGTTGGTCGGCGATCTCGCCATTTCCGCCGCCTACATGGTGCTCGGCCAGAAGGACCCCGCCGGAGTCCTGGCCTCGATGGCGAAGGGGTATCACGGGGTATCGCCCATTCCCGAGAAAGAGCTTCCGGCCCTTTGGCCCTTGGCGAAGCTTCGGATGTGCGTGAGCATCACCATGGCGGCCAAGGAACGCGCCCTCGACCCTGACAATGAATACATTTCCGTCAGCACAGGGCCCGGTCTCGACTTTCTTCGCCGAGCCCTTCGGATTTCGGGGGACGAGGTCCTGGGGAGGCTCCGGAAAGTTTGCGGATTTTCCGACCAAGGCTCTCCGTCAACCCAAGAGGATTTGGCCAGCCGCCGCCGGAAGGCGCTCGGGCCCAATCTCTCCCTTTCCTACCGCACTCCACTCCACATCGTCCGAGGGGCAGGGAGGTACCTCATTGAATCCGGAGGTCGCGCTTTCCTGGATGGGGTGAACAATGTTCCGCATGTCGGGCATTCCCATCCCAAGGTCGTGGATGCGGTTGCCCGGCAGATGCGCCGCCTGAACACGAACACCCGCTATCTGAACGAGATTCCCCTGGCTTTCGCCGAAAATCTGGCCTCCACCCTGCCGGACCCCCTATCCGTGGTCTTCCTGGTCAATTCGGGAAGCGAGGCCAACGAATTGGCCCTTCGACTTGCCAGAGCCCATTCCGGGGGCTCGGATTGGGTGGTGCTCGACGCCGCCTATCACGGAAACACCGGCGCCTTGGTTGACCTTTCCCCCTACAAGTTCGGTGGAAAGGGGGGGGCGGGAAAACCCCCTCATGTGGAGGTCGCCGCCCTGCCCGACCGCTATCGCGGTGAATGGGGATACGACGACCCTGACGCGGGGGCCAAGTTCGCGGCCGATTTGGACCGATGCCTGCAATCCATAACCTCGCGCGGTGGCAAGGCGGCCGGATTTCTTGCCGAGGCAATCCCCGGTTGTGCGGGCCAGGTGGTGCTTCCCCCCGGCTATCTGGAATCGGCCTATGAAAAGGCCCGCGCCGCGGGAGCGGTGTGCATCGCGGACGAGGTACAGGTGGGTTTCGGTCGGGTGGGCACGCATTTCTGGGCCTTTGAAACCCAGGCGGTGGTCCCCGACATCGTCACCATGGGGAAACCCATCGGAAATGGGCACCCCCTGGGAGCCGTGGTCACCACCCCGGCGATTGCCGCTTCATTCGATACGGGAATGGAATACTTCAACACTTTCGGGGGAAACCCGGTGGCCTGCGCGGCGGGAAACGCGGTCCTGGAGATCATTCAGGAAGAGGGGCTCCAGGAAAACGCTCTGCGGACCGGGAAAATCCTTCTGGACGGCCTTCAAGAGCTCGCCGAAAGGCACCCTCTATTCGGGGATGTCCGAGGATTGGGTCTCTTTCTCGGGGCCGTCTGCGTTCAAGACTTCGAAACCAAGGAGCCGGCCACCGAAGAGGCCACCCGTCTTGTGGAAGCCCTGCGGGAGGACGGCATCCTCCTATCGACCGACGGGCCCCTCCACGATGTCATCAAGATCAAGCCTCCTCTGGTTTTCGAGGAGGACGATGCTCGTTATTTACTCGAGCGTTTGGCAGCGGCTCTGCCTTGACTTGCTAAGGCAAGTGGTGCGACTTGAATGGCCACCTCAAGAGCGGGGGATGCTTGGAGATTTCCAGGATCTGATGGAAAGAAGGCAGAGAAGAACGATTCCAGCCAGCCAGGCCCAGTAGCCGATGTTCAGCGAGTCCGGCCCCCAGTCGCTGGCCAAGGGCCAGTAAAGGGCGGATGAAACGGCCAGGGTGAAGCAGAGGGCTGCCCGACCCCTGCGACCGGCACGCCATGCCCACCAGCCGAACAGGGTGCCGAAATTGGCGGCATTCCAATAGAGCCAGAAGACCAGGCCTCCAAAACCGTCAATGCCCCTAATCGACGAGAGCACAACCCAGGCACAGTCCCACCCCTGATGCTCATCTTTGGCCGCCGGCATGGCGAAGGCGGCAATGAAGAGGAGAAGGGCCAGAAAAGCGGCTACGCCGGGGCGGACCTTCATCGCCACTTGTCCTCCATGGGGTTGTCGGGCTTGTCGCCGTCTTCATCCACCTGCTCGGAAGCCTTCTTGAATAGATTGTCGAGTTCCTGGCCGCGCCGCTTTTCGGCCTCAAGACCGCTTGAGAAGGCGTCCTGATGCTCCTCCTTGCGTTTTTCCACGCGCGAGGCTGCATCGGCCAAATCTTTCAACTTTTTTTCCTTTCCGTGAGAAATCACCTTTCCTGTCCGAGGGTCCGCTTCCAAGCGGGACCCGCAGTCAGGGCAACGAAATTCAAGTTGTCGCTTTCCCATGAATGTGCATCAGGAAGGAGTCGGGGCGCAGAGAACCAAAAAATCTTCGTGGATTGAGGAACCCCGAGCGGGTTCACCCCATCCTAACTTCGAGGAACGGCCTGTGTTGCCTAGCATTGTTCATCCAGGGGGCTGGCAACCGGTCGTTCCTCATTCTTTTTTTCCCCCGCAGGCGCAGGGGACAGCATTGCAGCCGGGGCAACCGTTCGCATATTTTTTGGTTGCGGCTTCGGCCAAATCAACCCCCGACATCGAGGCCATGGTCGACAACCAGGCCAGAACATCGGCGAATTCCTCCTCGAGGTTTTCGTGATCGTCTCCGCGGCGCAATGCGCGAGTCAATTCGCCAACCTCCTCGGCGAACCACATGTGAGTGCCCTCGATTCCTCGGGCAGAATCGCGGTCGAGGTAGATTTCTGCGATGAGAGCCTGGAATTCCTGAATCTTCATGCTTTTTCCCGGCGCAGAAGCGCGAATGCAAGGTCGGTATCGGGTTCGCCACCAAGAAAGGCCTTGAGCTGCTTAGTCATCGCATCCATCCCCTGCTCCACTGCGACCTTGCCCAGGCCGTAAACCCCAGCTTCGCCCAAGGCTTCGCCTTTCGCCCCTTCGCATGAGAAGGCTCCCGGGCTGAACAGGAATAACGCATCCCCGGGATTGAGGGTGAAGGTGGTTTTTTCCAAGGACTTGAGGAAGACCGGCCCCTCGTCGAATCCAAGGGCGATACCGTTGGGTTGAATGCGACGGAGTTCCTGGGCGGCGGAATCCCATCGAACGGCGGGAGCCTTGTGGCCTGCGCTGACGAGTTCCACCTCCGAGGTGGCGGGC
>DCAK01000084.1:20831-38142 GCA_002311925.1 Planctomycetes bacterium UBA1135
AACAAGCCTCGGGCCAGGTCTCTATTCAGGCTGGCGTTCGTGGTGACGCAGGCTTCCGCGGGACCTTCCCCGTTGAGGATGGCGCTGCGCAGGTAGGCACGCGTCATCGCCAACAGCAGGGCCCCCGGCAACCCATCCGCAGCGCTCGCCCCGACCACGAGAACCGGGGCCCCGTCGGCATCGGCCATGGCGTCCACGAAATCCCCCGTACCGGCTCCGACCGCCTCCTCGAGATGGGTGGAGAGGGAAAAACCCTCGGGGGGGTCCACCATCATGGGTTGGAGATTCCGGCGAATGGAACGGAGGTCGTCCTCCTCCTGTTCCTTCGCGACGAGAGCCTCCTCGGTTTCCTGGCCTTCGAGAAGGTCACCCACCATTCGGTCCACCGCCTTCGCCAAATGGGCCAGCTCTCCGACCGCGCCCTTGCCCTCGATGCGGCGGTCGAGATGCCCACGGCTGATGGCGAGGACATCCTCAGCCATGGTCTTCAGTGGGGCGACGAGCCGGATGGCCATCATGGCCCCGACGCCGATGGTGGACAGAACCAGGATTCCACCGACCAGCAGGACGAGGATGAGAAGGGGATCGGCGCCACCTTCCTCCAACTCGGGAGAAAAGAGGACGATGGCCTTGGAGGCATCCCCCCCAGAGGGGATGGCCCTGAAGATTCGAGTCGTCCGCGGACCTTCACGGGTTTCCAGGGTGACGACTCCCTCTTGAATTCGAGTTTTTCCTTCGCTCCAAGCCTTGGCGTCGAAGGAATCCGGCGCCTCCGCCCCCAAAGACCGCAATTCTGCGGTTTCCGCCGCCATCACCCGCCGCGCCTTTTCAATTCCCTCCTTTTGCAGGTCGGCGGCTCCGCTCAAGAGGAGCCAGCAGGCGACGGTAGCAAGAACCCCGGTGCAGAGGCCGAGAAGCAAGGTGAACCGGGTGGCCAACCCCATCCCCGCCTGTCGGCGGAGGCTTTCGTGGTCGGAATCAGCCCTCAATGTCCCAGGAGACCCGGAGAGGCGAAATGCAGGATGGCGAGAAGGCCCAATGCCCATGCCCCGGCTCCCAGGTCGTCCAACACGATACCCCAGCCACGAGGAAGTCTTTCCAAACGGCGGCAAGGCCACGGCTTGAGAATGTCGGTGACTCGGAAGAGGAGAAAGGCCGCAGCAAGGTGCACCAGGCCACCGGCCGGGAAAGCGGGCCACCAGGCCGCGATGAGATAGCCCGCAACTTCGTCCAGAACGAAGGGGCCCGGGTCCTTTTTGCCAAATCGATTTTCTGCCCAGCGGCCCAGGGCGATTCCAACGCCTGAAAGGACGACCACCATGAAGGGGAGAATCCAGCCGTAGGCTTCAGGCCAGGTCCACCCGACCCAGGCGGCGAGGCCCAGCCCGCCCAAAGTTCCGAATGTCCCGGGAGCAATCGGCGCGTGGCCGAGGCCGAAAAAGGTGATGAGGGCTTCAGCGACCCTGTCCTTGAGGTTCACCCTCATACCTGAGCTTCCAGCATGCTCCAGGAAGTCAAGAGGGTGCGCTCTTCGCCGGTCTCTTCGAACAGGACGACAAGCCTCTGGTTGATGCCGGTTCCCAGCACCCGCTGAACCGTACCGTCCCCGAACACCCGGTGAGTCACGGGGTCACCCTGGCAAAACTCCAATTCCTCATCTTCTTCGCTGGTTTCGGAGAGCTCGGAGGTGAATACACGGTCGGGAAGGACCTCGTCCGGGATTTCGTCCAGGAACCTGGAGCGCGACTGGGGCCCCGGAGCCCCGGTTCGAAACCGGACCCTGGCCCGGGAAAGGCAGACCTCCTCGCGGGCACGGGTCAGGGCGACATAGAAAAGGCGGCGCTCCTCCTCCAACCCCTCGTCCTCCTCGAAGGATCGGGCATGGGGGAAAAGCCCCTCCTCCAGCCCGACCACCGCCACCCGATCGAACTCCAACCCCTTGGCCGCATGCACGGTCATCAGCGAAACGCGGGCAGCCCCTTCCTCCCAGCGGTCCACATCGGTGAGGAGGGAGATTTCCTCCAGAAATCCAGAAAGGCCGTCCCCAACCCGGTCGTCGTATTCGGAAGCGAAAGCCAGAAGCTCGTCGATGTTCTCCCCACGGTCCACATCTTCGGTGGCTTCCAGGGCGCTCGCGAATCTCCGGTAACCGGTCCGGTCAAGGATGACCTGGAAAGCCTCGGCGGCCCGTTTGAAATGGTCCTTCACCTGGGCTTGGATGGAGAGGAAATGAAGAAGCCCCTTGCGGGCGGGTCCGCGGAATTGTTCGCGCACTTCGCTTCGAGCCATCGTCTTCAGCAAAGGTTCACCGCATTCCTGGGCCTTTTCGCGGAGCTGATCCACCGACTTCTTCCCGATACCTCGGGGCGGCACGTTCAAAACCCTTTCGACCGAGACATCCTCCCGCGGATTCACCGCCAGACGGGCGTAGGCCATCAAATCCTTGATTTCCCTTCGCTCGAAAAAGGCCTGCCCTCCCACAACCTGGTAGGGAATCCTCAAGCGTGTGAAAGCCGCCTCCAAGGACCGGGAGCAGGCGTTGGTGCGATAGAAAACCGCCACCTCGTCGGCCGAAGTTCCCGCATCCACCCAACGAGAAGCTTGCCGGGCGACGGCCATGGCTTCCGCTTCCTCGTCGGCGTTGTCGATGAGGCAGAGGGGGGGGCCCTCTTCCTTGTCCGTGAAAAGATCCTTTTGCTTGCGAGATGTGTTCCTCTTGATGACCCCCTGGGCCGCCTTGAGAATCATTCCCACGGAGCGGTAGTTCTGCTCCAAACGCACCACCTTCGTCCCGGGGAAGTCTTTCTCGAAGCGAAGAATGTTTCCGATGTCCGCTCCTCTCCACCGATAGATGGACTGGTCGGGGTCGCCGCAAACCGAGAGGTTGCCATGGGCGTCGGACAGCTTGCGCACCAGCTGGTACTGGATTTCGTTGGTGTCCTGGTATTCATCCACCAGAACATGCTCGAAGCGTTCGGCCCACTTCCTGTCGCCCTTGGCATCCATCGAAACCAGCTGCAATCCCCGCAGAAGAAGGTCATCGAAATCAAATGCATCCTGAGAATTGAGACTCTGTTCGTATTTCTCATAAATGCGGGCGCAGCGCTCCTCGTCCAGGCCGTAGAGAGACGCCTCCTCGGCCGCCGCGGCCGGGCCCATTTGCCTTCGCTTCCAATCCGAAATGACGGTCTCGAACTTTCTCGGCTTGTGGACCGTCGTGTCCCAACCCTGGTCCTTGATGAGCCGGCGCAGGATTCCCCTCTTGTCCTGGGTGTCGCAGATGGTGAAATTCGAGGTTCTCCCCACCATCTCGGGATCCGACCTCAGGATGCGGGCGCAGGTCGCGTGGAAGGTGCCTACCCAGGTTCCATCGGGAACCCAGGGTTCGATGCGCTTGCGCATTTCCCTGGCCGCCTTGTTGGTGAAGGTAATGGCAAGGATGCGTTCGGGGGCGACCCCCTCCGATTCCACCAACCAAGCGACGCGCCGGGTGATGGTTCGGGTTTTTCCCGTTCCCGCCCCTGCAAGAATGAGCAAGGGCCCGCCGGAATATTGGACGGCGGCGCTCTGGGCGGGGTTGAGCCCTTCGAGGATGGGGAGGGACATGGGCCGCACCATGATGCCGTCGTGCGCCCCGGTTTCCACCCGCCTGTTATCCTCCCGCCCCATGAATTCGAGCTCGGAAAACATCCCATCGGGGCTCGGCATCGACCTCGTCGATGTGAATCGGTTCAGGGAATCCCTTGAAAAGGGAGGAGAAAAGTTTCGGAACCGAATTTTCACCCCGGCCGAAAGGGATTCCTGCGAAGCGCGCAAGGACCCCACCCCCCACTACGCCGCCCGTTTCGCTGCGAAGGAGGCCGCCATGAAGGCCTTGGGAACAGGCTGGTCCGGCGGAATCGCATTCACCGACTTTGAAATCCATTCCGAGGGTTCCGGACCCCCCGCTCTGCAGGTGGCAGGCAAAGCCGCCAAGGTCGCAACCGAACATGGCATTGAAGCCTGGACCCTGTCCTTGACTCATACCGACCACACCGCCGGGGCGGTGGTCTTGGCTATTTTTCGGACCGCTCAACCTCCTCCCTCTCCTTGAGGAGGTCGGGAGTCTTCATGCGGGAGAGGGCCTTTTTGAGGGCCGCCCCTTCCGGAGTCGGGTCGGTGGCCATTCTGGAATAGGCCTCCAGAGTCCGCTGCATCACCTGTTCGGCCTCTTTCGGCTTCCCCGCCAGAAGAAGAGATTGGGCGCAAAGATCCCAAGCTCGGACCGCCTCCACCGGGCCCTCGGCCTGCAGCGCCCATTCCCGAAATGGCCCTGCCGCCTCGACCCAATTTCCAAGCTTGAGATGGGACCTTCCCAACCATTCCCTGCCGTCGTTTCGATAACGGAGGCGGGAATTCTCCATTTGGGCGAGGTCCCGGTAACGGCGCAGAGCCCTTCCCCATTCCCCGCTTCTCCGGCGAAGATGGCCCAACTCGAGCCAAGCCCTGGGATACCAATCCGTTCCCCGGCCCCAGTCCAAAACCTCGATGAAGGCCCCCCGCGCTTGCCCAGATTTTCCCAGGATGCGGTGAATTTCACCCCTGCGATAGGACGCCTCCGCCTGCAATTTTCCCGGCCCGGGCCACCAATGGGCCACCCCGGCGTAAGCAAGGCCGGCCGCTTCAAGTTGACGAATCCGCGCCCCACCCTTGAGACCCCGGGCTTTTGATTTTTCCGCCTTGGCCAAGTCCACCTGGGCCTGCAGGCTCTCAAGGCGAGGAGCCCGGGCCGGAGCCTCCACTTCTTCCCCCTCCTGGGCGGGAAAACTCAAAAATCCAAGGCAAAGAAAAAGAGCGCCGCTCATGCCTTGCAATCCTCCAGTTCCGCCTCGAGGATGTCCCTCAGTCGGCGCCGCGCCCGGAAAAGACGAATCTTGGTGTTGTCGAGAGTGATGCCCTGCTCCTCGGCGAGTTGCGCGCAAGGCATGCCCCCCTGGTAATGGGCCTGTAGGATGCATTGGTCCCTAAGGGGGAGGCGCCTAAGGGCCCCGGGGAGCTTGGCCAGGAGGTCGTCCTTGGGCACCCAGCGCTGCTTGGCCCAAAGACAACTTTCCTCGACGGGAAGACTGGCCGGGTCGGGCAGAAACTCATGGATTTCGTTCCCGAGAAGCGCGATGGGTTGGCGCCGGACTTCGTCGACGGCGAGATTGTGGGCAATGCGAAACAGGTAGGCCCTGGGGCGGTGGAAGCTTTCCCCGGACTGCACCTTTTTCCAGAAACGCTCAACCGCTTCCTGAGCAAGGTCGGGGGCGAGGTGGGAGGGCGAGAAACGGCTGGCGAGAAACCCCTCCACTTGCTCCGCCCACTCCTGGATTTCTTCCAGAGTGATTTCCATCCTCTTTCCATCCACTTCCATGATGGATAGCTGGACGAAAATTTCCGCCCCGGGTGACATTTGTTGAAAACCCGGCCCGCCCGTGGAAAACCCTCCGGCCGAGTCGCGGCCGGAAAAGTCCCGAGATCAGGAATCCAGGGAGGTGGGCTTTCCCATCCAGGAAACCCAGGCCGTCGCGCCCCACGCGCCCGCCAATTGGGCGGCGATGAAGGCGGGAACATCTCCTGCGCGAATCCCGGACCAAGTGTCTGTGACGACCCTTCCCAGGGTCACGGCGGGATTGGCGAAGGAAGTCGAGGAAGTGAACCAGATGGCTGCAGCGATGAACAACCCCACCACCCATGCCACCACCTCGGCCCGGCGCCCAGCCGTGGCAAGCACCACCAGAACGAGACCGAAGGTCGCGATGGCCTCCCCAAGCCAAAGCCCGAACCCTGCGCGGGGTTTGTCGCCGATGGCGAGCCAGGTTTCCCCGAACATGAGGTTGGCGAGGAGGACCCCGACGAGGGCCCCGGCAATCTGAGCCCCCATGAGTGGGGCCACCCGCCGAGCCTCGACACGGCCGCTGCGCCAAAGGGCAAGGGTCACCGCCGGATTGAAGTGATTGGACCAGGGGGCGAGAGCCGCAATCAGCGTGATGAGGGCGAAGCCGACCACGATGGCATGAATGAGCAGGGCGATGGCGTCGCTTTCTGCCGCTCGTGAAACAGCGATTCCCGAGCCGACCACCGCAATCAACAATCCTGTCGTGCCGACGAACTCACTGGCGAGTTGGCGGGAAAACCCTGGCCGGGGCGCGACCGCCACCTTGCCCTAGCGCAGGTTGAGTTCCGTCTTGATCCTTGCCGCCCAACTCGAGCGGGGGAAATCCAGGTTCAAGCGACTGGCCAAGCGCCGGGCCTGCTTCCGGCTGCTTTCGGTATTCATCCGATGGAGGGCCATCCCGGCATAGAACATGCTGCGGGGAACCCTATGGACGGCGCTCTTGTAGAGAGTCACGACCCGCAGATGGGAAAGAAGGGCTTCTTCGAAATCGGGGCGGGCGGATTCGACATCCTCCTTCTGGAGGCCTCGGTGGTAGGAGCAATCGCCCAAACCAGAATAAGCGGCCGCCAGTGTGTTGTCGGTGGCTTGACCGTCCTGGATGATGAGCCGGAAAAAGCGTTCCGCGTCGCCATGCCGATTGTCGGCGACCATCGCATTTCCGATTTCCACGCGGGCGCGGCTCGAAACGGTCGGAAAGCTTTCCAGGTTCTTCTCGACCAGCTGCTGCAGCTTGCGCTCCTTTTCCTTGCCGCTGACTGCGGAATCCAGGAGAAGGGACCCGAGTTCGGATTCCCTCGCCCACCTTTCCGGAAGACCCTCGGTTTCCACCGCCCTTGAAAGAACTTTCAAGACCTCGAGGGCGTCCGAGGTGTTGCCGGCCATGACATGGGCATCCGCCTTCATCATCAGGGCTGGCGCGAAGAAGAATGTGTTCGGGATCTCCGCCAAAAGCCGGTCGACGGTGATGGCGACCCCCTCGTGATCGGCCAGCGAAGCCATGCAACCCGCTTGCCGAAAAAGGGTGTGCTGCTTCACCCAGGAATAACGCCCGGTCTCCTTCATGACCTTGGAATCGTCCAGGACATCGTTAAAGACCTGGATGGCGATGCGGAAATCGCCCGCTTCCATCAGGTCGATGGCCTGCGCGAAATCGTCCAAGGGGGTGAGCCCCAGGTTGTGGTCGACCCGAGCGACGAGGTGAGACCCCTTGCTGCCTTCGGCGCCACCGGTGGTCTTGTAACGCACCTCTCCGTAAGTCTCTGAAATCACCCGTTGCACCCTCAAAACCTTGCCGCTGACGAGGATAATCTCGTCCTGAGGCAAGGCCGGGGTGGCCAGAAGAAGGGTCGCGCCAAGGAGGGAAAACATGGAGGTGGACTTGGTGACAGGGGGGGGAGAGCCCCTGGGAACCGGGGATTCTCCCCGGGCCCTTCGTTAGCGTCAAACCGGGTCGGGGTGACGCTTTCCTGCTCGAAGAGGCTTGGGAGCGGGTTCGGCGAGGTTTCCCAGCCTGCGCAATTGCACGAGCTCGGCCACGAGGGAAATCGAGATTTCCCCGGAAGACTTTGCCCCCACATCGAGCCCAATGGGCGTCCGCACCCCTGCGAGGAATTCAGGGTCCACGCCCTCGTCGAGAAGAATGCGGTCGAGAGTCGCCTTTTTTGCCCGCGAGCCAATCATGCCCATGTATTTCGGGCGACATCCCTGGCGGGCGATTTCCATGAGCACCTCGGCGTCGTCCCGATGCCCCCGGGTCACGACCACCAGGTAGTGGTGGGCCGCCGGGGCCACCTGGGCCACCGCCTCCTTCCACGGGCCGCAAAAGCAGGCGTCTGCTTGGGGATGGGTGGCGGGGTTTGCGTAGGCAGGTCGGTCGTCGCACACCATCACCCGCAGGTCCGCCTCCTTGGCCACCCGGGTGGCGGCTCCGGAAACATGACCACCGCCAAAGAGGACCAGGACCGGCGGCACAACCGGCTCGGCGAGAATCGTCACACGGCCGCCGCAGACGAGACCTGATTCGGGAAGGTCCTTTTGATTGAGATTGAAGGTCCGAGTTTCGGCCCGGTCGGTTGCAATGACCTCCTTGGCCATTTCCACCACATCGGCCTCGACACAGCCCCCGCCGACCGACCCCAGGGTGGTGCCATCCCCCCGGACCAGCATCTTCATGGTCTCCTTTCCGGGAGTGCTTCCACGGGTCAACAAGACCGTGCAGAGGGCAGCGGGTTCCCCGGCTTGGCGAAGCCGAACGATTTCTTCGTACAAATCCATTCTCAACCATTCTATTCCCCCCTTCCCCTCTCCAAGATGGCTTGCACGGCTGCCAATCTAGATTGAGCCACGCTTTCCCCTCGCCAATGCTCCTTGAGCCCCCCTACGGTGCCCGGAAATCCCGGGGCAAGGGCGGGGTTTTCCAACCAAACCCGGGCGACCTGCGGGAGATGGACTAGCCAGCGAGGGTGCTGCCAAGCAAGCTCCTCCGCCAGTAAACATCCAGCCTCTGGATCGTCCCCGGAGAGCATCCGAAAAAGCAGGGCGTGGCGGTCGATTCCCTGGTCCATGGGGTCGAGGGCGCGTTGCATCAGCTTTGACAGGACGAAGAAGGAATCTTCCCCGCCCGCGCGAATGACATCCATTCCAGTGAGCGTGAGGGCAAGGGCCCCGGATGGGGAATCCCGACCTGCATCGAGCCAGGATGCCGAGTCAACCGCGCCCCGCGGGAGCAGGTGACCCGCCCATGCCCAAACCATCGCCTTTCCAGGCAATTCGGGTCTTTGCATAAGGGTGGCAATCACTTGGGCCGCCTGCGGTCCCCCCCACTCGGAGAGCCCAAGAATCGCCCCGGGGAAGGCCGCGGGGTCCCAAGGTTCTTTCAAAAGAAGGGCCCGTTCCAAGGCTCTTCGCGCCGACGCTTCCGCTTCATACCTTTGGGCCACCACGAGAGCGGCCAAGCTTCTCACCGTGAAGGCGTGCCACCCTCGCAAGGGACCTCCCTGCAATACCTTCCTAGCCCATCCTTGGGCCCCCTCCCAGCGGCATTCCCCGAGGCGGTTCTCCAGAAAGGCCCAACCGGGTTGAAATCGATGAATGCGTGCCGGATTGATTCCCCCCATGGGGCTTTCCATGGACGCATAAAGAAGGCCCATGAGGAGGAAGGAGTCGGGACCCCCGAGGGCGACAAGGGTGTCGGCCCAGGATTCGAATCCGTCCGGAAAACGGCGCGCGGCAAGGGCCACCATGACCGCCCTTGGACGCCCGGTGGACCGCGACAAAACCCAGCTCGGGGCCGGAAGCCGACGAGGCGGGGCTGCGTTTCCCTCCAGTTGGGAAACCACCCGCTCCAGGGGAGACCCCAAGCCTCCTCGAAGGGCTCCATCTCCATGGCGGTCGAGAACCAGGGAAATCTCATCCAGGAGAAGTTTCCAAAAGATCTCGGGCGGGTGGCGGTCTTCCGCGGCCTCGGGGATGGGTTCACGAACCAGCTGCCCGGGTTCCGCGAGGACCGGAACCTCTTCAGCAGAGGCCACTTCCGATCCTGCCGGCAGTCCCAGGAAAGTGGTTTCAGGAGGGTATTGCCCCGAGGACAGGAGGGCCCACCCCAGAAAACCTCCGCCCAGGGCCGCAAGGGCGAGGGCCCGTTTCAACGATTCCTGGGCCGGGGGCCGTTCCCTCTTTTCGCCTGGTGGTCGCAATGGGCGAGACAGGCTTCAAAGAGGTGTCCGGCCGCCTTCAAGCAATCGGCCAATTCCTCGTCCTGGCACCAGGTGAACACCAGAATCTGGTCGCACCAGGTTCTCCGGCAATTCTGCTGGTTTTCGAGGTAGCGGTCGAAACAAGCCTGGTAGCAGCGAACAAGGTCGGAGGACTTGGGCGAAGGTTCCGCCGAGGCGCCGGGCCCGAGAAAAGGGAGCAGGGCCAAAGCCCCTACAAGAAGAAAAGGTAATCGCATCGCCCCCGAAGGACGACTCCGCCCGCCCGTGGTTACCGATTCAATCCCGTCCCGGCAGGACCCGAACCCCCGCGGCCTCCAGGGCTGCCGTCGCCACCCCGGGCCCCTCCGCCACCCCACCCCCGCTGTGGCACTGCCGCACCCCGCACGACGGCGAACGCTCGTTGAGAAAGGCGAACCGCGCCCCTTCCTTTGCGGCGATTTCAACCACCCGCCAGGCCCCTTCGAGGAATTCCGCGGTCATGTCGCTCCCATCCTCCACACCGAGCACCGGCACCCGCCCGGCCAACACATCCCGCCCGTCCCCACGGGGTGGCTCGGCTGCGGGTCGAGGGCAGGGCAGGCCCCCCAGCATTTCCGGGCAGACGGGAACAATTTCGGCGCCGGCCTCCTTGAGCGCGGCCAGCAGGGGGGAATTCAGGTCGTGGCCTCCATCCCAAAGGACCTCCTCCCCCACGAGGCAGGCGCTCACCAACACTTTGTCACCGGGCTTCAGGTCGTCGGGAATCTGAATTTCCACTCGGAAACCCTATCCTTTCGGGCCATGCCTACCGAAGTCATCCTTGCCCTGGGAGGCGGCGGAGCCCGTGGCCTCTCCCACATCGGGGTCATCCGCGCCCTGGAAGCGGCCGGCGTACGAATCGCCGGGGTGGCCGGCACCAGCATCGGTGCGATGATTGGAGGCATCTACTGTGCCCGCAAACTTGACAAGGGAGAGGAATATGTTCGCTCTCTCAGTTGGACCAAGGTCCTGGCCCATCTCGATCCTTCCCTGCCCCGGTCCGGAATCTTCGGAGGGAAACGACTGGAAAAAACCTTGAAGGAGCTCGCCGGAGACTTGGACTTCGCCGACTTGGAAATCCCCTTTTGCGCCGTGGCCACCGATCTCGGCCACGGGGGCGAGGTCCGCATCCAGGAAGGCAGCGTTCTCGAGGCCATGCTGGCCAGCATGGCCATCCCCGGAGTGTTCACTCCATCCCGACTCGGAAATTCCTGGCTGGTGGATGGTGGTGTGTCCAACCCCGTTCCCGTCCAGGCCGCCCGGACATTGGCCGGTTCCCAAGTCGTCGCGGTGAATGTGAACTCCACCGAAAGTCGCCCATCCCACAGCACCATTAGTGAAATCAAGCGGGCGCTTGAGGACGAAACGGTTGAGGGGGGCCAAAAGATTTTGAAGCGGATGGAGCGATTCTGGAAACGCGGCGCCAAGCAGAACGACGGGAAGAGGATGCCCGGAATCATTCCCATCATGGGCGACAGCATCGCCCACCTTATGGGACACCTTGCCCATTACCAGATGGAGGTGGACCAGCCCGAGATCCTGGTCGAGCCGAAACTGGGCCGGGTGAATCTATTCGACTTCCACAAGGCCGCCGTTCTCATCGAAGAAGGCCGCCGGGCAATGGAGGATGTTTTGGCCCGGGGAGTTCTCAGGTAGCCGGCGTCCACGGGACGTCCTCGATTCCGGCCTCCCGGTTTGCCCGCCGGGCCGCCGTGAACAGCCAGTCGGACAGGCGATTCAGGTAGACCAGGAATGGGGCGGCCACTTCCTCGGCTTCTGCCAAGGCCGTCGCCTCTCGTTCGGCTCGGCGGCAGGCGGTGCGGGCAACGTGAAGCCGCGCCGCGAGTTCGCAACCTCCAGGCAGGATGAAGGTCTCGAGGGGCTTGAGGTCCTCCTCCCAGACGTCAATTTCCTCCTCCAGGATTCCCGGCGCACCTTCATCCCATTCGGGAAGATGCGATCGGGCGCCTTCGTTCGCCTCGGGAGGGGTGGAAAGATGGCTTCCCAGGGTGAACAGCCGGGCGCTTTCGCGCGTCAGGGGACCGGCCAAGGCGTTCCCGTCGCCGCACTCCGCCCCGCACCACCCCAGAAGGGCGTTGAGCTCGTCCACGGCTCCGTAGGCCGCCACCCGCGGGTGGTGCTTTTGAACCTTCCCGCCGCCGAAGAGGGCGGTCTCGCCACCATCCCCGGCCCGGGTATATATCTTCACGAACCCCTAGAGCGCGGCAGCGTTCTCAGCCAGGTAGCTGGCCACCCCCTCTTCGGTGGGCTGCATGTCCGGCTTGGACGGATTCCACCCCGCCGGGCAGACTCCGGCGCCGCTGGCCGCATGAGCCATGGAATCCAGCATCCGCAGGGTTTCGTCCACGTCTCGGCCCAGGGGAAGGTTGTTGACGGTCGCGCTCTGCACCACCCCCTCGCCGTCGATGAGAAAGGTCCCACGCAGGGCGAATGTCGTGTCCTCGTGAAGAAGGCCGTAGGCGTTGGTCATGCTTCGGTCCTCGTCGCAGAGAAGCGGGTAGCCGACCGGGCCGATTCCCCCCTCCTCGATGGCGGTGTCGCGCCATTTAGCGTGGGATTCAGCGTCGTCGATGGAAACACCCAGAACCTGGGCGCCTCGCTTTTCGAACTCACCGAGGCGGTGGTCGAAAGCGATGAGTTCTGACGGGCAGACGAAGGTGAAGTCCTTGGGGTAGAAAAACAGAACCACGGTCTGGCCCTTGTAATCCTCCAAGGAAACTTCCCCGGTGCTGCCGTCCGGCATCACGGCCGGGGCCGTGAACACTGGGGCGGGATGATTGACGGTTGCGGTCATGGGGCGAATTGTATCGCTGCTTCCAGCACCGTCGCGGCTACCCCGGCGTGGGCCCGGGCGGCGTCCATAACCTCCTCGTGGGAGGGGGCGCTCCCCTGGATACCGGCAGCGAAATTGGTCAAAAGCGAGATGGCCATGACCTCGGCCCCTGCCGCCCGCGCCGCCAAGGCCTCCGGAATCGTGCTCATCCCTACCGCCGCCCCCTCGTGGCCGCGCAGGATGACAACCTCGGTCGGAGTTTCGTAGCTGGGTCCGCGCAGACCCATGTAGACCCCAGGTTCAAGCTCGGGGCGTGCGGCGCAAAGTCGTTCCCGCCAGCCGGGACTGTAGAGGCCGACGGTGTCGAGAAAGACTGGTTTGCCGTCAGGAGTCTGGTCGGCCGCGTTGGGGTCGGGAAGGTTGACATTGAAATGGTCGGAAAAGGGCATCAACGACCCTGGAAGCCGTTCCTCCCGAAGTGATCCGGCGGCGTTGAGCAGAAGGATGGACGGAGTTCCCCAGCCCACCAAAGCCCGCACCCCGCGGACCAGTTCCCGGGCCGGCCGACCCTCGTAGGCGTGCACCCGGCCCCCGCACACGGCGGCCCGCCGGCCGACGATTGTGCCCACCGCAAGGGAACCGCCGTGCCCTTCCACGGCCGGGAGAGGCCAGTGGGGCAGGTCGGCCAGAGGAATCTCTTCGGCATCGCCCAGCAAGGTTCCGGCCCCCTCGCTCCACCCCGACCCCAGTACCACCCCCACTTCCGGAGCCTGCCCGAATCGGTCCCCTAGAGCCGCCACCATTTCCTCGATGAGGGCCCCTTCCTTCGCCTTCGAAGTCGTCTTCATCGGCCGTATCCTACGCCCATGAACGGAATGACGGACTGGCGGGGGGCAGACCTCGTTTTTTTCGATTGCGACTCCACCTTGTCCACCGTGGAGGGAATCGACGAACTGGCGGTGCGGCGTGGGGTGGATGTTTCGGCGGCCACGGCAGCCGCGATGGCCGGGGAAGTGCCGCTGGACGCGGTCTACGCGGAGCGCATTCGCCTGGTGGCCCCAACCGCCGAGGACCTTGAGTGGCTGGTGGGTCGCTACCGGGCCACCGCTGTTCCTGGCGCAGTTGAAGTGGTTGCGGCCATTGGCCAACTCGGAATTCAGGCCCGGGTTCTTTCGGGAGGGTTGCTGCCAGCAGTGGCCCCCTTCGCTTTGGAACTTGGTTTCCCCGAAGACGCGGTGGACGCCGTTCCATACGACGCTTCCGACCCTAAAGGGGCGGAGGTTTCGGCGCAGCATCCCTTGGCCCGCAAAGGAGGAAAGGCCAAAGTGGTGCGAGAAATCTGCGAGCGGCTCGGGGTGAACTCGAAACGGACTCTCCTCATCGGGGACGGGGCCTCCGACCTCGAGGCCGCCGAAATCGTCGGTCTATTCGCGGGCTTCGGTGGCGTCGTCGAACGCCCCGGAATCCGTGAAGCCTCCGGGGTTTTTCTGGACGGGCCCGGCCTGGAAGCTGTGGCCTTGTTGGCCGCCGGGCCCGACCGCCAGGCGGACCTCGCATCGGTGGACCCGGTTCTGCTTCAATACGCTTTCTCAGGCCTTCCCCCCCTCGCCCAGACGCCTCCTCCCGCATGAAACTTTTCATACCAGGGCCCACCCAGGTCGCCCCGGAAATCCTCGCCGAGATGTCCCGCCCGGCCATCGGCCACCGGACGGAGGAATGCGCGCGATTGTGGAAGGAATGCCGGGACGGACTGCGCCAGCTGATGGCGACCGAGGGCGAAATCCTCATGATTACCGGTCCGGCCTCGGCCATGATGGAAGCCGCCATCCGCAACACGGTGGCCGACCGCAGCCTGCACCTTGTTTGCGGCGCCTTTTCCAAGCGCTGGTTCGACATCGCCCTTTCGTGCGGAAAGGACGCGGTAGCCCTGGAATTACCCCTGGGTCAGGGATTCCGGGGGGAAGAGGTCCGCGAAGCCCTGCAGTCAGGGGTGGACGCGGGCCGACCCTTCGAGGCCGTCACGCTGGTTCACAACGAAACTTCAACCGGGGTCACCAGCCCTCTGGAGGAAATCGGGGCGGTGGTGGCGAAATTCCCTAACACCCTGCTCCTGGTGGATACCGTCAGTTCGATGGCCGGGATGCCGGTGATGGTGGATGCCTGGGGAGTGGATGTGTGCCTGTTCGGAATCCAGAAGGCCATGGCCCTTCCTGCCGGGCTGGCCATCGCCTCGGTTTCGACCGCGGCCCTGGAAAGGGCGGAAACGGTGCCCCACCGCGGCTGGTTTCTCGATTTCATCAAGCTTCGTGACCGCAACCGTCGGGAACAGTCCCCCACCACACCTTCGACCGCCCACCTCTACGCCCTTGCCGCCCAGTTGTGCCGCATCTTCGAGGAGGGATTGGAAACTCGCTGGGAACGCCATGCGGCCATGGCCCGGCAAACCCGGGAATGGGCGGCAGGACATGGATGGACCCCCTTCCCCGAGGAAGGGTTCCTGTCCGACACGGTTTCCTGCCTGGCTCGTGGGGAAGGCCCCGATTTCGTGCCCGCCCTGGACACCCTGAAGGAACAGGGCATTCTGGTCTCGAACGGCTACGGCGAGCTCAAGGGGAAGACCTTCCGCATCGGGCACATGGGAGAGCACACCTCCGCCGATCTCGACGACCTGTTCGAGCGCTTCGACGCAGCCCTCGGCGCGGAGGTGAGAGAGGCCTGAGCCTATGAAGGTCGTCCTCGCCGACAAGGTCGCCCCTCATTGCGCCGAGGTTCTCGCCGGGGCGGGAATCGAAGTGGTGGATGTGGCCGGAAAGGGGGGGGATGCTCTCGCCAGCGCCCTCGCTGACGCCGAGGGCCTGGTGGTTCGAAGCGCGACCCAGGTGGACGCCGCCCTCATGGATGCGGCGCCCGAACTCAAGGTGGTCGGGCGGGCCGGGTCGGGGGTCGACAACATCGACATCCCGACCGCCACCGCCCGTGGAATCCTGGTCATGAACGCGCCGGGCGAAAACAGCCTCGCCGCCGCCGAGCACGCTTTCGCCCTGTTGCTGGCCCTTTCCAGAAACCTGGGTCCTGCCAGCCTGCGCATGAGGGACGGGGAATGGAACAAGGAGGGGCTCATGGGGGTCGAGCTGTGCGACAAGACCCTCGGCGTGGTGGGAATGGGGCGCATCGGCCGCGAGGTCGCCGCCCGCGGCAAGGCTTTCCGGATGCGGGTGCTGGCCCACGACCCATTCCTGCCCGATGAGGTCGCCGAAAGGATGGGGGTCGAAAAGGTGGAATTGGACGCCCTGTTCGTCGAATCGGATTTTCTGACCCTCCATGCACCGCTGACCGACAAGACCAGGCACATGGTGGGGGCCGACGCCTTTTCCAAGTGCCGCGAGGGCTTGAGGGTGGTGAACTGCGCCCGCGGCGGCCTGGTGGACGAGGCGGCCTTGCTCGAAGCCATCGATTCAGGAAAGGTCGCGGGAGCCGCCCTGGATGTCTTCGAAGAGGAACCCCTTCCGGCGGATTCCCCCCTTCGTGACAACCCCAAGCTTCTCCTCACCCCCCACCTCGGCGCCAGCACCTCCGAAGCCCAGGAAAAGGTGGCGAAGCGCATCGCAGAGCAGATTGCCGCATACCTGAACGAGGGCTCCATCCAGAACGCGGTCAATTTGTTCAGCGTGGACCCCGAGCAAGCCGCCATGCTCGACCCCTGGCTCCAGCTGGCCGACGGCATCGGGCGCATGCACGGGGTGCTCGCCAAGGGCTCGCTCGAAGCCGTGACCGTAGAGATGTCGGGGACCGTGCTCGACCTTCCGGGCGCCGCCCTGGTGTCCGGGGTGTTGCAGGGGTTGCTTTCAGGGGTCCTGAGCCGCGAGGTCAACCTCGTCAACGCGGTGTCCGCCGCCAAGGATTACGGGCTGAAGCTGGCCGAGGTGCGCGGGCCCGACCCGGAGGGCTACCTGGGTCTTCTCAGGGTGCGGGTGGGCGGCGACGGCGGCGAGCGCCTGATTTCGGGCACTGTCTACGCCGACCGCTATCCCAAGGTGGTTCAGGTGGACGAGTTCTTCATCGAGACCCCTCTCAAGGAGAACATGCTCTTCTACAAGAACGACGACACCCCGGGTCGGCTGGCCGCCATCACGGCATCCATCGCCGCCCACGAGGTCAACATCGCCGACCTCACCCTCGGCCGCGACAAGGCAAGCGGCATGGCCTTCGGCGCGCTGCACCTCGACGCCCCGCTCCCCGAAGCCGCCCTCGAAGCCCTCCGCGGGGTCGAAGGCGTCACCTGGGCCCAGCCGGCCAGCTTTCCTTCCAGGTCCTAGGAGAGTGCGTCCCCATCCCCGGAACGGCCGGGGTCGGACTGGCGGGCCTGGCGGCGGGCGTGCTCCTGGAGGTCGTCTACCTCGTCGTGCTCGTCCACGATTTCGGCCCCGATGAGGCTCTCCAGGACATCTTCCAGAGTGACGAGGCCCTCGAAGCCGCCGTATTCGTCCACCACCGCCAGCATGTGACGCTTTTCCTTGATGAACTTGTCCATCAGCCGGTGACCGGCCAGGGATTCGGGCACGAAATCCAAAGGCTGGGCCATTTCGCCCAGGGTGGCGTCGGTCTTCCCCTCGACCAGGGCGTCGAAGACCTCGCGGCGGTGGACCATCCCCGTCACCTTGTCGAGGTTGCCGCCCTCGGTGACCGGAACCCGACTGTGGCGCCACGAGGTGGCGAGGCCCTCGACCTGGGCCAGGGTCAGGTCATCGGGGAATGATTCAACGACCGTGCGCGGGGTCATCAGGTCGCGGGCTGAAACCCGGTCCAGCTTCAGCGCATTCTCGACCCAAAGATGCTCCTGGTCTCGAAGGGCCCCTGCCTCGG
>DCAK01000086.1:0-555 GCA_002311925.1 Planctomycetes bacterium UBA1135
GGAATTGGTACTCCTTCATTCCGGAAAGGGCGTCGGTGCCGTCCGTCCAGGTGGCAACGAATGCGGGGTCATTGGTCCAATCGTTTTGAGGGAGGTTGGCCGTGAAGCCGCTCACGCTCTGGGGGTCGGTCAGGTCGATTCGGATGGGACCGAAATCGGGTTGGTCAGGGCACCAGTTGCCGGCGACGTCTCTTGCGCGAACCTCGAAAAACTGGCCGTCGGCTTCGAGAAGCGTTTCCGTCCACAGGGTGCTCGTGCCATTGCTGACATCGTTGACGGTGTATTCAGCGATTCCTGAAAGATTGTCCACGACGTCATCCCAGGTCAGCAGGAAGGTGTTCACATTGCTCCAGATATCCACTTGGTGGCTGAGGGAATCCACATTGGGGACGGCTGGCGGTTGGGTGGCGTCGACCTTGAATTCCCCGAAGGTGTCGAGAGTGGAATTGCCGGCGATGTCGAATCCCTGAAGAAGGAAATCGTGAATGCCGTCGGAAAGGGTCTGAGCATGGGCCCCAATCCCGGTGCCAATGCTTCCCTGGACTCCGTCCAATT
>DCAK01000086.1:748-3995 GCA_002311925.1 Planctomycetes bacterium UBA1135
ACGGTTCGGAAACGCAGAAAGTGTTCACCCTCCGAAAGACCTGGAACTGTGAGGGATGTCGATGATTCTTCGAGATCCTTGGAAGTGTCCGGATCGCTGTCCAAAGCAACGGAATATCCGTCCACACCGGACCCTTCGGCTCCGTTGGGCGCGTCATTGTCCACGGCAGTGTCGAAAGTGACCGTCACATTGTCGGTATTGACCCACACATCGGCAGGGTGGGTGGTGGAGTCAAGGTTTGAGACGAGGCCAGGCTCGGTGTCATCCACGAAGACGGTGAAATCGATGAATTCCGAACCCAAACCGCCGGAGTTGCCAGCGTTGGCCTTCACCGTGAGGTCAAACTTTCCCTCTTCGGTGCCCGAAAGGGACCACTTCGCCCCCCTTGAATACCCTTCGGGAATGGAACCGAGAACCACTCCGCTACGAACTTCGGGGGCCGAATAGGCATTCTGGGTTCCATCGGCCAAGGTGACAATCAGGGAGGCGATTTCCAGCCCCGGCGCCAATCCAAAAAGGTTCAACATGGTCATGGCCGCCAGGCCGGCCACGTTGGAAACCGTGGCGCTGATGAGGCTGCCCTCGCCGGTGTTCAGGTAGACCCCGCTTGCCGAGGCTGTAAGAGAAACTTGGGGCTGGACGGGGGCGGAATCAATGAAATAGGCGGCCGCAACCTTGAGGGTCTCGATGCTGCCGTCGTCATCGATGTCGGTGTCCATCGGAACCATCTTGAAAACGTGATTGCCAGGCTGCGGGTTGTCGATGATCAGGTATTGATAGTTCGCCTGGCCGTCGCTGAGGAAGTCGAAGTTGGTGGGCCCCGAATTGGAGCTGCTGGTTTCGTCGTAGGACAGGCCCAAGTTGACGTGAGCCATGACCGGGGAGGCTCCGCCCGTTGTGGACACGGGAGGTTCGTCCCAAGCCATGACGACGGACAATCGAGTCGCTCCCTGGGGGACGGCGACATCCCAAGTCGCCATGTTGACCCCTTCCTTGACTGCGGCGTTCGCCAGATAACTCCCATCCCAACCGTTGGAATTGACATGAATTCGGTAGGTGTCAGGCCATCCGAATCCCTCGTCCGAGTTCGGTGCGGCGTTGCCATCGCTTCGCAAGGCCGAAGCCATGAGGAAGGCTCTCAGGAGCTTGGCGTTGTAGCCGAATCGAGGATAGTGGTCGATGAGGGAAGCCACCATTGCGGAGATGTGGGGGGCGGCCATCGAGGTCCCGCCTGTTTCAACCCGGTAACCCGATGGGTCGGCATTGCTGGGGACGATGACCCCGCCCTCTGCATGGCTGGAATCCCCGCCTCCGGGGGCGAGGAGCTCGGGCTTGATGCGACCGTCGGAAGTCGGCCCTCGCGAAGAGGTGACGGCAGGGTTTCCCAAGGTGTTGTCGCCCGGAGTCGTTTCGTAGGGCTGAGCGTTTCCGACCGCCAGGACATTCTTGGCGGCGGCGGGAATTGCGATGGTCCCCACTGAACCGGGACCGTCGTTTCCGGCGGCGAAAACATATTGCTGGCCTCGGTCCCAGACGAATGTGTCGACGTCGATGCACTCCTGCTCAGTTCCGGAATAAGCGGACCCCGCCGTGGGGGGGGTTCCCCAGGAGCAGTTGATGACCTTGGGAACGAAGGTGCCCGGGTAGTGGTAAGCGTTCGCCATTTCTTGGTAATGGTCGAGAACATCTCCCACGGGGTTCCCAAGGTCGTCGAACCAGCGGCTCAAGAAGAGTCGGTTGCTGAACTCTCCGGCAAGCCAAATGCCGAATCCCGTGTATCGAGGGTCCGCGTTGCCGCGTCCCAACAACGCCCCGGCGACCGCGGTCCCGTGCCCGGTGGGGTCGAATCGATGGTCCAGTCCGTTCCCCAAGCCTCCGTTCCAAGGTGCTTGGACCTCCACATGAAAGATTTCACTTCCATTGGCGAGCTCAAGGTCGTCATGGGCCGCCATCCCGGCATCGATGACACCGATGGTGGTGAACAGGCCCACGAGGCCGGCAGCCTGACCCCAGAGGATGTCCACTCCGAGCATGCTGGATGCCCGGTCGTTGAACAAAAGGGCGGGAGACCGGTCGGAGAGGAAATGGACCTCGTCCAGGGCGGCGAGCGCCGCCAAGTGGGCCGGGCTGGCATGGACTGCGAAGGTTCGGGTGTTTTCCCGCCAAGCCACGATTTCCACCCCGGCTTCCGCCAAACGGTCCGCGACATTCCCCCACGGGTCGTCCCCCATGAGAGAAACCCACGCAGGGACGATGGAGTCCGGAGAGACACCTTCCATCCGCGCTTCCAAGACCGGGTGAACCTTGAGGCGAGCGGGAACGGTCCCCACCCACCGCACATCGGACCAATTGGCAAGAGCCTCAAGAGCCGCGACAGGAATCTTGGCTTGGACGGCTTGATGGGGAAAGATGGCCCAGGTTGAAATCCCCAGTTCGTGGAGTTCCTCCATCCATTCCGACTTCCAGTTCCCCTTGAACTGGATGAAAGCGTGCACGAAGCCACTGCGTGAACTTCTCAGGGCGAGCCCGGGTTCAATCCCAGGCAGGGGGCGGGCCACCCCGCCCACGAAGGCAAGAGTCCCCGATTCGACCTTCAGTCCATGGTCGGACGCGCTGACGGCCCCGAGGGGGTCGATGGATGCGAAGGGCGCTCTAGGAGAAATGGAATCTCCGGTCAGGGGATTCAGTTGCGCAAAACTCTCCTGGTAATCCTGTCCTTGGGGCCAGGAGGTTTCAGGTTCCTGGGCGACAAGAAGAGAAGAAACTGACAGGAGGGCCAGAAACGGCATGGTGCGCCGAAGTTGGGAGAGGATGGTCATCAGCGGATTGGGAGGGAAAGGGGAATAAGGGCGACTCAGGGGAAAGAGACCCTCGAATCAGTATGCCAGACAAAAGCCTTCTCGGTGGGCTTTTTTCCCGCCGGGCCCATGGTTTTCGAGGTTTTCTCGGCCTGCTAGAATGCCCAGTCCATGAATCCGCAAACCCCCTCCAAAAACCTCTCCTTTCTGGCCGAACTCGGGCTCGAAGGCCCTTTTTCAGGGGCCTATGCCGGAGAATGGCTTGCAACTTCGGGTTCGGCGCTGGATATTTCCAGCCCGGCCGACGGCGAAGTCTTCGCGACGGTCCAACAAGCGGCCGCCGAGGACTATGAAAAGGTGTCGGCAGCCGCCCATGAGGCCTTCTTGCGGTGGCGGGAAGTTCCCGCCCCGCAACGCGGAGAGTTCGTGCGCCTCATCGGGGAACGCTT
>DCAK01000077.1:0-24595 GCA_002311925.1 Planctomycetes bacterium UBA1135
CAAACCGTGGTGGCGAATCTCGCCCTCAAAGGCGACGCTCACTCCGGCGCTGAAATCATTCGCCGAGCCTTGGAGGCTCCGATTCGCCAGATTGCCGCCAACGCCGGCATTGATGGCTCGCTGGTCGTGGACCGGGTGCGAGGGAACGAGTCCTTCTCTTCCGGATTCAACGCCGCAACCGAGGAGTACACCGACCTCATCGCCGACGGAGTCATCGACCCCACCAAGGTCGTGCGGGCAGCCCTTCAGAACGCGTCTTCCGTGAGCACATTGTTGCTGACCACGGAGGCCATCGTTTCGGAGGTCCCCGAGAAGGTTCTCGCCCCTCCCGGCGGCGCCGACCCCATGGGTGGAATGGGCGGCGGAATGGGCTTCTAGCCCCTTCCTCGTCCCCGCCCTTGGCGGCGGCTCCCTCTCGGGGAGCCGCCGCCTTTCTTTTCCGGGGAATCCGCGTCCACTTCCTCCTTTTGGAAAAGAAGAAGGTGGCTGAATCCTCTCAGGAAGTAATTGGTCTCTTCCGCCGCTTTGTGGTAATTCCCTTGTTCAAGGGACTTCGACTTCCTCACGACCGTGATGTGGTCGACGACCTTGAAGGCCTGGACCAGCAAGTAGATGAACTGGGCCCCGATGGGAACAAATTCCTTTCTTTTCCAAACATCGCAAACGAACACCCCCCCGTGAGATCCAGGCTTCATCACCCGCCAAAGCTCCTCGAAAACCTTTCCCATCGCTTCAAAATACTCATCCTTCCGAGCATCCAGTTCGCCGATGCATTCCGGCTTTCCTGAATATTTCAAATTGGTCCCGTAGGGCGGGTCCACGAAGACAAAATCTGCGACCTCGTCCTCCATGGGGAGGTCGCGCGCGTCCGCCTCTTTCACCTTGGGATGATGGGGTTGCAAGTCGAACCCTATTCCCAAGCGGCCCATGTCCTTGGCCACGTCGAGGGTCGTTCCGGAACCACACATGGGGTCGACGACGAGGTCGCCGGGTTGGGTGTACCTCTGAAGAAGGTTCCAAATCACCCAGGAGGGTGTCGCCCCGCGATAGTCGGAACTTCCCTGTTCCCCTTTCCCGTAGTGCTGGGAGGGGTATTCCCAGAGTGTCGTGGTCTGAAGAGAGAGTGTGGGTGATGGCATGAGTCAGGGGTGGACCAGGATGTGATGGTCACTGGAGCCTGGGTCGGAGACAATTTCAAGGACCTGGCTGGAGGAATCGTATTGCCACGACCAGGTTCCCGCCGGGTCGGTGGAATCCACGACCCCTTGCCTGGGAGCGATGCGGTCCCAGAAAACCAGAAGGCGGATGCAGTTGAACCCCCATTCATCCCGAAGACGAGCGTAATCAGCCTCGGTATGCCAAGCGACACCCAAGGGGTCCCATTTCGCGGACCCGAAAATATTGACGCCGTGAAGAGCGATTGCCCTGCCTTGAGAATCCTCAAGGAATCGGGCGCCAGGGTTGCAGGCGGCGAGAAAAAAAAGGGGGATGAGGGCTCGCATGAAAGGGTTCCCTCCTTGAATTCTACATCTTGGAGAGAAAAGAAAGGGCCGCCCCCCCGGAAAGGGAGCGGCCCTTCTTGCTTTGGTGCCGGGAACAGGGGTCGAACCTGCACTGGGTATTATCCCAACATGGCCCTCAACCATGCGCGTCTGCCAATTCCGCCATCCCGGCAAGGCCAAGAATTCTAGCCCGAACCCGGCGCTCGTCAATCCAGGGAGAGCCCTCCCGACAACATCACGCTTGCCGTCCGGCGGCGGACCTTGAACCCACCGGACAACCATTCGAACAGGCTGACGGGGAGAACCGCCAATTCGATCTCTTTTTGAAGTTCAGGAATGCGCCTCTCCCGCAGCCGGTTTTTTCGGCGGGCCATTTCCTGGTCCACTGCGTCCTGCAGTTGGGCCGCCTGATTGGAGCTCAAGGTTCCACCCCCGAACATCTTGGCCCTCAGGCTCAATTCGACCTGGGGCCTTTCGCGCATGAAAACGGTGTCCATTTCATTGCGGAAGCTGATATCCGCCATGTCCCCCACCAGCTCGTTGAGCCAATGCTTGGCCTCGAGCGGATCCCCGTAGAGAAAGACATGGGCGCCCCCATCCAGGGCCTGAACCGCCTGGCGGAACTCCGGCTTTTCAGATAGTTTCCTCGACGCCCCGCTCGAATCCCTGGCCGGGGTCAAGGCCGCCTGGACCACCCTCTCCGCGTATTTGTAGGAGTTGCTGATGACCGCCATTCTCAGGGCGGGGATTTCCACCACCACGATTTCCCCCGTTCCCGGGAAAGCAGGCGACGCGAAGGCTATTCCAGAAGTATTTCCCCGCAGCTCCACCCGCTGGAGGCGAGGCCTTTCATCCCCGCCCGCAAACCTCCAGGCGTTTGCCTTGAAAAACTCAACCAAGCGGGAAAATGCCGAACGGTCGCGGAGCTTTCCCGAAAGGGCGAAGAGGGGAACGGGCGCATTGTCATGCTCGACATCCCGAGCCGCATCGGCCGGGTAATCGTCCCGGCGCAGCGAGATGCACAATCCGGGAGAAAAAGCGCGACCCACTTCCCCGAGAAGATGTGCCATCCCCTGGTACTGACCCGTGTTCACGACGATTTCATCCAAAATTCTTCGGATGTCGGGTTCGAGGGCGCCTTCAAATTGCTGAAGAACCTTTCCCGGGTCCCCGGCGACGACGCCGAACAGAAAAGAATCTGAGGGAATCGCCCCCGCAAGCTCGCGAATTCGGCTCGCCCCCACCGGGCTGGCCTGCAACCAGGTACGTTGAAAGGAGCGGGCGTTGGACAAATCCAATTCTCCGGAGAGACGCGCTTCGAAACGCTTGCCCGGCAACCAATAGCCGGAGAGGAAGCGGAAGATCCCGGTGTCGAAGAATGAACCGGCAAGCTTTTCACCAAAAGTGAACCCTCGGGGGTCGGGCCATCTACCCAGGCTTTGGCCCAGCTTTTCCCACCGGAGAAAGACCTCCATCGGCTTGTCTCCCGACCCCAGGTAGGCCTCCACGTTGTCGTAGAAGATGGAGGCCTGGGCGAGGGAATCCTGACCATTTTGGATTTCCAGGGATTTTGCCGAATCCAACCATTCTTCCCGACTGGCAAGGATGACCACATCCCGAATCCTCTCCAGGTAGGCGTCCCGGTGACCGAAGGGAGGGAATTTAGGGAGCCGCCAGCGACCATTCCCCAAAGATTGGATTCCCAAGGACCGGGGAAGCTTGTCGCGAACAAAGTCGAAATCGAGGAGAGAAACGCCGGCCAGAATCTTGAAGGAGACTCGGGTCATGAACATCCCGTCGAATGCGGCGCCCCCGCCAGGGGCCCCTCGCCCGGCGATGGCGACCTCCCGGAGCAAGTCTCCCTCCAAGTCGAGGCCAGGGGGCAAGGAACCCACCGCCTCTTGAATTCCGGAAACGAGCTTGGCTATTCCGGTTTCAGCGCCCAGCTTGGCGAGTTGGCCGCTTTCGGACAATCGGGAATGAACCTCAGTCCTTTCAAAGTCCTCCCAGGCGGTAGGGATGGGGAAGGAGTTGAAACGATCCCCGACCTCCTGAAGCCTGATGAAATAATCCACTTCGCGAGGAACGATGGCCGCCGTGTCCTCGAGGGGGTCTTCAAAGGGGTTGAAGAGAAAGGTGACAAAAAGGAAATAAAGGACCAGCAGGAAGCCCACGAATGAAGTGAGAATCCAGAAGAATCGCCGGCTGCCCAGGAAGTAGACCAGGGCGGAAAGAAGACCAGTTCGTGGCATGCCTGACCATTTTGGACGCTCCCGGGCCTCTTTCCCCTCCCTTTTTCCGCCAGTCTCAGCAGGCCGGGCGGCCGACTCGCAGAATCTTGCCCAAGCGGCAGAGCATGCATCGCAGGGTCCGGGACCGACAGGCTTCCGGCGAACCGGCCAAAACCTGTTTCAGCCGGCGGGAGAATTCTCTCGCGTCCGGAATGCGTCGGTCGGGGTCCTTTTCCACGGCGTCGAGACAGACCGCCTCAAGACCCCGGGGAAGAGCGGCCCCCCCCTGACGAAGACTTCTTCTGGCCAATCTACGATCCATGTGAAGGGCGGCATCCACGGGAGGAAGTTGCCCGGAAAGGACATGAAGAAGAATCATTCCCAAGCCGTAGACATCGGTCTTCTCGTCGGCGGGGAGTCCGGCAAGGCGTTCTGCCGGGAGGAATCTGCGGACGGATTCGATTTCCAGGGGACGGGCATCGTCTCCCATGCAGAAATCCAGGAGTCGGCCGTTGCCCAGGGAATCGACGAGGACGTTGCCGCTCCAAATGGCCCGGTGGAGAATCCCACGGGAGTGGGAAGCCTTCAAACCCGAAGCCAAGCCGGCAACAAGGCGAACCGCTCTTTCCCACCGGGGAAGCGAACCCGGAATCTTGCCGCCGCTTCCCAGCAACTTGTCCAGCCTCTGGCCTTCCACGTATTCGCGAACCAGGAAGTGAACGTGGCCCTCCCGGCCCAGGTCGTAGACCTGAACGAGGGCGGGGTGTTCAAGGGAGGCCAGGAGGGATGCCTGGGATTGGAACCGGGAAAGACCGTTGGAATCAACCCGGTCGCGGCGAAGAACCTTGACCACGACCTTGCGAGCGGGGTGTGCCTGTTGCGCCAACCACACGACGCCCAGGGCTCCTTCTTCCAAGACCTTCTCCAGTACGCATCCTCCCAGGCGACTTCCCGGCTGGAGACGGCATCCGTAAAGGAAATGCTCCCGATGGCCGGCTGCATCCACCTTGAGCGGCCTGAAAATCTCAGGAGCCAATGAAAGCAAGGGGTGGGCAAGAGCGAGAGTCATGGTTTGCTCATGGGACGCAGCGGTTCCCGCAAGGGGTCGGATAAATCCATGTTTTTCAGCCCTGCGGATTCCAAATATTGTGGAACCCTGGTGGAATGGGGACCTAGCCTTGGAAGGGGTAGCCCATGGTGTCCAAGGTGACCACCCAGGCTGCGTTTTCCGCCTCGCCCTCGGCGAAGAGGCCAGGTGTCACATCCGGGCAGAGGATGGTTTTCCGGCCCTTCTGAAGCACGAGGAGATGGTCCAAATCGCGGAGGTAGAGGTCAAGAATCAGCAGGCCGTCTCGGATTTGGCTCCCCACGAGGTCGAGCTCAGTTTTTGCCCGGGACGCCGCTTCTGTGGCGGCGGACTCCGATGCCCCGCCCCGGTTGCCGGATTCCTGAAGCTCCAATTCCTGGTGGTGAAAGGAAACCTTGACCTTGGCCTCCCGAACCCCCTCGAGAACCTTCTTGCCCTTCAACTTCGGGTCGTGGAAGACCCAAAGAACACGGTTCTTGGAGGAAAGGAAGGTTCCCCAGACTTTTGAATTTTCCCTTTCAATTTTCCTGGCCGCCGTTCGGAGGCTCGCCGACAGGGCCCTGCCCGTGGGAGTCAGCACCGTGGCATGGACGCGGGTCGGCTTGTATCCGTTCTTCTTCAGGGGACGGATGAGCTTGCGAATCATTTTGGCGGGGTCGTCCCCCTCCTCGGCCCGAACCGCCCAAACCAGGCGATTGCGCGAGGTCAGTGACCGAACCGGGTCGCCCAAGATGTCAAGGCCCAAGGTGGCGGAGAGGGCGGCCTGCATCTCCTGGTCTTTTCCTTTGGTGAAATCTCCGGATATCCCGAGAAAAAACACGGTCTCTCCGCCCTGTAGGGGCAAGGTGTCGGTGTTTTCGCCGCTGGCAACGGCTACACCGCCAGCGAGGAGAAAGCAGAGGGCGAACTGCAAGATTCTGGGGGGCTAACGAAGAACCCGGCCGGGAGTCCAGCCGGGCCGGGGGCCATCCATCATAGAACAGTTGCAGGAACCGGTTTCCGGCTTTCTACGCGGGCCCTTGGGCCGGCGCCCGAGAACCCTGACGGAGGAGATTCACGGCCCCGGGGAAAACATCCGCGCACGCTTCGGCGACGGCCTCGAGAACCAGGGGGGAATTGGTCAAGGCGAAAACGAAAAACTTCCACATTCTCTTGTAGCTTTGCTCCAGGTCGGCGAGACGGGGGACCCGGTCGGAGAATTGGCTGAGAGGAGCCAAGCCCTCCTCTCCAGGCCATTGGACCAGGACCTTGGCCTGCTTGAGCTGCATGGCGGGAGCGGGGCAATAAACGAAGACCGGGACCTCCTTGCCCGCCGCCCTGGACGCGGCTTCGCTCAAAGCGGCTTCCGCGACTCTCCTCTCCGCTGAACGGTCGGCTCCGTGGTATTTCTCGAGCAAATCCGCCTGCAGGTCCTCGTTCGCATAGACCGGAAAGACCGCTGCCCTTTTCGGAAGCTGGCGGCTCCTCAGGGCGGCGAGGCAGGTCGAAAGCAATGCGCGCCGCTCCGCGTCCTTGAGGGAGAGGTTCTCCAGGGTGTCGAGAAGTCCGGCATCCGTGGACCGCTGAATTCCCTCCAGGTCGAGAGCCCCCTCTTCAAAGGCAGCTTCCACGGCCTTGGCCACCAGGAGCTCCGCTGCAATCTTGGCGTGATGGTTGTAGACCCTTTCGCTGAAGTAGTAGCGGGCTTCCAGGCAACGGATGATTTCGCTGAGGACCGACTCCTTGAGGTAGCCACGGCTGCCCAGGTCGGCGAAGAGTTGCTGAGCACGCCTGTCGACACGGAACATCCTCAGAACACGGGGGTCGTAATCTAGGCGCAGACCGGTGAAGTGGGCGTCCCTGGCCAGATAATCGAGCATGTCGGCGTCTATGGTCCCCGATACCAGCGCGGTCCAATGAGCCGGAGGAGGGCCGCCCGGAGCCACTTCAGGGGAGAGAATCGCCAGGACCTCTTCACGAATCCCAAGGTCGCGGAGGACGCGCCCCAATTCGGTCCCATCGTTCATCAGGCCGGCGAACCGCTCGGGCAAGTCGTGCCTGGGAAGGAGCCCGACCTGGTCTTCGATGTTGTGGCCGAAGGGAAGGTGGGTGCAATCGTGCACCAGGGCGGCGATGCGAATGACCCGGATTTCCTGCGGGTCGTAACCGCCGAAAGAAGCTCCGCGGGTGTCTCGAACCCCGTTGGCGGATTCGGCCATGCGGAGGGCGAGGTGGGCCGTACCCACCGAATGCTCGAAGCGGGTGTGCTGGGCCCCCGGGTAGACCAGATGGGCGGCTCCCAGTTGCCGGACACTGCGCAAGCGTTGAATCTCGGCCGTGTCAAGAACCCGCAGTTCCTCGGTCGTCAGGGGAATGTCCCGGTGCACGGGATCGCGGATGACATGGTCGAAGCGCAGCATGGTCACTTGCGAGCGAGTGAGACCAGGGAGTCTCGCTCCTCGAGAGTCAGGGGACGGAGGCCACCCTTGCGGAGGCCCTTGAGCCCCAGATTACCCACCCTGACGCGAGTCAGGCGCTTGACCTTGAACCCGAAACGGGCGAACAGGCGTCGGACCTCTCGGTTCACCCCCTCCCCCAACACGACCTCGACGCGGGGGGTGTTGCGCGTCTTCCTGACGACCCTCATCTTCTTGGGCACCACCTTCTTTCCATCCAGGTAAACCCCCCCCTTCATCTTCTTGAGCATGGCGGCATCCACCACCCCGGCAACAAGGGCCTCGTAGGTCTTCCATATTCCATGGCGAGGATGGGTCATCAACTCCGAAAAGTCCCCGTCGTTTGTGAGCAGGAGGAGACCGGAGGAATCTTCGTCCAGGCGGCCCACCATGAACACCCTCCCGGGGACCATGGCTTCCAGGAAATCCGAAACCTTGGGCCGCTTTTCGCGGGGGCTCTCGGTGCAGAGAACCCCGGTGGGTTTGTGGAAGACATAGTAGAGCCTGCGGACTTTCTTGACCGGTTCTCCATCCACGGAAACCCGGTGTTCGGGCGTCACCCTGAATCCCGGTTCAAGCATCGGTTTCCCGTCCACCTCCACCGACCCTTCCAGGACCATGGAGTCGCAGGCGCGCCGGGAACCGAGACCCTGCTCGGCCAAAAAGCGATTCAAGCGGACGCCCTTGGGGGATTCTTCAGAAATCCCCTTCGAAGGGGTCCCCGCCGCGGCCACCCTTCCATGAGCCCTACCTCGAGATTTCGGGGTCGATTTCCTCTTTTGAATGGCCATTCAAAGCGCCTCCCCGATCAAAACCGTCAGTGGCCCTTCCACCGCTTCCAGGTGGACTTCCTTCGAGGCCGCAGGGAGCATGAAAACCGTCCCAGTGCTGATTCCACGGCTGGCGCCTTCCCAGGCCAAGGTTCCACGGCCGCCGAGAATGGCAACCGCCCGCGCGCGCGGGGCCGGGTTCAGAGTTCGGGAATCGGAAATCTCGAATTTTTCCAAACTGAAATGGGGGCAGGCGAAGGAGGGGCTGATTTCAGGCCTCTGGCTGGCCGCCATGACTTCGAGAGCTTGCTCGCGATGGGTTTCCCTGGGATTTCCGTCCAGGCCCTCGCGGTCCCAGTCGTAAATCCGAAAAGTTACGTCGTTGGTCTGTTGGAATTCGCAAAGAACCACACCCGGGAGAATGGCGTGCACGGTTCCCGAAGGAACCGGGAGAAGGTCGCCGGCCTGAACCTCGACCTTGCGGAGATGGGTTTCGATTCCGGGGCCGTCGCAATCCTTGGCGAACGCGTCAAGGTCCACATCTTCCTTCAGGCCACAAATCACCGACGAGCCCGGCACGGTTTCCAGGAAGGCCCAAGCCTCGTTCTTGCCAACCCCGTTTGGAGAAAGAGGGCCGTCCGGGGGATGCACCTGGACGCTCAAGCGATCTTCGGCCTCCAGAAACTTCACCAGCAAGGGAAACCGCCCACGGGGGTCGGGCTTCGACTCCCCCAGCAAATCTCGCGGATGCTCCTCGAGAATCTGGTGAAGAAGTTTGCCGTCATGGATTCCCCCACGAATCGGCGTTTCCTTGCCAGGCACATCGGACAGTTCCCAGGATTCACCCACCGGGCCCGGGAAGGGTGGATTCCCATCGAGGAGCACGGGAAGCCGACCGCCTCCCCAAACTTTCTCAACGAAAGTTCGGCCGAAGAAAAGGGGCTCACTGAGGACGGATGGACTGGACACAGCCAGAAAGTTTAACAGGGGTCAATCGGCTGCCCTGCGACCGCCGACCCAAACTTTGTCGACTCCGCCCTCGGAATTCAGGGCCACAAGGTCGGCGCGCAAACCGGGTTCGAACCTCCCGCAATCCCCGAAAAGCCGGCCGGGGACTTCGGCGCCCATCCTGATGGCCTGAGCCCAAGTCAGGGCCCCTTCCGCCACTCGGGCCGCCAGGATCTCGGGCAGGGAGTCCAGCGTCCCGGCGAGCCCTCCCCCGGCATCCCTGGCCACGGAGCCCTCGCGGTGAAGACGCTTCCCGCCTGCATGGAAATCGACACCGGAGAGCCCCGCGTGGGAAAGATTGTCGGACACGGCCATGAGGCTCGAGATCAGGGCGGGAGTCTTCGCGCACAAGGCGAGGAAATCATTGGAAACATGGGTGGCATCCGGAATGAGACCCACCCAGGAGGCCTCTCCGAGAAGGGCGAAGCCCACGGGTCCCGGTTCGCGCGGGGAAACGGGTGGCATTCGATTCCCCAGGTGGGTCATGGCGAGGGGGCCAGATTCCGCGAGCTTTCGACAGTCCTCAATTCCCGCCGCCGTATGGCCCACGGAGGGAATGACCCCCGCGGAGCGGAGAGCCTGAGCGACTTCCAGAACCCCTCTGCGCTCGGGAGCGAGGGTGGTCATTTTAAGCCATCCGCCACAGGCCTTGAGAAGCCGGGCGACATTCTGCGGCGTGGGCTGGAGAATCCCTGCCCGGGGAAGGGCTCCGCGCATCCCCGGCGCGATGAAGGGGCCCTCGACATGCCATCCAGGAATGCGGGCGCGGGCGGAACCCGTCCGAGACTTCCAGGCGTCCCACCTCCGGGCTGCCCGACGCAATCCTGACAATTCGAGCGGATAGAAACCCGCCAAGGCGGTGGTGACGCCGGCCGAGGCTAGAGCCTGCGTCATCGAATGAAGATCCTTGGCTGAGGCTGCTCCGACATCGTGCCCGACGAAGCCATGCAATAGAGTGTCGACGAAGCCCGGCGCCACGCGCGCATCCCCCAGGTCTTCGATTCCACGCGCTCCCCTGGGGGGCTTCCCTTCCTTCACGGAGACGAGCTTGCCACCCTCCCAGGCCATCCAACCCGGGCGGAATCTTCCGGTCAACCAAATGCGCGCATGAATTCCTTTCATGGTTTTTTGTGCCACCACCAGAGGGCGCTGCTCCCGTATTCCCTGCATTCCAGGCCGGGCAAAACCTCGGTTTCCTCCTCTTTCAGGGTGGGGCCCGGAGTGTGGGCGACTGCGCACCCTCCCGGATTCATGAGACTCGCCAGGGAGATGAACAGCTCCCAAATCTTCGACCGGACAGGACCCTCGTTTTCGAAGTCGGAGTAAGGAGGGTCGAAGAACACCAGGTCCGGGGCGGGGAGGCGGGGTTCGAGAGAGGGGATTCGATGGGCGTCCATTTGAAGAACCTGGACGCGATCCTCCCATCCGAGAACCTCTGCGCTTGCCCGAATGGCTTCGGCAACCTGAGCGTTCTTGTCCACGGAGACCAGCCGCTTCGCTCCCCGGGACATGCACTCGAAGCCGAGAATCCCCGAACCCGCGTAGACATCCCAAACCAGGGCACCGGGGATTTCCGTGGCAAGGTGGTTCATGACACCCTCCCGGGCCCGTTCGACCATGGGTCGAGTCGGAGTTCCAGGGGCAACACGAAGTTTTCTTCCCCGGTGTTCGCCGGCTGTGATGCGCAACATCGAGCGTAGAATACCTCTCGAATGCCTCGCCTCCATGTCAACATCGATCATGTCGCAACTCTTCGCCAAGCTCGGCGAAGTCAGGAACCCGACCCCGTCACCGCCGCCGCGATTTGCGAACTGGCGGGAGCCGACGGAATCACCGTTCATCTTCGTGAAGATCGACGCCACATCCAGGATCGGGATGTCCACATTCTGCGCAAGACGGTCAAGACCCTGTTGAACCTGGAGATGGCCCTCACCCCGGAGATTCTGGAAATCGCCCTGGATGTCTCCCCCGACCAAGTCTGCATCGTTCCCGAAAAACGTCAAGAATTGACCACCGAGGGAGGATTGGACGTCGCAGGGCACTCCGCCTCTCTGGATGACGCGATTCCTCGCTTCAAGGGGGCCGGAATCGAGGTCAGTCTATTCGTGGACCCGATGCCCGAGCCCATCGAACTCGCCGCGCAGCTGGGCGCCGATTTCGTGGAAATCCATACGGGCTCCTACGCGAACGCACCGACCGGTCGGGCCCGTAGCGCGGAACTCGACCGTTTGAAAACTTCGGCCCATTACGCGGAAAGCCTTGGCCTCAGGGTCAACGCGGGGCACGGCCTGGATTACCGGAATATCCTACCGGTGGTCCAGATTCCTCAAGTCGAGGAACTCAACATCGGCTACTCCATTCTTTGCCGCTCCATCTATGTCGGATTGGACCAAGCCGTCCGCGAAATGCAGGATCGCATCCTGGCGGCGGCTCCACCGGAAGCGGAAGAAAGCCCGGCCGTCGCCCAGAAAAAGAAGGGAAGCCGAGCCTAGAACTCGGACTCGTCTTCCGAGGATTCGTCGGGGGTCATCATTTTCAGCAACGGGCCCAAGTCCATCACGAAAATGCCTTCCTCGGGTTCGTAGGCGAAGGATTCCGGAGTCGGCGGTTTCTCAAGAAAGTTGTAATTGCTGAACTGAATCGACATAAATGGATCTTCTTCGCCCCCCAGGAAAATCGCGGATGGAGATCCCCGCTTGCGGTCCAGAATCAGTGTCATTCTGGAAACATCCACTTCGGAACCTTCAAGGGCCGGGCCGAGTTGGGAGAGGAGGTCCTCGGTCATTTCTCCCTCGAGAATGACATGGTCGGGGTTGACCTCCTTGACCTCGAAGTCGATGAACCGGGTCAATTGCTGAATTTGGGCGAAAGGGTCCATGTTCCCCGCCCCCACCATTCCCCCGCCACCGCCGAGATTGCCCAAGGCGCTAGTACTGGAATGCTCGGCGAATTCCCGAGCTTCGGTGAGGGAAAGTTTCATGACCTGCGCCCCCCCCGCTTCGGGAGGCAGGTTCATTTCCATCCAAATCATTTCGCCATCGGTGACGGTGAGGATTTCCATTTCCATGCTGGACTCCATGCCAGGGGGAACCATTCCTATCTTGACCTTTACCCTGGAATGATCCTGGTCGAGAGCGATCATGTTCCCCTCCAACTTGATTCCATCATCCCCGAAGCCAGGGACGTTGATTTCCATGGAAAAATCACAGGAAATGGCGCCCTTTTCGTAGACGTTGGCCATTTCCACCAGCCACTCCTCCGCCGTCCTGTCGGCCCCGGAAAGGGTGTCCGACGAACAAGCCGTCAGGGAAAGCAGACCTGAAAGAAGCAGGCTCGTCCTGCCCACCTAGAACTCCAGTTCGTCCTCGTCGTCAGGCTGCCCGCCCATCTGCATGGCCATTATCTTCAACATGGGAGTGAAATCCTGAACCTGAGCTCCTTCGGGGGGCGAGTAGGAGAATGTGCCCTCGGCGAACTCCTCAGGGAAGCGGATACTGGAGGCGGAAATCTCGGTCCCTTTGCCTTCACCCGCATCAACGGTGACCAGGGTGGGGAGCCAATGGTCGATTCCAAATGCGACCATGATTTCAGGGGCCGCATCGGCCTCGTCCTCTCCAAATTCCTCGTCGGTCTCCAGGTCCAGAATGATGAAAAAGCGGCGGTCGTTGGCGCCGACCGGAGAGGGCAGAGCCGTGATGGTGTGCTGCGCGAGTCCCGCAGCCAGGACGGCTTCAAAGTCGGGGCCTTCTTCTCCAGAATCCTCATCGGCCTCGATTCCCAGGCCTTCTTTGGAAATCTGAGTCAATAACTGAGGCTGAAGTTCTTCGAGGACATCCAGATTCACCTTCATGACGCCTTCCTCGGATTCCATGTAGATGTCCTTGCCGTCCGCAACGACCTTGAAACTTTGCTCTTCTTCGCCAAGGTCCGTGATGGCCGAGCCGGAAAACTCGATGGAGAAGTGACGGGTGCCGCCCCAAATGATGTGACCACTTGCTCCTTGGAACCCCGTGTTCTCCCCTTCCGCCTTGATGGCGAGGTCGAATTCGAAATACTTGTCCTGGAGGCCGGCGATTCCGGCGGCAATCTCTTGCGCGGGAGTCTTGGCAATTGCAGTTTCCTGACCAAGAAGGGGAGCACCGAAAAGAACCGCGGCGAAAAGAAGGGAAAGGATGAATCGGAGCATGAGTATTGGGGCTTGAGGAATCAGGGCTCTCATTCTAACGGCGGCTTGGAATCACGCGGAGTCGGCGAAAAGGAACCAAGCCAAACCGCCCACCTGCATGACCGCAACAAGGACCTTCCAGGAGCGCCCAAGCAAGACGCCAAGGAATGCCCCTCGACCAGCCGAAACCCCTTCGACTGTGGGTCGCCCCAGGAGACCAGATTCCACGATGACCGCTCCAGCAAATGCACCCAAGCCGGCACCGAGAAGGGGGCCGAAGGGCGGGATGAGCGGCAAGCCCAGAAACCCACCGATGAAACCACCCACAAGCGCGCCCAGGGCTCCCCACTTGCTGCCACCGGATTTGCGGGTGGCCCGGGCGGCAAAAACGAACTCCCCCGCTTCGGCGACCGCCGCCCCTCCCAGCAAGACCCAAAAGGGAGCCCAGCCCGCCCCTGCCGAGGGGCCGAGCAAACCTGCGCAGGCTATCAGCCAATTCCCGGGCAGGCCGAAGGGGACGAGAGTGAAGCCCAGAAGGGCGACAAAGAGGGCGAAAACGGAGTAGAGGATCTCTTCCACGCAGCCGCAGGATAGGGCAAGTAGGATTCCTGCCCGGTCCACCATGATTCGAATCGAGAACATTTCCAAGAGCTACGACGGGGTCGCAGCCCTGCGAGAGGTTTCCTTCGATGTCGGAAAAGGAGAGATTCTTGGCTTGGTGGGCCCCAACGGGTCAGGGAAGACGACCCTCTTGAAAACCCTCGTCGGGGTTGTGAGGCCTGATTCAGGGCGAGCCTGGATTGCCGGTGTCGACTCCACCGAAGACGCCCTTGAGGCCCGCCTTCACGTGGGTTACTCCCCCGGCGACCCCGCGCTCTACGACTCCCTTTCCGTTTTGGAAATCCTCGAGTTCGCCATCGGATTCCATCCTCAAGCCAGCCTTTCCCTTGGGAAGCAATTCCTGGATCTTTTCGGCGTTCCCCTCGAAAAACGAGCCGGGAAACTCAGCCATGGGATGAAACGCAAACTCCTTCTCTCCCAGGCTCTCGCCTCCCAGGCGCCGGTGCTGATTCTGGACGAACCCATGGAGGGGCTCGACCCGGAGGTTCGGAAGACCGCGGAGAAAATCCTCGTCGAACAAGCCGGGCAAGGGCGCGCCATTCTCATGTCCTCGCACGACCTGGCCGGGTTGGAGAGAACCTGTCACCGGGTGGCCTTCCTCCGGGAGGGCCGGCTCCTGGATGTCGGGAAATTGGAGCACTTCCTCGAACGGGCGTCTCGGGTCCTTCACATTCGCTTTCGCGAATCGGTCGAAAGCGCCCGACTCCCGGTCGGCAAGGAGTGGACATGGAAGGGGGATGGCCTCTCCTGGTCCCTGCACACCACCGGCAATCTCGAGGCCGCTCTCGCCTGCCTCAAGGGCCTTCCCATTGCCAGCTGCAGGGACGCTTCAGGCGGGCTCGAAGAAGTCTTTGATGCCCTGTACGGAGAGGAGAAAACCCTCTGATGCTCTGGCGGCAAACGCTCAAGGAAAACATCCTCCTGGCCGGAGGGTATTTCCTCCTGTTGACCCTCACTACCACACTCGGAATCTGGTTCTGGCCCGATCTGCGAGGCGCCATCGAGGAATGGGCCGGAATCGCGTCCTTTTTTCCAATCGAAGGACTCAAGGAGGTCATGCTTCGCATCCAGGAGGAAGGCTACTGGGCTTACTTTGCCGTCCAACAATTCTTCCGCGGAGGAGGAGTGTTCGGGGTGGCTGCCGCCGGGCTTCTGGGTAGCGGGTTGATTGCCCGGGAGGCGGACAATCGAACCGCGGAATTCCTGCTTTCCCGTCCCGTTTCCCGAACACGGATTCTGCTTACGCGCTGGGGCGTCGGAGTGGTGGCCCTGTCACTCCCCCTTCTGTTGGCAGCAGGGGTCGGCGCCGCCTGCTCCCCCCTGGTGGACGAATCCATTCCGCTTTGGGCCGCGCTTGCCGGGGCGGTGCACACGAGCCTTTTCGTGGTCGCCGTTTTTTCCACCACTGTATGGCTCTCGGCTCGGTCCACCCACGCCCTGCAAGCCGCCATCCTGGTGCTGGGATTCATGCTTTTGCAATTCGCCCTCTATCTCATCAAAGTGCTTTGGCATTTCTCCGCCTACAACCTGGTCGACCTGGATGTGATGCTCCCCCTGGCGCGAGGGGTCTACCCATGGAAGGAATCCGCGGCGCTCTTGGTTTGGATTGGGGTTTTCGTGGCGTGGGCGGTCAAGGACTTCAAAAAGAGGGATTTCTAGGAAATCCCTCTTCGTGGTTATTTAGGGGTTGAATTGCAATTTCTGCAATAATTTTCCGTCAATTTGGGTGTTTTTGTGCCAAATTTGGAAAGCTAAGCCTTATTTTCTGCATTTTTTGCAGATTATGGGTGAAACCATAACCTTGTTTTCCTACTCTTCCGCCAACCCCGGAAGGAGAAATCCCCCATGAACCCAACCATGACCAAAGAGACCCTGGAAGCCGGCCGCGAAATCACACCCTCCATGACCAAGGAGGAAATCTACGCCCACATGACCAAGTACAACGTCCGCTTTTTGCGGATGCAGTTCACGGACATCACCGGCAACAACAAGAACGTGGAAGTCCCCGCGAGCCAGTTCGAGACGGCCCTCGACGGCCAGGTTCTATTCGACGGATCCTCGATTGAAGGATTCACCAGGATTGAGGAGTCTGACATGGTCCTGAAGCCCGACTTCTCGACCTACCGCCTGGACCCGTGGCCATCCTTTGGCCAGCAGCACACGGACCACGGCAAGGTGGCTCACATCATCTGCGATGTCTACACGCCGGACGGAAGCCCCTTCGAAGGATGCCCAAGGTTGACTCTCAAGAGAATGTGCGAAGAAGCCGCCGCTCTGGGTTACACCATGAAGTGTGGGCCGGAAGCGGAATTCTTCCTCTTCTCGCGGACGGCTGACGGCGCGGCCACCACCATTACCCACGACTCCGCCGGCTACTTCGACCTCGCTCCCACGGACCTTGGCGAGGAGTGCCGCCGTGAAATCGTCATCGCCCTGGAAGCTCTCGGATTTGAAATCGAGGCGGCTCACCACGAAGTGGCCCCGGGTCAGCACGAGATCGACTTCAAGTACGACGACGCCGTCAGCACCGCGGACCGGCTCTCCACCTTCCGTTTCGTGGTCCGCAAAGTTGCCCAGGACATGGGCCTTCATGCGACCTTCATGCCCAAGCCCATCCACGGGCAGAACGGCTCCGGGATGCATGTCCACCAGTCTCTCTACAAGGATGGGAAGAACGCCTTCTACGACCCTGACGGGGAATGGGAAGGTGTTTCGGAAACCATGACTTGGTATGTCGGCGGCCTTCTCGACCATGCCCGCGGATTGGTGGCCATCACGAACCCGATTGTGAACTCCTACAAGCGCCTCGTGCCTGGCTACGAAGCCCCGACCCACTTGGCTTGGTCAATGCGGAATCGGTCGCCCCTCATCCGGGTTCCAGCAACCCGGGGAGAAGGAACCCGCTGCGAACTGCGGATGCCCGACCCAGCCTGCAATCCCTACCTGGCTTTCACCGCGATGCTGGCCGCCGGCCTCGACGGCGTCAAGAATCAGACCGAGCCGCCGCTCCCCATCACCGGGAACGTCTACAAAATGAGCAAGCGCGAGCGCTCCAGGCTGAAAATCAAGAGCCTGCCCTCGAACCTTGGTGAAGCTCTCGACCTGCTCGAGAAGGACACCGTCCTCAAGGAGGCGCTTGGCGAGCACATCTTCTCGAACTTCGTGACGGCCAAGCGGGCGGAATGGGGCGAGTACATCGCCGCGGTCCATCCGTGGGAGATTGATCGCTACCTGACCACTCTCTAGACCGAGCCCACCACGGGAACCCCTTCTCGAAGGACAAGTTCCCCAAAGAGCCCGGATAGTTCGGCAACGAATTGTCCGGGTTCACCCTTTCCAATGGGCCGACCGTCCATTTCCAGGACGGGAACCAGTTCGCCCATGGTGCCGGTACAGAAGACCTCGTCCGCCCGGTAGAAGCGGGTCAGCGACAAGTCTTCTTCAAACACGGAGATTCCTTCGGCCCGGCAAATATCCAGAACCGCCGACCGAGTGATCCCTTCCGGGCAGGCAACCGTTCTTGGAGTCCGGAGAGTGCGGCCTTCGGCCAGGAAGATGTGGGTGGCGTTGGTTTCGGCCACGAATCCGCCCTTGTCGAGCATGACGGCGTCATCCACCCCCGCATGATTGGCTTCTATCTTGGCCAGAATGGACTGGGCCAGGTTTGCATGGTGGATGTTCGGGTCCAGACAGTCCGGAGGGAAACGGCGGACGGATGAAGTGATCAGGCGGATGCCGCCCCCTCCGTAGACCGGGGGCTTCCATTCAGCAAGGACGATGAGCGTGGGGCCTGATTGGTTGAGCCGCGGATCCATCCCTGATGTGACCTTCACCCCCCGGGTGAGAGTCAATCGAATGTGGACCTCGTCCGTCATCTCGTTGGCTTCCAGGGTGCGCCGAATTTCTTCGACGATGGACTCGCGAGATGGAATTTCGGTGAACGCCATCGCCTTGGCGGAGGATTCCAAGCGGGCCAAGTGCTGATCCAGGCGAAAAATTTTCCCCTGGTAGAGCCGCAAGCCTTCCCAGACCGCGTCGCCGCCCTGAACGGAGGAATCAAAGGGGCTGACCCCAGCCTGGTCCCGGGGGGAAAGCTCCCCCCCGATGTTCACGATGAGGTCGCGGTTTCGCGGGTCGGGCTGCTGAAGCATGGCAGGTGAACATAGCCCATCGCCTTTTTGACGGCATGGGCGAAGGGTTCGCAATCCGCCCGTCCTGTTCCTGCAAGGTCGCAGGCCGGACCATGCATGGGGCTGGTGCGGAGAATGGGGCTGCCGACCAGAACCGTATGGGCTTGGGCCCGATCCAGCATGCGCAGGGGAATGAACGCCTGGTCGTGGTAGAGAGCCACGACCACATCCCATTTCCCGTCGGCGGCTTCCCGGAAAACCACGTCCGGTACCGCGGGGCCTTCTGTTTCAAATCCCCATTCCTCCCGGGCCTTGTCCATTCCTGGAATCAGGATGCGGGCCTCTTCGTCTCCGAAGGCCCCCTCCTCTCCCGCATGGGGATTCATGCCGGCAAGAGCGATGCGGGGGCTGTCCAGACCAAGTACCCCTCGGGCGGCCTCATGGGCAATGCGGAGACCCCGCGCGACCATGGCCGCATCCAGCTTGTTCAAAGCTTCACGGATGCCCATGTGACGGGTGACGGGGAGCACCCTCAGGGAACCGGAACAGGCCAACATCCCGTACCGGGGAGTCCCTCCAAGTTTTCCGAGAAGTTGCGTCTGCCCTTCCCAGGAATATCCGGCCAATCTGAAACTGTTCTTGTGCACCGGAGGGGTGACCATGGCCTCGGCCTTCCCCTCAAGGCAGAGGGCGCCGGCCCTCAGGAGAGCCTCGACCGCCGCCTCTCCGCTTTTCGCCGACGGTTCGCCTGGGGGACCGTCTGGAGGAGGGGATTCAAGCTCGAGAAAAGGAAGCGGGGCATCGGGAGGAAGGGCGAATCCTTCCTCGGCGCTTTCGACCGCTTGAACCGAACCGACGGGCAACCCGGCGATTTCAGCCGCGGCTGCGAGGACGGCTCCCTGGCCGAGAAGGAGCGGCCGACAAGATCCCCGGATTCCCGGGCGGGAAAGGACGGAAAGGGCGACCTCCGGACCAATTCCGCATGAATCGCCCTGGGGGACGGCGAGCCGTGGGGACGGCTGGCTCAGGGCAGGTGCTGAACGTTGACGGTTGCCCCGGCGACGGCGACCAGGACCTCCTTGACGTCCATGCCGATGGCCCGGGCGGGGGGTTCAATCACCACCTTGGCAACCCCGAAGGAGCTGGTGCAGCGGTTGGCGAAACCTTGAAGGGGAAGCTCGAAGGCCTGTTCGGTAATCACCAACTGAGAAGTCCCAAAATTGGACTCGAGGGAAATCGTCCCGCCGACATATTCCCGGGGGACCCAGTACCAGAGTCCGACCCTGCCCTGGCGAACGGAAACCGTGGACAGGAAGACGGAGGCCCATTTGTGAACGCCGAAGACGTGCACGTCCGGCCAGCTGTCGACTCTGCCCTGGGGTTCTCCGCCTGCATCCAGGATGTCTTCGAGGAGGGAGTCTCCCACGAAGGCCAGGGTGGCCTCGAAGCCGAACAAGTCGATGTGGGGCGCTTCGTTGTAAAGGGCGGCCCAGAACATGGGCTGCAGATAGGGGTCGCGCCGGCATGGAAGGCTCCCGACAACGGGGTTGTCGCCCCGATTGTCGTCGCCAAAGATTCCTTGTCCGTTCCCGCTGGAAGCCGGGAGTTGGGTCGGCGCCAATAGAGCCGCGCCCATGGCCGCCAAGGACAGCCCAAGGCCAAGAACCAGCGAACGGCGGGTGGAGAGTTTCATATCAGGCGGCGAAAAAGGCGGGTTCGATTTCTTCGAAGAGTCGGCGGCAGGATTTATCGGCCTGTAGGCGGGCGAGGAGGGCAGGAGATTCAAGAAGCCAGGATTGCGAGGATGCCCACAGCTCGGGGTACTGGTCCCGAATGGTTCGGAACATGCCAGCGGCCTCTTCGGTTTCGCCCAGGGAAAGGTGTTCAACGGCGATGTTGTGGAGCACGAATGCGAACTCGGGGCCCCGATCCGCCAATCCGCTCGCCACGACCCAAAGGTAGATGCGAAGAGCTTTGCGGTGCTCTCCTGCTTCGTCGTAAAGCATGCCCAGTTGAACTGCGGCGTGCCCCCGGTTGACCCGGCGATCCGTACGCAGGAAGACTTCCCGGTATTCAGCCTTTGCTTCTTCGGGATGGTCGCTGGCATGCATCACGAATCCGCGGTAGAGGCGGGCTTCGGCGAAGTGAGGCTTGAGGCGGAGGGCTTCGGCGAGAAGGGATCCGGCTTCGGCGAGAAAGTCGTTGTTTCCGCCTTCCGGGAGGCCGGCCTCGGTCCTGCAGGCGCCCGATTCCCTGGCCGCATGCATGGCTTGAGCAGCTTCCCCGTTTTGGAAAGATTCCAAAGCAACAGGCTCCTGGGCGATTTCCAACAGGTAGTCGCCATCAGTTGCCGCCAAGGCGTAGGCCTTGCCGAGCTCGTAGAGAGCCGTGGCAAGTCTCCGCACGATTTCGGAGTCGGTCATTCCCTCGAAGAGGTCGTGCCCGCGGAGACGCCGCATTCTCCTGGCCAGCGAGCCGGGAACGGCGAGGTCGCGATGGGCCAGGGCCTGAAGGCGAATCGCCTGGAAGAACTCCGAGCAGGTTCCGCAGGATTCGAGATGGACCAGGGACTTGCGGGCGGATTCCTCGGGGAGTTCTGAATCCAGGAGGGAAGAAAGGTCGCGCTGGAAGCCGGCGCAGAGAATCCGAGAGGACGTCTGCACGTTCTTGATGGCGTCGAGGAAGCTTGACCGGTCGTACATCAGGCCATTTCCTCCTCGCGCATCGCACGGCGAAGGTTGCGACGGTCGATGAGCCCTTGGCCTTCGTTGAATTTACGCTTCATGATGGTGAAGATTTTCCGGCGGGCCCGGAAGATTCGCATCTTGAGGTTCTCAACCCGCACATCCAGGTCGGCGGCGGCTTCCTTGTAGGGAAGGCCTTCGGCTTCTACCAAGTAAAGGGCTCGCTTTTCCCGAGGGGTCAGGCACCGGTAGGCGTAGAGGTAGAAGTGGAGGTAGAGGCTCCAGGCAGCGCGGAGTTCTTCATCGGCCTCGTGGGCGGCGGACTCGTCAAAGGGGGAAAGGGCCCCTTCATCGACCGGCTCCATCCTGGGCGACCCTTCCTGGGTGGGGTCGGGAAGGCCAAGGGGCAGGGTTCGGTTGCGCTGGGCCTTGCGGCTGTGCTTGAGAACGGTGTTCCGGATGATGGAGTGGGTCCAGTTCCGGAAGGCGGAGGGTCGAGAATCGTCAAAATTCGACGGGTAGCGGAAAATGTTGAAGAAAACCTCCTGAAGAACATCCGACGCATCCACTTGGTAGAAAGACCTCCGCAGGTGGTGGTAGATCAGCCGGAGAACTCCATCCTGGTTCAGCTCATAGAGGAGGCTGAAAGCCTGGTTGGATGAAGTGTCTCGGAAAGCGCCCATGAGGCGGGTGGACAGAAGGTCTCGGTCCTTGCCACTCAGGCTTCCGAGCCGCTCAGCGAGGTCGGAGAGCACCGCATCCTTGGTCTCCCCGGCAAAATCCCCAAGCCTCAAGGAGAGGCTTTCGACTTTCTCAGCGGGGGGCGCGGTGAATGCCATGGGGACTTCTCCTAACCCTATGCTACGCAAAGATTTAGATATTGGTAACCCGCTTTATTCCGACTCCTGGAGGCCTCTCTAACCACTTTAGAGGAAAGGGGTTAGAAGCTCACTCCGCGTCGATTCGCAGGGTTTCTCCGCCTGTAAGGGAGATTTCCCCCTCCCAGAGGGCTTTCCCCTTGCTGGAGAGAGCTCGAAGCAGGTATTCGCCTTCAGGGATTCCAGCCAAAATCCAAGCCCCTGAGATGGATTGGGGAGGGATTGGAGGAGGAACCTCTTCCCCCCCTGCATCGAATCGAGGAAAAATTTCCAGGCTCACCATCGCTTTTCCCGCCGGGAGCGAAACTTCCAGGCTGGCAAGGCGCCTCAGGATATGTTCCCCTCCGGGCCTGGCCATTTCCACCAGGGGCCAATGGCCCGCCTTCTGGGCATGAATCGCGCCTTGGTCGCCCGGAGCCAAGGGGATGGAGACGAGCCCCGTTGCGGTGGATATCCAAGACCCAATGGCCCCCTCCCTCCAAACTCGGACTCCCCCAAGAGGCGCGCCGGAAACAGAGACCACTTTGAACCTCGCATCTTCAGGCTCAGGCACGGAAAGAGGCCCCGAAGGAGGCAAGGGGTCCAGAGAAAGGATGCCTTTTTTTCCATTCGGAAAGTGGACCACCAGTTTCAGGGGAACAGGGCCGGAGGCGGATAGCGAGAAACCGCCTTCGGGCCCGGAGGAGGAGGAAAGAAGGGTGGCGCCCCCTGACGCTTGAAGAGAAATCTTGCAGGAGCGGAGAGGCCCTCCCAATCCATCCACCAAGGCCCAGTCCCGCTGGATGGAGGTCGGAGCCATCGTCACCGTTCTTGGACCCGCCGGCACGTGGAGTCCGGAAATCTCCAGGCCATGGGGAGATGAGGCTCCAACAAAAACCCAGCCTTCGCTCCGCAAAGCTCGAATTTGGAAATCTCCGGCACCGTTCAATTCCACCCGCTCCAGTCTCGGACCCTCAAGGCCGAATGCTTTCCCTCCGGAGAGAGGCGCAACCGAACCCACCAGACAGGTCTCCAGGGGAAGAGAAAAAACCACTCCCTCGGCGTGACCCCCGGCGGGAATGACCACCGGGAGGCTTTGATCGCCACAATCCAGGAATTGAAGGCGGCTGGGCCGAATCCAAACCCGCCCGGGCCCGGCCGGGAGCCCATCGAAAAGAAACTCTCCCTCCGGGCCGGAGACTTCCGGCATGCTCACCCAGCCCGACCCGTGCACGAACTCCGCTTCCACCCCGGACCAACCCCTTCCGCCTTCGTCCACAATATTCCCGGCAAGGGAGCCCTGTGTGCCCGGCTCGAGAAGGCCCAAATCCAAAGGGGATGCATCCAAAACAAAGGGCCCCGCCACCAAGGATGGTGGTTGTCTTCCTGAACAGCGCAGAGTCCAGGTTCCGGTGGAAAGGGAAACTTCGTGAGGGCCCGCGAGGAGGGGACCCAAATCGATCGAATCACCCAGAAAAGGCTCCGCAGTGACGGACCATGGGCCCTCCTGGGGGGCGGGAAGAGAAAAACGAAGGCTCCCCAGGACTGGGAACACCTCAAGGTGAACCTCGTCTCCGGGAGGAAGAAAGGCCTCCGTCCAGTAGACGGATCCCTCGTTCATGACCAAACCCAATGCAACCCTTCCCGATGGGACCCAAGGGCTCTCTTTGCCAGGATTCCACAGAGATTCCCCTCCTCCTGGCCATCTGAGGACCACTTCCGACTCGGTCCTCCCTTTCAGGGGGCCATGAACCGTGATGCTGGAAAGGCGCGCAAGCTGGGGTAGGGAGAGGCGAACCACACCGCTTTTTTCGGCTGGAAGCGAAAGCTGAATCCGCCCCAAGAAGAAAGAGTCGGTGGCAAAATCCGCAAGGAGGTGTTGCCCAGGGGCCAGATTCGCAACCGATGTGAATCGACCTTCTTCGTCCGATTGGTAGGAGTAAGGAATCCAACTGAAGGGGCCCTCCGTGAATTGGACATGAGCTCCGGGGAAAGGATCCCCCTCCGGCCCGGTCACCAGGAAGTCCCATTCATGGGCGGCCTCGAGCTGGAAGGCCAACTCGCGGGCGGTCTCGGGCCCGGGAAGGATGACTCGCTGGAGTTCCGAGGTGTACCCCGGAGCATGGGCGAGGGCGAGCAGGCATTTTGGCTGGGTCGACAAGCCGAGGGCTTGAAACCGGCCTTCTTCGTCGCAAGCCGCCTCTCCAATGACATCGGTGCCGCTCCCCTGGTCCGCAAGGAAACTCACGGTGGCTCCCGAAACGCCTTCCCCCCCAGCCCGCACCACCCCTCGAAGTTTGAAGGATGGGTGCACGACAAGCGTGCTCTCGCCCTCCGAGGGCAACCCCCAAACGATGGCCCTGGAAAGTCCCGGACGGGATCGGGTTTGGGCGGTCAGTTGGGATGCAGGGGGAGAAACCAAGCGGGCCACTCCCATGGAGTCGGTTTCAATGGTTGCCTGAAAGAAGTGTTCTTGCAGGGCCGCTTCCCAGGCTTGAGCATCCACTTCCGTGCTGGTGCTGGAAACCGCGAAAAGAACCTCGAGGCCGGAAAGGGGAGAACCCTGAGGGTCGGTGACGGTGAGAGTTAAGCCCCTGGTGGGGGTCAAGGGAATGGAAAGACCACCCTCTTCAAGGGGAAATCCAAGAATCCTGGTTTCACGGAAAAACCCAGGAGAAGACACCTGGACCAGCACCTTTCCCGGCTCCCAATTTCCCCGCAACGAAAAAACTCCATCCTCTTCTTCGAATCCCTGAATGGGAGACATGGAATCCATTTGGGGGCGGTAAAGGAAGGGGTTCCGGGAGACTTCCTCCAACAAATCCGGAAGAAGCGGACAGGCTTCAAGGGAAGAAGGAATGGGTTGCCCGCCCTGGCCAACCGTTCGGATTTGCCACCGCACTGAATCCAAATCCTCTCTGGATGCCAGTGCATCGGATGGTTTTTCAGCTTTCGGGAGAAGGACCGCCGTGTCGACCTGGGAAACGAGCACCTCGTTCTCCCCGAGGCTTACGCCTCTAGGGCTTGAGGGGTTCAGGTCCGATGGGTTCGGGCTTGGAACTCCCGCATCCTCCGAAGAAGATCCTCCCTGAAGCAGGGCGAAGA
>DCAK01000077.1:24674-37704 GCA_002311925.1 Planctomycetes bacterium UBA1135
ATCCTCCGAAGAAGGTCCTCCCTGAAGCAGGGCGAAGACAGCCAGGCTCGCCCCCAGAAGGACCCGCGTGACGCGCTTTCGGGTCATCTCCTCCCCCGCTTGAAATGGCCCTTCCGGAAGGGGGCCCTGCCAATGTGCCCGCTTACCGATGGGTCCTCTCCAAAGGGGGTTCCAGGGGGAGATGCCGCGCTTCCCGGACTCTTGCATTCTCTGGCGGCGGCGCCTGAAGGAAAGAGGAGGAGGGATGCAAGCAGGAGGAAAGTTCGCATTAGTTTCGATTCAAGGAAGGGAGCACTTCCAATTGGTGGGAAAGGCCGTGCGTGCGCGCATAGCTGGTGAGATCGTGGAGGGCAATGGGGTCTTCCGGGGCGCAAAGGAATGCTTCCGTCGCCATTCCAACCGCGGCCTCGCCGTCCCCCTTCATTTCCTGAACGGCGGCAAGGTTTCTCAGCGCGCGGGAGCGGTGGCGGGGGTCGAAGCTTGAGTCCAAGGCCTCGCGCAGGTGTTCCTCGGCGGGATTGGGTTCTCCCTTGCGGAGATGATTGGCGGCCAAGGTGATGCGGGCAAGAGGATTGGAGGGCAGGAGAAGGACCGAAGCGGTGGCAAGCCGAAAAGGGTCGCTCCAGAAACCCTCCGGTCGATGAAGGGAGGCGTTCAAGGCATCGGAAAAGGAGGGTGGGAGATCCGCCGACAGGGCCTGCCAAGCCCCGCGGGCTTCGCGCCATAGAGCCTGGGCTTTGCCGGTGGTGGTCTCGCAAGAAAAAGGAATCACGCGAGGGTCGGGGCTGTAGCGGAAGCCATCCCGCAAGCGAAGGCCGCGAGCGACGGACAAGTGGAGAAGGAGTTCCCCGAGATGCCAGGCGAGTTCTTCCCCGTAGGCCTCGAGCAGAATCTTGGAAGTTCCCTTCACTTGCGGACCCCCGCCTTGGCAGAGGAATGAAGGGCTGGATGTTCGTTCTTCAATTCCTCCGGGTTTTGCCAGCCCTCCGGCAGGCCTGAAGCCAGTGCCTCGGTTTCGAACGAATCCCAGGTGTCGAGGAGCAAATCCTTGGCTTCCGCCAAGGTGAGCCCGGTTTGCTGGGCGACCTCCACGGCGCTGAATCTCTCGACCATGTAGAGAAACAAGGGGGTTCGCTGCTCCAGGGGGAGTTGATTGAAAGCCACCCTCAGGGATGCGGACGGTTCTCCCGACCCTCCGGAAGAGATGGCCAAGGGTTTCGAGGCATCGGTCAGATCGCGAAGAACACGCGATTCGGTCCAGGCAAGGAAGGAGGAATAGGTGCGTTGAAGGGATTCCCTGCGGGTGACTTTGGCAAACACGCGGGCGAGGGCCGTTTCATTGGGGAAGACCAGGAAATGCCGTAATGAGGTGGTTTGCACCCCCCGCTCAATCCACGGCGCCAGTTGTTCGAACAATCTGCCCAAGTGAAAGCAGCGCTGCTCGGGCTCGACCGACAAGAATTCCCTGAACGCGGCGCGGGTTTGGGCCCAATCCATGGAAAGACCCCGCGGGGAATGGGATAGGCTGGGCAAGACGGGGGTGGTGGACATGAAGGGGTTTCACTTACCACCGAATTTCGACCCCCCTGGTGACACAAAATCCTGAAGAAATTTGATTTCTTCCCTCGCATCCGAGGTCGGCCTCGAACTCAAAGCCGTCATCAGGGCCCGGCCCCTGGAAAAAAAGGTGTTGGACCGGCTGGATTCCTGGCTTGGCGAAGGGAGGGCGGGAGAAATGGATTGGCTCGAAAAGGGTCGCCCGGTCATGGCGGATTTGCGGGACTGGAAGCCCTGGGTGAAATCGGCCGCTCTCTTTTCCCTCCCGTTCCATCGGCCCGGAGGTGGATTTCTCGGCGGCGGCCGGGTGGCCCGCTACGCACTGGGCAAGGACTACCACCATGTGATGGGCCGCAAGCTGGAAAAGCTGGGCAAGCGATTGAGAGCCGAAGGGGAAGTCGAGGCTTTCCGTGGAGCGGTGGACGCGGCCCCCGTCCTGGAAAAGGAATGGGCCCTGAGAGGTGGTCTGGGATTCCGCGGGAAGAACACCCTCCTTCTCGACCCCGAAAACGGTCCATGGACCTTTCTGGGCGAATTGCTGGTGGACGCCCAATGGCAGGAATGGATTCCTGAGCGAGACTTTGGAAAGGGGTGTGGGGGATGCACGAAGTGTCTGGACGCCTGCCCCACCGGCGCCCTCGACGACCCCTGGTCGCTCGAACCCCGTAAATGCATTTCCTACTGGACCATCGAGGCCAAGGGCCCGGTCCCACGGGAGCTGCGCGAATCTTTCGGTGATTGGGTATTCGGGTGCGACATCTGCTCTGAAGCCTGCCCCTTCGGTGCTGGAGCCGACAACTTTGAAGACGACTGGGGGACCCTTCCCGCATTGAAGACATGGTCTCTCGAGGACCTCCTGGCTGTTTCACCCCGGGACTTTTCAACAGCATTCGAGGGCAGTCCCATTCGGAGAGCAGGGTGGGAGGGCATGGCCCGCAACGCCTGCATCGCCTTGGGGAATCTGGGCCAGGGCGGGTCCACACTGAAAAGAACCTTGGAAAGCCACCCCAGCCCCCTGGTCAGGGGTCATGCGGCCTGGGCATTGGGCCGTTTGGGCGAAAAAAATCCCCTGGAAAGGGCCTGGAAACGAGAAAAGGACCCTTTTCCCAGCCAGGAAATCGAGGAGACTCTCCACACCTTTTCAACGGTGATCTAGAGGTTTTTCACCCATTTGGCCGGGTTTTCCATGGGGTTGAGCAGTTTTTCCACACAATTTCCCCAATTTGCGAACTACTAAAAAAACCATGTTTTATGCGGTTTTTATCCTTTTTTGCCCTCCGCGGCACCGATTCTCCGGTAATCTTGGCATGGCCGCCAGCGGTCTTCGTTCCCATCCCCCCATCCCCTCAAATGGAACCCAACGGCTTCTACCACGCGAAAAAGTACTGTCCCAAGTGCCATGACTACGTGCGGTTCCTCCAAAACCTGGAGGCTTCCTACTGCGTTGCCTGTGGCGCCAGGGTTCGACTTTTCAACGCCCAAGACAAAAGGGCCTTCGTTCGCGGCCTTGCCGCGGATCGAAAAAGGGCCTTTTCCCCCACCAAGAGAAAACGGGTTTCCTAGAGAGGGTCTGATTTCCTTCCCCTCAGCTTGAGGGAGGACCCCTCCTGGAACACCCGTATCCTTTGCGGGTGAAAGCCCCCTTCCGGCTTTGCCTGGTACTGACCCGCGACGCATGTGTTCGCGATCCCCTCGAAGTCGCTGAGGCTGCGGTGGCCGGTGGAGTCGATTGCATCCAGATGCGGGAAAAGAACATGTCCTCCAGGAAACTCTTCGAGTGGGGAGAAATCCTGCTGCCCGTGTGCCGAAAGCTGGGAGTGCCGCTGGTCGTGAACGACCTTGCCGAGGTGGCGGTTGCCTTGGGGGCCGACGGCATCCATGTCGGCCAGGACGACATGCACCCCGAAGATGTCCGCACCCTCGTCGGTTCCGACATGTGGGTTGGCCTTTCCACCCACGACCTGGAACAAGCGGACGAAGCCGCCGAGGTCGGGGTGGATTACGCCGGCTTCGGTCCCGTGTTCGCCACCACCACCAAGAACGTAGGCACCGGCTTGGGCCCTGACTTCCTCGCCGCAGCGGTGGCGGTGGCCCGGGTCCCCCTGGTCGCCATCGGCGGCATCCTTCCTGAAAACGCCTGGATGGTGAGAGACCAAGCTTCGCTCGCGGTGTCTTCAGGAATCTGCAGCGCGGAAGACCCCGAAGCTGCGGCTGCCGCGATTCTCGGCGACCCGGCCTGAATCTTCAGCGGCGCTACCGGGAAGCGTGCTCGTGGAGAACCCGGGCCACCGCCGAGGTCAGGCGGGTCGCGTAGGGAACATGGAGAAATTCGTTGGGGCCGTGGGCGTTGGCCTCCGGACCCAGGACCCCCGTGATAAGAAATTGGGCCTCGGGGAATTTCTCTCCCAGCATTGCCATGAAAGGAATGGTGCCGCCTTCCCCCATCCAGGCCGCAGGCTTGCCCCAAGCTTCCTGGGAAGCCTTTTCAACGGCAGCCTCCAGCCAAGGGGCGAGTGGTGGGGCGCTCCATCCACCTGCCGGGTCTTCGGCATCGAAGGAAACCGACGCCCCCTGGGGGGGGTCGGTGGTGAGAACTTTTGAGATGGCCTCTGTCGCCGCGACAGTGTCCGCCGTTGGGGGCAGACGAAAGCTGAGCTTGGCCTCGGTGGCGGGCCGCAGAACATTGCCGGCGTCTTCGATCGCGGGAATCCCGCCCACCCCGGTGATTTCCAGGGAAGGTTCCCAGGTTCGGGCAAGGATGAGCTTGGCCACATCTCCGGTGTGCGGAGTCGTGGCATCGGACCAAGGGAAGCGGGAATGGACCGTGTCGCCGAGAATTGCGGCGACCGCTTCGGCCTGCTCCCGCCTCTGTTGGGGAATTTCGGCGTGGCAAGCCATGACGGTGACGCGGCCGGTTTCCGGACACTCCACCCTGGAAATCAGTTGGCGAAGAATTCTGAAACTGCTGGGGACGATGCCGCCAGCATCTCCGGAATGGACCCCGTCACGGAGGACTTCAACCCGAAGGGTCCCGGCGGCCATCCCGCGAAGAGAAGTCGTTCCCCACATGCGTTCGTAATCGCCACAGCCTGAATCCAGGCAGACGACGAAGTCGACCTTGCCGATACGGTCGGCAAGGTGGTCGAGGTAGGCGGGAAGGTCGGGGCTGCCGCTTTCCTCCGACCCCTCGATGAGCACCACGGCCCGGGCATGGCGGCCGCCGTGTTCGCGGAGTGCGCGCAGAGCGGTCACGGCGGCGAAGGCTGAATACCCGTCGTCGGCCCCGCCCCGGCCGTAGAGCCGACCGTCCTCGAGGACCGGCTCCCAAGGCGCAAGCGGTTCACGCCACCCCGTCATTTCGGGTTGCTTGTCAAGGTGGCCGTAGAGGAGGACGGTGTCGTCGCCCTCTCCATCCATCTCCATCAAGATGAGCGGTGTTCGGCCCGGAAGTCGAACGACTTCGATAACCAGTCCATCGGGCCCATTTGCGCGGCACCATGCCTCGACCAAGGCAACGGCGCTTTCGATGTGGCCGTGTTCCTCCCAGTCCGGGTCGAACATGGGCGACTTCGCCGGAATCCGGATGTATTCGGTGATGGCCGGAACGATGGATTCGTCCCACACTCCTTGGGAAAGTCGGGCGATTGCATCCGGGTCCATGGAAAAAGGATAGGCACGCCCTGATACGGTGCCGCGCCATGGACGGCGGCTCTTCCCCCGGTCGAAAGCAGGAACCCCTCCTTCAGCAGCTGGCAAGCTTCCCCGGCACCTTCTGGGTGGCGAACTGGATGGAGGTTGTGGAACGCTTCGCCTATTACGGCCTGCGGACGGTGGTGCCCATCTACATGGTCCTGGCCCACGAACTGGGCGGACCGGAGTTCACCCACACTCAAAAGGCCCAGGTCTTTCTCTGGTGGGCCATGGTCCAAAGTTTCCTCCCCGTGTTCACGGGGGGCCTCGCCGACCGGTTCGGATACAAGCTGAACATCGCCGTCGCGACGACCGTGAAAATCGTCGGCTACCTTGTCATGGGCTGGGCCATCGACCTTGCCTCGATGAAGACCGGCCTCTCGGTTTCCGAGCATCTGGGCGCCGCCGGCGGGGAATGGACCTACCCCGTCTTTTTCACCGGCGCCATGCTGCTGGCCGCGGGAACCGCCATCTTCAAGCCCGGCCTGCAGGGAATGATTGGCACGGTGATGCCCAAGGGTCGGGAAGCGGTCGGCTGGGCGGTCTTCTACCAGATGGTGAATGTGGGAGGTTTCATCGGGCCCTTCCTAGCCGCCTACATGCGCATTCTGGATTGGAAGTACGTCTTCCTCTTCTGCACCTTCGGCATCGCTCTCAACTACATCCCCCTGCTCTTCCTGCCCGAGCCCAAGAGGGAGACGGATGCTTTCGGGACCAGCAATGCAAACGCCGGATTCCTGGAAAAGGCCTCCGACTTCCTGGTCGTCGTCGGCAAGAGCATCGCCGAATTCTTCCGCCCCAGGGTCTTCTTCTTCAGCATCACCTTCGCCGGATTCTGGCTGATGTTCTACCAGCTGTTCGACATCCTCCCGAACTTCATCGACGACTGGGTGGACAGCCGGGCCATCGTTGCGGGGTTGGAAAGCCTCACTTGGGCTGGATTTACCCCTGTATTGGCGAACGGGAATCTTCCTCCCGAGTGGATGATCAATTTCAATGCCCTTCTCATCAGCCTGTTCGCCTTCCTGATGGGCTGGGTGACTGGGAAGATGCGGTCATTGACCGCCATGGTGGTGGGAATCGGAATCTGCGTGGTGTCCATTTATGCCCTGGGAATGTCCCTCGACGGCTGGTGGACCCTGCTGGCCATCGGCGTGTTCTCCATCGGCGAGATGACCGCAAGTCCGACCAAGTTGCGTTACATGGCCTCCATCGCCCCGCCCGGGAAGAAGGGCCTGTACCTGGGCTACGCCAACGCCACCGTCGGAATGGGTTGGTCCATTGGCAGCGTGGTCGCCGGACATCTTTACGAGGATGGCGGCGACAAGGTCAACCTCGCCCGCAAGCACCTTGTCGAGGTCATCGGGCAGGATTCCACGACGGTCGAGGCCCTGAAAAAAACTGACGTGATGCCCAGGCTGGCCGATGCCATTGGGGCCGATGTCGAGACCGCCCAAAGATTGCTCTGGGACACCTACGACCCCGGCTCCATGTGGCTGATTTTCGCCATCATCGGCGGGTGCTCCCTGGTGGGTTTGCGCATTTTCGACCACTTCGTGCGCCGCTGGGATGCCCTGCACCCCCGCGTGCCGGAGAAGTTGGGCTAGGCTGGCCGCCATGGAAGAACCTGCAACCCCCCAAAAGTCCCCCTACGTCATGGAACTTGAGCCTGGGAACTATGCTTGGTGCGCCTGCGGCCGGGCCGCCAACCAGCCCTTCTGCGACGGTAGCCACAGGGGGTCGGGGTTCTTGCCCGTGGTTCAGAGGTTCGAGGAGAAGACCACGGTGGCGTGGTGCGGGTGCAAGCGCAGCGCGAGCCCGCCCTTCTGCGATGGCAGCCACTCCCAGCTGGAGGAGTGACCCATCGGACTTTTTCAAAAAGCGCCCGCCACGGAAGAAGAAGTCGCCCTGGGGAATCCTCTCGACCTCGACCCGAAAGATGTTCTGACCTACGACGAGGATGAGTGGTACGAAAAAGTCTACCGGGGCGACGACGTCGCCCAGCTGACCTGGAGAGCGGTTCTCATGGGATCGGCGTTGGGCTTCATCCTGGCTTTCACCAACCTCTACGCCGGCCTCAAGACGGGATGGCACCTCGGCGTGGCCATCACCGCCTGCGTCCTTTCCTACACGATTTGGAACAAGGGGTTGGCCCCCGCCCTGGGGAAGACGCGTTTCTCGATTCTTGAGAACAACTGCATGCAATCCACGGCCTCTTCCGCAGGCTATTCGACCGGGGGAATCATGGTGTCGGCCATTCCCGCAATGATGATGTTGTTCCCGGAATACTCCATTCCTTGGCCGGTCCTGATGCTGTGGGTCTTCTGCCTTGCCGTCCTGGGAGTGGTCATGGCGATTCCGATGAAGCGGAACATGATCAACCAGGAGAAGCTTCGGTTTCCCTCCGGAACCGCGGCGGCCGTCACCCTGCAAAGCCTCTACAGCGAGAGCAAGGAGTCGCTCGCGAAGTCTCGGGCCCTTTTCGTCGCCGGAGCCGTCGGCCTTCTCGTCCCCTTCCTTTTCGGGCTCAAGGTGAGAGGCGCGGCCCTGCTGCCTTCCAGTTCAAAAGTTTTCGACTGGCTTCCCGGGATATCCGCCGCGGGAGTCGTCCATCCCCTGAGCGCGTGGACCGTCAAGCTGGACCACAGCATCCTCCTCATCGCCGCCGGCGCCCTGGTCGGGTTGCGCATCACCGCCTGGATGATGATCGGAGGTCTGGCGCTTGCCTTATTCGTCGGCCCCATGGGAATGGAATTAGGAGCTGTGACAGCCCCCAAAGCGGCTTGGAAGGAAATCGGTGTCTGGGTGGGGGCCCCCATCCTTGTCGCCTCGGGCCTCCTCGCCTTTCTTCTGAACTGGGGGACCATCGTCCGCGCATTCAAAGGCCTCCTTGGAGGCGCCAAGGAGGATGAGAGGATTTCCCGCGTGGAGGTCCCCTTTTCGTGGTTCGCCTTCGGCGTGGCCGCCGCGGGTCTTGGAATCATCCTGGTGGCTTCCCACCACTTCAACATTCCCCCGCTTTATGGGGCTTTGGCGGTTCTCATGACCTTCTTTCTGGCCCTGGTCGCCTGCCGGGCCACCGGAGAATCCGACATCACCCCCACCGGGGCAATGGGGAAAATCATGCAGTTGACCTTCGGTGTCCTGATTCCCCAGGACGCAAAGGCGAACCTCATGACCGCCGGCATCACATCGGGGGCCGCCGGCGCCAGCGCCGACCTGCTCAATGACTTGAAATCAGGATACCTCCTGGGCGCCAACCCTCGCCGCCAATTCATCGCCCAGTTCATGGGGATTTTTTCCGGCACGGTCGCGACCGTGCTCGGCTTCAAGTGGCTCATCCCCGATGGCTCCAAATTCATGGGCGATGACCCTGAATTCGTCGCCCCGGCGGCCGTTCAGTGGAAAGCCGTGGCCGAGGTCTTCATGAAGGGGCTTGAAAACCTTCATGGCATGGCCCAGCAGGCCATCCTCGTCGGCCTGGTCATCGGGGCGGTCTTGATGATTCTGGAGAAGATGTTCCCCAAGAAGAACGCCTGGGTCCCCTCCGCGACAGGCATCGGCCTCGGTTTCATTCTGCCCTTCTACTACCCGCTCGCCATGTTCCTGGGCGCGTTTGCCGCCTGGCTAGCCTTCAAGAAGAACAAGGAAAAGGCGGAAATCTACACCGTCCCACTTGCTTGCGGCGCGATTGCGGGGGAGTCCATTTCCGGGGTGGTGGTGAGCGGGGTCAACAACCTCAATTAGGATCCCAACCAAGTTCTGGATTCCGGTCTATACTGGACCGAAGGTCTTTTTCCCCCTTTTTCCCATCCCATGAAATTCCTCCCCTCCATCCTCATCCCCTTCATTTTCGGAGTTTTCAGCACATTCGCGGCTCCTTTGCCTGCACAGGAAACCATTGGCGGTGAGTGGTACAACCTTCACACCTACGAAGGCGCAGTGAAAGGCGACCATTTTGGTTTTGCCCTCTCAGCGCTGAGCGATGTGGACGGAGACGGGTGGAAGGACTGGGTAGTCGGGGCTCCAGGAGCGGAAAACTTCTCCGGCAACACGGATGCGGGTATTGCCCGTGTTTTTTCGGGAGCCAATGGAAGCATTCTCTATCAGTTCGAGGGAGAGGAGGCCTACGACCACATGGGCGCAGCTGTGGGAGCCCCACGGGACATTGACGGCGACGGCTACAAGGACATTCTCATAGCTGCCGACTGGGCGGATTCCAATGGCCTTCACAACAGTGGAGCTGTCTTTCTTTACTCCGGCTTCGATGGGTCATTGATTCACCGCTGGGATGGAGAGTCCATCGACGACAACCTCGGGACCAACATCTCCGGGGTCGGCGACTTCAACGGGGACAATGTCTTCGACATCCTGGTCGGGGCCCCCTTTGCCGACAACCTCGTCACCGGCGACCAGGACACCGGGGCGGTCTTCGTCTTTTCAGGAGCCCCCCCGTATGAAACCCTGCAGCGGTTCGACGGGCTGAGGCCCCAGGACCTGCACGGCAAGGTCGTTGCCGGGGTGGGAGACCTCGACGGAGACGGCATCTACGACATCGTTGCCGGCTCGCCCTTCGCTGAGAATCAAGGGATGCCTTACGCGGGAGCCATTCTCATGTATTCCGGAGCCTCGGGTGATGTCCTTTACAGACTCGCCGGCCAGCACCCTTACGAGTACTTCGGGACTTCCGTGACCCGCATCTACGACATCAACGACGACGGTTCCCAGGATATTTTGGTTGGCGCCCCGGGAGTTGCCAATGGAGCCCCGAACACCGGTGCTGCCAGGACCGGAGCGGTCTTTCTCTTCAACGGACTCGACGGCACCCTTCTTCGCGCCCACTTCGGAGAGGAGTCGGGAGACCTTTATGGAAGCAAGGTCGCCGGCATCGCCGATGTCGACCGGGACGGCGTGAAGGATTACGCGATTTCCGCCGACCACGCCAATCCGGGAGGAATGGACAACGCCGGCTCGGTCTACATGTACTCCGGCGCCACCGGCGCCCTCCTTGCCCGTTGGGACGGGCGTCACCCCCACTCCTTCTACGGGCGCGCAATTTCTGGCACCGGCGCCTTCCTGGCCAACAATCAGAGCGGCATCCTGATCGGCACCGAATGGGCCAACCCCGGTGGCCGCGAAAACGCCGGCATCGTGGACCTCAAGTGCTACGACCCCTATCTCTACGTGGAGGGCGACTTCCTTGGCGCCGGGACCCTCGCGGCCCGCATCGACGCCTCCACCGGAGGATTGCTGGATTTTCACATTGATTTCCCGGACGAGGCTGCCGGTTATGACTACCGCGTCCTGATTTCCAAATCAGGCGCCACCATCTCTTCCTTCAGGGGACTCAAGATTCCAATGGAAATGGACTACTGGGCCATCAACAGCTGGTACGGCATCTACACCGACAGCGGCGTCTTCCAGGACTTCACGGGGACCCTGGATGCGGAAGGAAAAGCCCACCCTCGCTTCGGCGTCGGCCCCAACAAGCTCGAGCCTTGGCGGACCTACCGGGTCGTGGCGCTTGCGCTCCTCCCCGGAACCCAAACTCCCGTCATCTCCTCCGGCCCGGTCGTCATCGAAGCGCGGCCTTGATGTCTCTCTTCACCAGGCCGATTCTTTTCCTTTTCTCCTTTGCCATTTTTGTTGCCCCGACCCTCACGGGGCAAACCGCCGGCGGTGAGTGGTACCAGCTCCATCGCTATTCGGGCTCGAACAAGGGAGACCATTTCGGGAATTCCGTTTCCAATGTGGGGGATGTGAATCAGGATGGGTGGCTGGACTGGGCCATTGGCGCACCCGGCGAAGAAAACGACCTTGGGAGAACCGACGCAGGGGTGGCCCGGGTCTTTTCTGGAAAGACGGGGAGGGTCATGTACGAATGGGCTGGAGTCGAAAATTTCGACCACTTCGGTGTCTCCGTTGGAAGGGGAAAAGACACCAACGCGGATGGGCATCCCGACATTCTCGTTGGTGCGGATTGGATGGACACAAATGGATTGCAGGGAAACGGGTCAGCCTTCCTTTATTCGGGGTTGGACGGCAGCCTCATCCGGCAATGGGACGGGGAACGTTCTCACGATGGCTTCGGTTACTCCGTCCACACCGCGGACGATTTCAATGGAGACGGATTTGCCGATATCCTGGTGGGAGCCCCTTGGGCGGATGCCATGGGTTCAGGAGAACTCGACGTGGGAGCAATCTATATTTTTTCAGGGCTCGATGGCTCTCTTCTCCTGCGCATTGAAGGTGAGCAACCCAACGACCTGCATGGACAGGTTGTCACAGGGATTGGAGACCTGAACCAGGACGGGACTTGGGATTTCCTGGCTGGATCAAGGTATTCCAATGAACAAGGGAAACGATATGCAGGATCCGTAGTCGCATATTCCGGAGTGTCCGGGCAGGTCATTTTCCGGATTTCAGGTTCCAACCCCTACGACTATCTTGGAACTTCCATCCTGCGCATTGGCGATATCAATTGGGATGGGGTTCGAGATTTTGCAGCCGGAGCTCCAGGCACGGACAGCAACGGACTGGACTCAGGATCCGTATTTGTTTATTCCGGAGTCGATGGGGCCCTGATTCGATCCCATGACGGTGCCCAAGCTGGAGACTTCTTCGGCGGCACCATCGCCGGGCTCGGCGACCTCGACCGGGATTACGTGATGGATTACGCCGTTGGGGCGGACCACGCAGACTCGGATGGCTTCGACAATTCGGGGGCTGTCTATTGCTTCTCCGGTACCGATGGAAGACCGCTTGAGGAGTTCAAAGGGCCCCATGAAAACGCCTACTTTGGGAGGGCCATTTCAGGGCTTGGCAACTTCATCGCCAATCAGCAGAAAGGAATGCTGATTGGGACGGAATGGTCCGATTTGTACGGCTTGGAAGACAGTGGTTCAGTGGACCTTTATTGTTATGACCCATTCCTTTACGGGGTTGGAGATGTCCTTTATCAGGGCTATCAAGCCGTGAGAATTGATGTTTCCGATGGGGGTTTGCTCGAATTTGAAATTGACTTCCCGGATGAGGCTGCGGGGTATGAATATCGAGTCATCCTTTCGCGCGCCGATCCTGCTTCCACGATGTTTCGAGGAATCCTCGTCCCGTTGGCAATGGACACATGGGCCGTCAACAGCTGGCATGGCTTCTTCCCGGGAGCCGGTGTCTTTGATGGCTTCCAGGGAACCCTGGATGCCGAGGGAAAGGCGATGGCCCGGTTTGCAGTTGCTCCGGGAAGACTGGAGCCCTGGCACGTCTACAGGGTGGCGGCATTGGCTCTTCCCCTCGGCTCGATGGTGCCCGCTTACTCCTCGGGCGTCATCCCCATCCTGACGCGAGACTAAACCCCCTTTCGGGAACGGGGATTCTCCAGGGGCTGGTATCCTTTCGGCCTTTCGGGGTGGCTTGCCGTCCCAGAAAATGGCTGAAACTTCACCCACCGGAGGCCACCTTCAGGGCCTGCTCTCCACTCACCGAAGCGATCGGTGGTGGTTCGAACCGCTTTGGACCGGCTTGGGGTTCGCCGCTTTCGTGGTCTATTCCACCTGGGCCGCGTTTCAGGGGGCGCACTATTGGACAGAAAGTTACCTTTCGCCCTTCTATTCCCCGCTGCTCTTCATCGACCCCGCCGCCCCTTGGGCCGGACCCATGGAGCACGCTTGGTTCGGGCCCTGGCCGGATTCCTTGAAGGCGATCTGGCCGAGTTGGCTTCCAACCTCGCCCGCCTTCCTGATTCTGGCCGGCCCCCTGGCCTTCCGCGGTACCTGCTACTACTACC
>DCAK01000077.1:37754-38065 GCA_002311925.1 Planctomycetes bacterium UBA1135
GGCCCCCTGGCCTTCCGCGGCACCTGCTACTACTACCGAAAGTTCTATTACAGGGCCTATTTCACCTCGCCTCCAGGCTGCGGGGTCGAGGGAGCGCGGAAGGGAAAATACCGCGGCGAAACCGCCCTCTTCCTATTCCAGAACCTGCACCGCTACACCCTCTACATCGCCATCGCCTACATCGGCGTCCTTTTCTACGACGCCTGGCACGCCTTCTTCCGCGGCAGCGAATTCGGCATAGGGGTGGGCAGCGTAATTCTCCTGCTCAACCCCATCCTCCTGGCCTTCTATACCCTGGGATGCCATTCCTT
>DCAK01000077.1:38129-41907 GCA_002311925.1 Planctomycetes bacterium UBA1135
TATACCCTGGGATGCCATTCCTTCCGCCACCTCATCGGCGGCCGGTTGAACTGCTTTTCCTGTGACGCGGTGGCCGGCGCCAGCATGCAGGGCTGGAAGGGCGCGACTCGGCTCAATCGCAACCACATGCAGTGGGCCTGGGTCAGCCTGGTCTGGGTGGGTTTCACGGATTTATATGTGCGTATGGTGAGCATGGGGAACTGGACCGACTTCAACACCTGGACATGAACCTGAGCCTGTCCATCTGCACATGAATCTGAGCGCCGACATCCAGAGATTCCGCCACGATGTGGTGGTCATCGGCGCCGGTGGCGCCGGCCTGCGGGCGGCCATCGAGTGCGCGGAGAAGGGGCTCAATACCGGTCTGGTCTGCAAGTCGCTGCTGGGCAAGGCCCACACAGTCATGGCCGAAGGCGGCTGCGCGGCGGCGCTGGGCAACACCGACCCGCGCGACAACTGGAAGGTCCATTTTCGCGACACCATGCGGGGGGGAAAATTCCTCAACCAGTGGAAGATGGCCGAGCTCCACGCCCGCCACGCCCCGGACGAAGTCCGGCTTCTCGAGAAATGGGGGGCGGTCTTCGACCGCACCAAGGAGGGCCTCATCGGTCAGCGGAACTTCGGCGGCCACCGCTATCCGAGGCTGGCGCATGTGGCCGACCGCACGGGGCTCGAAATGATTCGAACCTTGCAGGACCACGCCATCCACCAGGACATCCAGGTGCACATGGAATGCACCGCGCTTCGCATTCTCAAGGACGGCGACAAGGTATCCGGGGTGCTTGCCTACTGGCGGGAAACCGGGCGATTCATCCTGTTCGAGTGCAAGGCGGTGATTCTCGCCACCGGCGGCGGCGGCAAGGCCTGGCGCATCACTTCGAACAGCTGGGAATACACCGGTGATGGATTCGACCTCGCCTACGAGGCCGGGGCCGAGCTGGTGAACATGGAATTCACCCAGTTCCACCCCACCGGGATGGTCTGGCCGCCCTCGGTGCGGGGAATCCTGGTGACCGAAGGGGTGCGCGGCGACGGCGGGGTGCTCCTCAACAGCGAGGGCGAGCGCTTCATGTTTCGCTACATTCCGGAGCGATTCGCAGCCGAGACCGCCGACACGGAGGAGGAGGCGCAGCTTTGGCTCGAAGGCGACAAGGAGGCCCGGCGGCCGCCCGAATTGTTGACTCGGGATGTGGTGGCCCGGGCCATCACCAAGGAGGTGGCGGAGGGGCGCGGCTCGCCCCATGGAGGGGTCTTTTTGGACATCGCCAGCCGCCGGCCCGCCGAGGTCATCAAGAAAAAGCTTCCCTCCATGTATCACCAGTTCAAGGAGCTGGCCGAGGTCGACATCACCCAGGAGGCGATGGAGGTGGGGCCGACTCTGCACTACTTCATGGGCGGCATCCGGGTGGATTCGGAAACCCAGATGACACGGGTGCCCGGGCTGTTCGCATGCGGCGAATGTTCCGGCGGGATGCACGGGGCCAACCGCCTGGGAGGAAACTCGCTGTCCGACCTCCTGGTCTTCGGAATGCTTTCGGGAAAAAGCGCTGCGAAATATCTCGAAGGGCTGGAGGGTGATCTCAAGGTCAATCCCAAAACCATCGACTCCGCCATCCGCGAAGCCACCGCCTCACTCAACCGCGAGGACGGGCCCAATCCCTACATCGTCCACGAGGAGCTCCAGGCCCTGCTCGATGAAGGGGTCAACATCGTGCGAGACAAGGAAGGCCTCGAAGCCGCCCTTTCCGGTATCGACGCCCTCAAGCCGCAGGCGGAATCCGCCAAGGCTCACGGGTCGTCCCAGTACAACCCCGGCTGGCACGAGGCGATTTCGCTTGGGCCGCTGTTCTTGACGGCGGAAGCCGTGGCACGAGCCGCACTGGTCCGCGAAGAAAGTCGCGGCGCCCACACCCGCACCGACTTCCCCGGGGAAAGCGAGGAATGGCAGGAGGTCCATGTGGTCGTCAGCAAGGCCGAGGACGGCTCGATGGATTTGCGCAAGGAAGCGGCGGCGGACGCGCCGGACGAGCTCGCGAAAATCGCCCGCTCCACCCTCGAAGAATTGGAAGGGGGCCAAGGGTGAGTCTCCGCGCCTTCAAGATCTGGCGGGGGGATTCAGAGGGGGGAGAATTCAAGGACTACGCGGTCGAATGCGGCGAGGGCATGGTCGTCCTCGACGCCATCCATCGGGTGCAGACCGAGCACGCCGGCGACCTCGCGGTGCGGTGGAACTGCAAGGCCGGAAAGTGCGGGTCGTGCAGCGTTGAAATCGACGGCAAGCCCAAGCTGGCCTGCATGACCCGGCTTTCGGATTACGACCCCGAAGCCACCGTCACGGTCCAGCCCATCAAGTCCTTTCCCCTGGTGCGCGACCTGGTGACCGATGTCAGCTGGAACTACACCCAGAGTCGGCGCATCCCGCCCTTCCAGCCGGAAGAAGACAAGGACGGCAGGGGTCTGCGCATGAAGCAGGAGGATGTCGACCGGGTTCAGGAATTCCGCAAGTGCATCGAGTGCTTCCTCTGCCAGGATGTCTGTCATGTGCTGAGGGACCACGAAAAGCACGACAATTTCGTCGGGCCCCGATTCATGATTCAGTTGGCCGGGCTCGAGATGCATCCTGCCGACACAGCCGACCGCATCCCCGCCATCCGCAAGGAATTCGGTTCGGGAATGTGCAACATCACCCGCTGCTGCACCGAGGTCTGCCCCGAGCACATCGACATCACCGACAACGGAATCATCCCTCTCAAGGAAAGGGTGGTGGACCGTTTCTACGACCCCATCGCCTGGCTTCTCGGGAAACTGTTCGGGAAGCGGAAACAGCCAGCCCCCGCCCTCGAGGTCTGACCCGCCCGGGGACGAGAGGGATGCCAGAAGTCGAAGTCAAGTTCGAGATTCCCGAGGGAGGTTCGCTGGATGATTTCACGCGAGCCTGCGCTGCGGTCGGCTTGGAGCTTGGCCCCCCTGAAACGGTGGAGGTGGTTGACACCTATTACGACTCGCCCGACTTACGCCTCCGCGCCCAGGGCCGGGCCCTTCGCCTGCGAGTCTCCGGCCATCGGCGGATTCTGGGTTGGAAGTCCCTGACTCCGGCCGACCCGGACGGAATATCCACCCGGGAGGAGGAGGAATTCGAAATGCCGGAGGGGACGCCACCTTCACTCGACCCTGATTTGAAGCCCAATTTCGTCGTCCGACAAAACCGCACCCGGTGGCAGGTCCAAACCGGCGACGGCTTGCGGGCCGAGGCCTCCTGGGACACGGTGACCTGGGAAGCCAAGGTCGGCGAATCCGCCGACCGAGTTTTGGAACTCGAGCTTAAGGATGGGAATCCGGAGCATTTCCGAAAAGTCGCCCTGGGCCTCGGTGAAACTCTCGGATGGCCCACCGCCACCTGGTCCAAGTACGAGCGCGGACTGGCCTTGGCGGGGTTGGAGCTTGGACCCGGGTAGTCCTTGCCGGAAATCCGGATTCGGGCGCTTACTCGACCCCCATCTCGTCGAGAAGGTGGGGAGCCGGCCAGACTTCGCGCATGGTCCACAGGACGAAGCGGATGTCGACGCTGATGTTGCGGCTGACCTCGGGACTCCAGCGGAAATCGCCGGCCACGGCTTCGAACACCCTGTCAAAATTAAGGCCCACGAGGCGGCCCTTCCCGTCCACCATGGCCGATCCCGAGTTCCCGCCGGTGGTATCCCCGTCGGAGAGGAAACAAACTGGAACATCGGCGTCGCCCGGCGCGGCTTCCAGTCGTTCTTGGAAGGCTTCCGGCAAT
>DCAK01000077.1:41946-43775 GCA_002311925.1 Planctomycetes bacterium UBA1135
TGGTAGCCCTTCACCGTGGCGATGGACACCCGCAGGGTGGAGTTGGCGTCCGGGTAGAAGCGCTGGCCTCGCCAAGCTTCCTGGGCCTCGATCCAGACGGGTCCAATGGCGAGTCGCTGGCCGGCGAGGCGGTTGCGGTAGGTCTTCAGGTCGCCGAGTTCCTTGAGAAGAAGCGGGGCCAGGCCCTCGGCTCCGCTTTCCTCGTCCCAGGCGTCGAATCCGGCGATGCGTTTTCCCTCGGATAATTTGGAGGCCCGCCAGCAAACGAAGTCGAAGAGCTCCTCGTCGGCCATGGCGAGGGCCGATTCCAGGTATTGAGAGACATCAGCCTCGGGGTCGCGAGCCATCCGAATGGCGGCCCGCAGGCCCGGAGAGCGGCGCGCCAGCAGGTCGAGGGCGAAGTCCCTTTCCTGGCGGCCGGCTTCCTCCGTGTCGAGTTCGAGCATTTCCTCGAGCACGGTTCCCCATTTCGCAATCCGTGAAGGATTGGCATTCACCCACGCCTGGAAGGCGACCTCCTCGTCCCTCTTGTCCTCTACCACCGTGTTCCTGGCCAAACCCCAAATCACCCCTTCTGCCCTTTTCTTGACATTGTTGAGGGAGTTGAGGGTCGGTGCGGCCTGAAGCTCAAGTTCGTCGATACCGGAAACAGCCGCGTCCAGGGCGTCGATTGCGGTGATGTAGTAGTCGAGGAGCTGGGGAAAGGTCCACGATTCATTGGCCGCCACAGCGACCGAGGTCAGGTAGCGGGTCGTCCGGCCCGGGTAGCCCATGAGCATGACCAGGTCGCCCTCCTCCACCCCCTCCTCGGAGACGGAGAGATGACGCGGCGGGTTGAAGGGAATGTTGTCCTCGGAAAAAGAGGCCGGAAGGCCCTCCGGTGAAACATAGGCGCGGAAGGCCGAGAAATCGCCTGTATGGCGTGGCCATTCCCAATTGTCGACATCGCCACCGTATTCCCCGATGGCCCGCGGCGGCGCGTAGACCAGGCGAACATCGCGAAGGACCGTGCGGTGGATGCGACGCCATTCGCGGCCATGGAAGTAGGGGACGACGATGGCGTCGGTGTGGTCGGTACGGGCCTCGGCGGCCAGTTCCGCCCGACGGGCCTCGACCGCCTTCCAGCGAGAAGCGGGGTCCTTCCCCGCGACTTCGGCGGCAGCGTGGATTTCCTCGGTGACATCCTCATACCCGCGCACGAAGGAGATTCGATACCCGGGCGCGTGGAGCTCGTCCTCGCGCCGTCCCGCCACGAATCCACTTTCCAGAAGATTGATCTCGACCGTGGAAAGTTCGCTGATGGCGTCGAAGCCGCAGTGGTGATTGGTGAGAATGAGGCCATCGGGCGATACGAAGGAAGCCGAGCAACCGTTGATCTGAACCGCCGCCGTCAGCAATCCTTTTTCCCCGTCCCAGAGTTCGTCCGGCCCCAGTTCCAGCCCACGGGCTTCCAGGTTCGCCCAATCCAGGCCACGCAGCTGCTCGGGAAGCCATTGGCCTTCGTCGGCGGCCAACCATGCCGAACCGGCCAGGATTCCGGCGAAAAGAAGGAAAAGGGAGAGGGTTTTCCGCATCAGGGGTGGGTGGGGGTTGCCGTCAGGTTTCCTGCTCGGCGGGGACGCGCACCAGCGTATCGTCAGGCCTCATTTCGGGGTCGAAGGCGTAGCCCAGGAGGTGGCGGGCCACGAATGCCGGGCTATTGAAGGCCTCCTGCTCCTTCATCTCCAGAAAGGTGGCCACCATGGGAAATTCCTCCGGCGAACAGGCCCGGATGACCTCCTGCATGCGAGTGTCCACCACCCCCGGGGCGACCGCATGGGCCCGCAGGC
>DCAK01000077.1:43848-46691 GCA_002311925.1 Planctomycetes bacterium UBA1135
AGGCCGGAGGCTTCCTCCTCCAGCTGGACCGCCTCCGTGAGCCGGTCCACGGCCGCCTTCCCCGCGCAATAGGCGCTCCACCCGGCGTAACCGCGCCAGGCAGCCCCGGACGAAATGTTGAGCAACACCCCCTCGCCTTCGCGACTGCGGACATGGCGGACATAGGCCCGGGTGCCGTGAAAGACCCCCATGAGGTTCACCTCCAAGTGCCCGCGGAAATCGTCGGCCGACAAATCCCGCAAAGGTGAGATGGGTTCCAGGATGCCGGCATTGTTGACCCACAGGTCGATGGGCCCCCATTCCCGCGCCACCTCTTCGCAGAATCCCTCGACCGCGGAGCCGTCGGTGACATCCACCTTCCGAGCCAGGTCGCACCCCGCCGGCAGGGTCCGCGCGCACCCCGCCACCCTCACCCCGGCTTCTCGAAATCCTTCGACCAGGCCAGCTCCGATTCCCCTGCTGGCCCCGGTCACCACCGCGGTTCGGCCTTCGGATGGATTCTCGCTCATCCCCGGCAGGATAGCGGGCCCGAGTATTTTCCCTGGCCCGACCCTCATCCAGAAATCCCGGTTTCTGGCCCCTAGAATTCCAGGCGAGTGGCCCTTCCCTTCCCCCCCGCCGTCCGTCTGGGCGATTCCCTCGAGGTCGACCCGCCCCTGTGGCTGGCGCCCATGGAGGGGGTCACCGACCCCTCCTTTCGAGGCATGGTGCTGGACGAAAACCCCGGTGCGGTCGGGGCCGCCTGCACCGAGTTCGTCCGGGTCACCGACCATCCCGCCCCCGCCCGCTTCCTGGTCGAAGCCCTGGGGCCGGCCCGAAGCGACGCCGCGGTGGGACTCCAACTCATGGGGAACCACCCCGAGGCGGTCGCCGCCTCCGCCGTTCGGGCAGCGGAAGCCGGAGCCGCTTTTCTGGACCTCAACTTCGGTTGCCCCGCTCCCCGGGTTTTCCAACACTGCGCAGGTTCCGCCCTGCTGGCCGACCCGCCTCTTCTGGAGTCCATGGTCCGGGCCACGGTGGAAGCCTGCCCCGTCCCGGTCACCGCCAAGATTCGTTCGGGAATCGAGGATGATGCAGGCATCGAGGACATCGCTCGCCGGGTCGAGCAGGCCGGCGCTTCCGCCCTCGCCATTCACGCCCGCTTGAAAACCGACCGCTACACCGACCCCTCCCGCTGGCAGCGCATCTCCCGGGCAGTGGCCGCCGTCCACATCCCCGTCATCGGGAACGGAAGCGCCCACAAGCCCCAGGACATTCAGGCCATGTTCCAGGAAACCGGTTGCGCCGGGGTCATGGTGGCCCGCGGAGCCCTCCAAAACCCCTGGGTCTTTTCCGACTGGTCGGCCCTGATTCGCGGGGAATCCCCTCCCGAACGCGGCGCCCCCGAAGCCGTCGACTGGCTGGCCCGCTACCGAACCCGCATGGAAGCTGGCGGCGCCACCCCCCGCCAGGCCCTGGGCCGCCTCAAGCAATCCGCCAAGGCCCTGGCTGAGGCCGGCTTCCTCGATGCCGAAAAGGTGAGCCCCGCCCTCCGGCTCAAGGAGACCGACTCCTTTCTTGATTGCCTGGATTCTTGTTTTCCTGTTACTGCAGATTCACCCAGATAGCCTCCCATCACCATGACCACGGAAGAGTCCGTCGGGGTTCCCGCCTTGAGGGCAAGGAGAACGGAAGTCCCGTACTTCCTCAGAAGAATCGAATCCCTAGGAGGACTCGCCGCCCTTCCAGATGGGTAGGTCTTCGTCGCACTGCCCGCCGCAGTGGCTTTCGCAGCAGCAGTAGCCCTCGGGCACGCCGCAATCCCCGCCACAGCAGGCGTTGGCCTCGGTGGTGGCGGCGGGAGCGGCCGGCGCCTCTTCACACTCCGAGCAGCAGGCCCCTAGGGCGAACAGCCCCAGCACGGCCAGAATCAACAATAGGGAAAATCGCATGCCCGCAGGATACCCGTTTCAGTTTGATTCGGGTCCGCCTCATGGCTCGGATTGGAATTGGGGGGGACCTTCCCTCTAGCATGGGCACCGCCCATGGCATCCCCCCCCCAGTCAGGACTCGCTGCCGCCCCCGCCGGGTCCCGCCAACAGGACCTCGGAGAGGTGTTGAACGGCCAACTCGAGGAAGTCAGCAGAAGGTTCGAGGATGTTTTGGCGGCCGGTGTGAAGCTGGAGGAGGACGGGGAAATCACCTTGGTGCTTTCCGACCCCTCCCGCGCCTTCGACCTGGCGGTGGCCCTGCAGGAAGCCGTCTGGCCGGTGCGTCTTTGCTTCTCCATCACGGCTCCGGGGCCTGAAGAGGCGGCCGAACTCCGCAAGCAGGCGAAGGCGGGGCTGGAAAAGACCGGGAAAGGGCGGGCCTTTCATTTCCAAGTGCAGGGAAAGTCCAAGTCGGAACTTCGCCTCGCCCAGGAAGCGGCCGGGCTGCACGCGGCCATCGTTTCTGAATGGACCCCGACCCGGGCGGCGGCGGTGCGGAGATATCGACTCCTGAAGAAGCAGGCCGAGGTCGCCAAGGAGATGGGGGTCAGCCAGCAGGCCATTTCACAGATGCTGGTGGGCGCCCGTTTTCGAGATCTGGCTTCGACCGAGGATGCCCTTCGGGATTGGCTGACGGAACCGGCGGCCCCTGGAATCTGGCCGCTGCGTAGAAACCGCGGCTGAGCCGGACGAGGGTTCCCCACCCTCCCGTACAATCAGGGGATGCCGTCCATCGAGAGCACTCCTGAACGGGTCGCCGGGGTCTACGCCAGGACCCGCGAGGCCTTGGAGACGGTCCGGGCCCGAGATGCCAAGCCCCTGACCTTGGCCGAAAAAATCCTCTTCGGCCACCTTGACGACCCCTCGGGCCAG
>DCAK01000122.1:0-299 GCA_002311925.1 Planctomycetes bacterium UBA1135
TCGATCTCATGGACACCGGTGGAATTGGAATCGTGGACCGGCATGACCTCGCCGAGTCGGTGGAGTTCCAGGTGGAAACCGGAATTCACAGAGCGGATGTGGTGCTGTTCCTGGTCGATGCCAGGGAGGGTCGAACCCCCCTCGATGAAAAGGTCGCAGCCCGCTTGCGCAAGGCGGACATTCCCATTCTTCTGTTGGCGAACAAATGCGAATCCAAGGAGGCGGAATTCGGCGTCGCGGATTTCATTCCCCTGGGATTCGACCCCCTGTTGCCCATTTCCGCCCAGGAGGGGAGGGGG
>DCAK01000122.1:362-1665 GCA_002311925.1 Planctomycetes bacterium UBA1135
CCCGAGGCCACCGGAGAACGCCTGCGCATCGCGGTCCTGGGCAGGCGCAACACTGGAAAGTCATCCTTCGTGAACGCTCTCCTCGGCGAGCAAAGGGTCATCGTGAGCGAGGTCCCTGGAACCACCCGGGACGCGGTCGACGTGGATTTTGAATGGAAGGGGAGGCCGCTGACTCTGGTGGACACAGCCGGGGTCCATCGGCGGACCAAGGTCGCGGATGCCGTGGAATACTTTTCGCTGACCCGGACGGACCAGGCGGTGAGGCGGGCCGATGTGGCCCTCCTCTTCCTGGACCTCCTCGAACCCGTGGTTCGCCTGGACCAGGAGTTGGCCCGCACGGCCATCGACCGCTACAAACCCTCGGTGGTCGTGGGCACCAAGACCGACCTGGTTCCGGATGAGACGAACCGAGATTTCAGAGACAGGGTGGAGCACAAGCTTCCCCATCTCCAGGAGTCACCGCTGTGTCGCATTTCCAACACCGAGGGGCGGGGCCTCGACAAGGTCCTCGACCTGGCTTTCTCTCTGCACGAGGAGGCGGCGAAGCGCATAGGAACGGGCGAGCTCAATCGGGCCCTGCGGGCTTCGTTCGCGACTCTTCGATTTCGTGGCCGGAGCGAAAAGCCCAAGGCCTATTACGCCACCCAACTCAAGACCTCGCCGCCGACCTTTCTTCTGTTCGTCAACGAAAACCGGCTCTTTGAAAAGGAAATCCTTCGCACCCTTTCGCGGGATCTTCGCCGCCGTCTTGGATTCCCTCGAGTCCCCATCCGGCTGGTCCTGCGCCGTCGCACCCAGTCGGGGGGGAGTTAGAATTCGCTCATGCGTGGGCGTCTATTTGGACTTCTCCTGGTCCCTCTCGTGGGCATTTCCTGTTCGCTTTTCGGGTCGGAAGAGTTGCCGCCCGGATGGGTGGAGAAGGATATTCACTCGACTCCGCCCCTCCGGGACATTCTTTCGGAATGTGAAGCCGCTCTTCACGCGGCCGGTTTCCCTCAACCCTTTCACAGGGATGACCTCGCTCGGTTGGTGAATTCGGGTTGGGATGTGGCTCCTCATCCATTTTCCCGAAAGGGTCTGCGGCGGAGGGGGGTCTTCCAATTGGACCCTCTCGAGGGGGGCGGATGGAGTCTTCGCGCCAGGGTGGAAGTGGAGAAGAACGAAGAGGTCCACATGCCCCTCGAATTGGATGCTGCGAAGTGGGAGGCCGTCGCGGACGACCTCGTTGCTGCCCGCGTCATCCTTCAGCACGCCATCACTCGGTTGCGCAGGGCGGGGGGGCCCGTCGGCGGGGGGGGGGGGC
>DCAK01000122.1:1831-2280 GCA_002311925.1 Planctomycetes bacterium UBA1135
GGGGGGATTTGTGCAGCCCCTGCTTTGAGGGGAGAGAAAGCCCGGACGATCTGGTCTGGTGGCGGACCCTGCATGCGGGCCAGGGCAAGGGGCCCAAGCTCGACATCCAGGCCGTTCTGGGTTTCTTGGCGGTTCTTGCCGACGACCCGCGCCCGGAGCGGAAGGACCTCGCCTTCCTTCTCGCACTGCTCGGGGTGCGCCACCGCAAACTTCGTCTCGTCGGGGTGGCTCGCTCCGGCGGCCGCGAGGTCCTGCGACTGAAGAAGGTAAGGAGCCGCAAGGAGTTCGAGATCGAGGTGCGAGAGCCGGACGCCGAGGCGCGAGCTTCCCTGACCAGGGCCCTCACCGGATTCATGGATGCGGAGGAGGGGGAGGATTGGGAATCCCTTCTTTCAGAGGCCCAGGAAGAAAAAACAATCTAAGCCCGGAAGCTGGCCCCCTTCAGTGGG
>DCAK01000122.1:2460-2703 GCA_002311925.1 Planctomycetes bacterium UBA1135
GGGGAATTATTTTTGAAATCCCATGATTTTTTAGTTGCGGAATCTCAGTGGTGGGGCAGAATAGGGAAGTGGCGGAAAGTGGTGGATTATGGTGAATCCCCCGCGGCCCGCTCCCCCCTCTCAATGAACTTCTTTCTTGGAACTTTCATCCACAAAGTGGACGGCAAGGGCCGGGTCTTCATCCCTCGGCCCATCCTGGATTCCGTGGAGCGTCCGGAAGAAAGAACCCACTTCGTCCTGACC
>DCAK01000006.1:0-153 GCA_002311925.1 Planctomycetes bacterium UBA1135
TCCTGTTCCGAGATTGAAAAGGGAATCTGCATGGACGTCGTGGAAATCGACGGGGCCAGCAACAACGGAGTCGACGACGTGCGCGTGCTTCGGGAGAGGGTTCATTACCAGCCGGCTCGGGATCGGCGAAAAATCTACATCATCGACGAAGTC
>DCAK01000006.1:386-1038 GCA_002311925.1 Planctomycetes bacterium UBA1135
CGATTGGGAGAGGTGGATATTCGGGAAAAACTCAAAGCCATTTGCGGAAGCGAAGAGGTGGAAGTTCCGGATTCCGTCCTGGCCGCCATCGCCCGGGGTTGCCGTGGTGGGATGCGGGACGCCGAAGGAATGCTGGACCAGGTGCTCGCCGCTTCGGACGGGGCTCCCACGCTCGAGGACCTGGAAAGGGTGGTCGGGCTGGCGCGTCCCGAGCAGTGGTTCGAACTTCTCGAGGCCATCGAGAAGGACGATGCCGCCGCCATTCTCGTCCATGTGGAGTCCTTCCTGAATCGGGGGGGCGGAGAGAGGGATTTCGTCGAACAGGCTTGCGACGCCGTGCGCGACCTTCTCCACATAGTCCTTCTAGGCCATGATGCCCTTGGGGTGGTCCCCGCCCCTGACACCAAGGAACAGGTGGTGGACCTTGCCCGCCGGTTGGGTCGGGACAGGCTGGAGACCCTTCTCGGGCTCCTCCTGGGTCTCGAATCCAGGATGGTTCGAGCTCCCCTCGCTTCCCGCGCTCTTCTGGAATGGACTCTTCTCCGGGCGGCCCGGCTCGGAGAATTCCTCGAGACCGGAGCCCTGCTCGCCGCTCTCGCTGAGGGAGGGAATCCTGCCCCCGGCTCTCCGCCCGCGGCAAGGAGCCACCCGC
>DCAK01000006.1:1092-3354 GCA_002311925.1 Planctomycetes bacterium UBA1135
CCGAGGCTCCCCCCCCAACTCCGACTTCTCCGTCCGCCAAGCCCGTGGTGCAGGACAAGGGGACCCTCGCTCTTCCCGAACTGGACGACCTCCTGGCCCGGGTCCGGGACCGACGCCCCACCCTGGGCAAGGTCCTGGATGCAGCCCTCGTGTCCGGTTCAGTCCACGCCGGCGGAGTGGACTTGATTCTCAGGCCCCTTGGGGGAGAGGACCGAGCCTTGTTGGAGGACCCCGTCGAGGTGTCCTTCCTCGGCTCGCTTCCCGGAAGTCCCGGGCCCTGGAATCTCGAGTTCCGGGCTCCCCGCAATCGAGCGGAGGATCCCGTTGGCCGCAACCTGGAAGACACTTTCGGGGCCCGGGAAGAGGTACCCTAGGCGGATGGCTGGAAGTCTCGGAGATTTGGGAGGGCTGCTGAAGCAAGCCCGGAAAATGCAGCGCCAAGTCAAGGAAATCCGGAAAGATCTGGAAAAGAAGACCTTCGAGGGAAGCGCTGGAAGCGGAGCCGTGGTCGCCGTGGTGAATGGGTCCCGGCGCCTGGTTTCGCTGAAAATTAATCCCGAGATCGTCGACCCCAAGGAGGTGAAACTTCTTGAGGAGATCGTGGCCACCGCCGTGGCCGATGCTTTCAAGCAGGCCGGGGACGCATCAGAAGCCGCAATGAAAGGGGTCACGGGGGGGATGGGTCTCCCCGGCATGTCCTGACCCAGCCTTGGCCTTTCCTGCCCCCCTTCAACGGCTCATCCAAGCGCTGGAAAAGTTTCCGGGGGTGGGCGCCCGCAGCGCCGAAAGGATGGCCCTCCATGTTCTGCGTTCTCCCGCGGAGGACGCCGCCGAATTGGCCCTGGCCCTCCGCGACGCTCGCATGGAAACCCTTCGATGCGCCGTATGCGGCAACATCACGCTTCGCACCCCCTGCGCGATTTGCGAGGACGAGGACCGGAACCGAACCCTGGTTTGCGTCGTCGAAGGCCCGCGCGAAGTCGAGTCCATGGAGAGTGCCGGGGTCTTCACTGGGCTCTATCACGTTCTCATGGATGGTTTCGCCCCTCGCGAAGGCGCCGAACCCGAACCCGACGCCTTGGACGCTCTGCGGAAGAGGGTGGAACAGGACGGAGTCCTGGAAGTGGTCCTTGCCACAGCCCCCGACCGGGAAGGGGAAGGCGCCGGGCTCCTCGTCGCGGAAGCTCTCGAGGGATTGGACGTCAACCTGACCCGGCTCGCCCGAGGAGTTCCCGTCGGGACCCGCTTGGAGTATCTGCACGGGGAAATCCTGGCCGACGCCTTTCGGGGAAGGTCAGCCATGCCGGCCCCCTCCTCATCCCGGTGACCCAATCCCGTCGGTTGGCCCTTCTCGTGGGGTACGACGGCGCCTCCTTCCACGGCTTCCAGAGGCAGGCCGGATTTCCCACCATCCAGGAATCCCTGGAGGACGCCTGGCACGAAATCAGTGGCGAGCGGACCGTGGTGCACGGAAGCGGCAGGACGGATTCCGGAGTGCACGCCGTGGGTCAAGTGGCTCACTTTTCCACCTGGTCCACCCTTTCCCCGGAACGGGTCATGGGGGGGATGAACGCCAACCTTCCCAGGGAAATCGCCGTCAAGGGGGTGGTCGACGTCGGGCCCGAATTTCATGCAAGGCACAGCGCCCTCAGGAAAAGTTATCTCTACAGATTGGCCGTCAGCCCGCACCCTCCGACCCTGGAGAGGAACAGGGTGAGTTGGGAAAAGGTCCCTCTCGATCTTCCCAGAATGAGGGAAGCCCTCGCCCATCTTCCCGGAATCCATGACTTTGCTGCTTTCGCCGCCGCCGGAGGGCGAACGGGTTCCACGGTGCGGACCCTCCTTTCCGCCCACGCCTTTCCTGTGAGAGGCGGCATCAACATCATCTTCCAGGGTGATGGTTTTCTTTATCGTCAGGTCAGGAACATGGTGGGGTCCCTGATCGAGGTCGGTCGACGCAATCGAGACCCGGAATGGGTGGCCGCCGTCCTGGAAAGCCGAGACCGGCGCCGCGCCGGCCCCACCGCCGCCGCCGAGGGGCTCTACCTTCTCCGCGTCACTTATCCGCGAAACCCATTCCCCGGTCTTTCGGGAATGGGCGCAAGGGCGTATTCTGGTGAGGCCGGGTTGGCTCCTCAACCCTTCAATCAACCCGGTTCCCCCGCATGAAAATTCAAGTCGTATGTCGCCACGAGGACATCCCTCCCGTGGTTCCCGGTTACGTGCGCGAGAAGATGGAGGGCGTCGAGCGCTTCGGGGAGG
>DCAK01000112.1:0-156 GCA_002311925.1 Planctomycetes bacterium UBA1135
ACTGCAGTTCTGCCCTCCTTGGGCGTTGGTCGTTCCGGTCAAGTTGATGGAGTCGTTACCCCCACCTCCACCTCCGGCAGCATCAGCATCTTCCATGCACTTGAAGAAGTTGGGGCGGCCGTGGCCGGCGTAGTCGTCTTCGCCGCTGGACCCCAA
>DCAK01000112.1:306-16053 GCA_002311925.1 Planctomycetes bacterium UBA1135
ACCACGTTGTCGCTCTGGTCTGTAGCTCCGACGACGATGACATTTGCATGGTCGTAGCCGTTGATTCGATTCCCACTGTTGCCAGAGGACCAACAGAGAAGAGATTCTTCCCCGCGAAGATGAGTGCCTGTCGTTCCCACACTGTTGCTGTTGACGCCACCGTAGCTGACGCTGATGCCGTGGGCTCCATTATCGGATGCCCAGCGAGCACCATCGGTGAGGTCACTCAAGTAGGCGCCTCCGCCACTGGAATTCGTCGCCCGCACCGGCATGAGTTTGATGTCCCAAGCCATCCCAACGACACCGACCCCGTTGTTGCCGATTGCGCCTACGCAGCCCAAGGTCATGGTCCCGTGGCCGTTGATATCGCTGACGTCGCCGCCGTTGGCCTGACTCTGATTGCTTGCTGAGTTATAGCCGGACACCAAGTTGGCTTGAAGGTCGGGGTGGTTGAGATCGACGCCTGTGTCGACCGTGCAAGCAATGAAGGTCCCGTTTCCCGTTCCGAAGTCCCAGGCTTTTTCCGACTTCATTTTGGAATGCTGCCACTGCTGGCTGAATTGCGGGTCGTTGGGGGTGGTCTCATCCGGAAAGCAAATCCAATCCGGTTCGGCGTATTGAAACAGTCCTGTCGCCATAAGTTCGGTGCTCAAAGAGTTTTCAGTTTCCCCGGATGGCAGGTCAAGAATGTACTCGTCCGTATCGGCGACGAATTCCCGAGTCCAGGGCGTGACCAATGAAACCGCTTGTTCACGCATGGCAATGGCTTCCGAAAGAGTTTTCCCGGAAGCAAGGATTTCCTCCAGCTGCAGAGGGCGCGCGCAAAGGCGGCCGGAGAATTCCGTTTCTCCGGGCGTTTCTGCGAACCAGGTTTGGTCCTGGGCTGAATTCTGAAGAGAAGGGAGGAGCAGGAACAGAGTTGCAATCATGCCGTTGTGGGTTGCTTGGTTGTGGGGGCGGGAGAGAGAAAAGCCTCTCTCTGATGAGGACGAAGCGGATGGTGAGGAGGTTCCCCTTTATGGGGATGTGCGAAAAAGAGACGGGACGGAAGGCTTGAGCCCTCCGTCCCGTCCAGGTTGATCCTAATCAGTTGATGTTCAGAGTCAAAAGATTGGAATCGAAGAGACCAGAGCTGTTCTGAGCCCCAACCTCAAGGTAGACCGTGAGGTTGGACAGGTGTCCAGGAATNNCGCCAATGAACCAGAGCCGGTTGAGCTGTTCAGTCCGGTCCTGAAAAGCGTGTAGTTGCTTCCCACATCGAAATTATGGCCGTTGTAGGTCATGCCTGTGTTCGAGAGCGAGTAAAGGAAACCGTAGAACGAGTTTCCAGGAGCCGCCGACCAGGACCAACTGCAGTTCTGCCCGCCTTGGGCATTGGTCGTTCCACTCAGGTTGATGGTGTTGTTGTTGCCACCGCCAGTTCCCCATGCAATGGGGTGTCCTTCTCCCAGGGAGGGTTGGCCACCAATGTCATTCTTGACATGAATGCTTCCGTCTTCGATTCCAGACGTTGGCACGGTAAAGGAAATTTGAGTTCCACTGTTAGTGGAGTTCAAGTTTTGAATTTTGTAGGCGGTTCCACCATTCTGCCCAGCATCCAGGACATCTGAGTTGAACCAAATGCCATTGCCGGTTGCGGTGTAGTTTGAACCCACAACCACGCAGGTCCCGCCCGGAGAGGTGGAGCCTTGAATGGCGTCGGTTTTCGGCATGTTGGCATCGCGCACGCCGTAAATGGACTGCAAGCCCGCCTTGTCGTCGCTCGCGATGGAGCGAAAACCCGTGGCACCATTGCTGGTCGCGTAGTACATGGTGGCGGAGCCGACACTCGAGTGGTCAAGTCCAAGGCCATGCCCCAACTCGTGGCAATTTACATTTTGGAGGTCCATCTGACTACCCGAAATGGTTCCCGGACCGTCGGCGAAGTTGAAACTGCCGTCAGCAAACTCAATCTTCCAGCCGTTAGAGGAGGGATAGCACCAGGCGATGGCGCCTCCGCCGCCGCCGGGGACGGCGTGAATGATGTTGTATGTGTAGGAGCCTTCGCCAGAGGCGTCTCCGTTCCAAACGAAGTTGAAGTTGGCCCCACCATCACCGATCGCGTTCTGGGTCGGATCGCCGGAGCCGTCTCCGAAGTTCCGAGAGCCCCATTCGGCTCCGGACTTCCAGAAAGCCATGTCGCAGCCCTGGTAAGAGGGCCAGTTCGGGTCTGGAGTCTGGTTGTTGTTGGAAGCGGCGTCGCTGAAGTCGTCGTGGACACGGAAGTCGCGCTGGCCGGTTCCCAGATTGAAGCCCAGGGTGGCGTAGCTTTCCGCCTGGTCAGTCACGGCGAGGCCGGCGGCCCCGGTGAGGACAACCAAGCCCAATGCAATGCGTGGAAGGCGAATATTCATCGGTTCACCTCCTCAGCCTTGGCTTGGAGAGCCTCGGCGATGCCGACCCGCAATTGAGCCAGCGTCATGTTCTTTTCGATGGCGAAGTCCTTGCCGCGGCCCAGGATGACCGGGCCCTTGCGGGTGTCCACCTCGCGGTAGATGCCCCCGTAGGTGGCGTAGAGAACGCGATTGACCCGGCCCCACCCTTCGATGGGGGCGGTGAAAGCAATTACGGAATTCCCGACCCGGTAATCCGAGGCGGCAGGCATGGTCGTCACCACTTGGGTTTCACCTTCGTAGGTGCCTCCAAGGAAGGACATCTCATAGCTGGCATGTTGGCCGGTGTAGAGATCTTCGCCTTCCACCGTCACCACGGTGCAGATTCGAGTGTCGGAAATGGGGTCACCCTCGAGGGAAGTCCGAACGGAGTGAACCTCCGTAACGGTTCCGCGGACGCAAGCGTCCGTGCGGGCGACCATTTCATTCAGGTCCAGGGCTTCAATGCAGGCCGCGGCTCCGCTGGCTACCAGCAGGGCGACAGCGGCAGAAGCCGCCAAATGGGGAATTTTCATGGTGCTTGGAGTTCGAGTTAGGGGAAGCCTCTAAAGGAGGCATCTACAGGTTGGGGGCGCCCCGCTTGGAGGCATTTTCTACAAGTGGGAACCCCTCAAGGGAAGAAAGGTTCCATGAATCAGGTACGAACGGCTTCCCCAGGAGGTGTCGGGAAAACTGCTCCCCCCCATTATTAACTGAAATAAACTCCAGGAGACGGCTTTTTTGTCCGAAATAACCTATGGAATCAGTTTTCCGGTGAGAATTCCGGAACCGGTCTCTTTTCGCATGGTCTAATCCATGAGGGAGGCCCGTTTCGGGTCCCGTCATTGGGATTTCTGCGTCCTCCCGATTCCATGCTTTTCGCCCTCCTCCTCCCCGCCCTTCAAGGAGTTCCCCTGCCCCTTGAGCGGAGCGACCGCCTTCTCGAACCCTCCCGGCTGATTCTCAAGAGTCTTGATGCCGATTTGGCGCAGGGAATCCCGAAAGCCCCCTCCGGCTGGAGTTTGAGCGACTCGGAAGCCCGGGAAGCAGGAACCTGGTTCGTCCAGACTCGTCCCGAGGACTACGCCCTTCTTCGCACCTGGATACGTCAATCGGGAGGGCGAACCTTCGATTACCTCCCGCACAACGCTTTCGAGGCCCGCATTCCTCCCCGTGCACTGGAATCGGTGCGCAATCGAGCCCGAGCGGTCATTCCGGTTCATCCCTGGTGGAAACTGGACCCCGGAATGGGAGAGGCGAAAACGCGATTCCAGGATTTCGATGGGCGCATCCTTCTTGCCGTGGAATTTTGGCAGGACGAGGACCTCGCCTCCTGCGCCTTGGCGCTTGAATCCATCCAGGGCGAGGTCCTGTCCTTGGTGGAATCCGGTCGCTACCTCCGCGCTCTGGTCCGTCTGCGGCCGGAATGGTTGCGGGCCCTGGCCGGCCTTCCTTGCGTCAAGTGGATTCAAGAAAACGCGACGGCCACCCCCCGGAACGACCAGGTCCGTTGGATCATCCAAAGCAACATCCAAAACCAGGTGCCTCTCTGGTCGCGCGGAATCACCGGGGCGGGGGTGACCATCGGCCACCTTGACGAGGAAGTCTTCGAAGACAATTGCTTCTTCGACGACCCCACCGGGGCCCTTCCCGGTCCCAATCACCGGAAGATTAAGTTCTTCAACGGGGGGTGGGGTTCTTCCAGTCACGGAACCCATACCGCCGGAACCGCGGTGGGGGACCCTAGGCCCTTCGGCTCCTATTCCGGAGCCGGCATGGCCCCCGATGCCTTTCTTGCCCACGACGGGGTCCTTCCCAACAGCACGAATCTCCTTGCGAAGCTGGACCAATTGCATGGCCACGGGGCTCGCATCCATTCCAATTCCTGGGGGAATGATTTTTCCACCGCCTATGACAATTGGTGTCGGGACATAGACGCCTACTCCCACGACCAGGAGGAGGGCCTCGTTCTGTTCGCTGTGACCAACGGAGGATTGCTGAAGAACCCGGAAAACGCGAAATCAGTAGTCGCGGTCGCCGCCACCCGCGCGGACGACCCTTCGATTTTCGCCATGGGCGGAGCCGGCCCCACCCAGGATGGGCGATTGAAGCCTGAAGTTCTCGCCCCGGGGGTCGACATTTCTTCCGCCGCGGCCGGAGCGTCCTGCCTCACCCTCACCATGACGGGCACCTCGATGGCCTGTCCGGCCGTCGCCGGCGGCGCGGCTCTCCTCAAGCAGTATTTCGAATCGGGTTGGTATCCATCAGGCTGGCGCAATCCTTCCGCGGGCTTCACCCCGTCGGGGTCGCTTTTGCGGGGCTGTCTCGCCCTTTCAGGCCAGGATGTGTCTCCAGCAGGCTGGCCAAGCTGGCGCGAAGGATGGGGCCGCATCCTGCTGGACGATGTCGCCTATTTCCAGGGAGACTCCCGAAAGCTTCGCGTTCTGGATGTTCGCCACTCCCAAGGCGTCGTTGACTCCGAAACCCGGGTCTATCCCGTCACCCTTCCCACGGGTTCGGCCAAGCTGAAGGTGGCCCTGACCTGGGCCGACGAACCCGGCTCCGCATTTTCGGCCGACCCCGTGGTCAACGACCTCGACCTTGCGGTCATCAGCCCGTCAGGTGTTCGTTACCGAGGCAACCTGCTGGATTTGAACACGGGCGTTTCCATCCCGAATCCAAGTGCTCGGGATTCGAGAAACACCCTCGAAATGGTGGTGGTCGCCAATCCGGTGGCGGGAAGATGGCGCATCGTGGTTCGCGGGGAATCCGTCCCCGTCGGGCCGCAGGGATTCGCTTTGGCAGGGACCTTCTAGTTCGCTTCGGCCTGCAGGAGTCGGTAGCCTTTTCCCCGAACGGTCACGATAAATTTAGGCTTTCCGGGGCGGGGTTCGAATTGCTTGCGCAATTTTAGGATGAAATTATCCACTGTCCGCGGCGTGGTTTCCGTTCCTCGCCCCCAGACCTCGTCCAGGATTCTGTTCCTCGATACCGACGCCCCTTGGGCGCGGGACAGAAGCTTCAGGACTCCCAGTTCCTTTTCGGCCAGGGCGATGGCCGACCCTTGTGCGGTGCAGGCCTCGGCAGTTCTGAAATCAACCCAGCCGCCGCCAATCGGAGCCCTGTCCGAGGGTGAGGCGGGGCCCCACTTGTGCCTTCGGAGGAGGGCGTGAATGCGGGCGAGAAGTTCCTCCCGGTGGAAGGGTTTGACGAGGTAATCGTCTCCTCCCGCCATCAATCCGGCGACGCGGTCGGGAGGAAGGTCCCGGGCGGTGAGGAATAGGACAGGAGTGTGGTCCCCTTCCTCCCTCATTCGGGAGCAAACTTCGAAGCCGTCCGGCCCGGGGAGCATCACATCCAGGAGAACAAGGTCGATTCCCCCATCCTGCATCGCGCGAAGGGCGGCTTCTCCTTCCCCGGCATGAACAGTCGTGTAGCCCTCCCTCTCCAGGTTGTCGCAGACCAGCCCGGCGATGCGGAGTTCGTCCTCCACGACCAGGATTCGGCCCCTCCTCATGGAAGCGCCTCCTCGGAGGCCGACCAGCGGACGACGAACTCGGCGCCTTGGCCCTCCCCCTCGCTGTGGGCCTCCACCAAGGCCCCTTGGAGCCGGGCAGTTTCCTCCACGATGTGAAGGCCCAAGCCGGTTCCCGCCACGGCCCCATGAGCGTCGGCATCTCCACGCCAGAAGCGTTCGAAGACCCGGGAAAGTTCACGGTCGGGAATGCCCAGCCCATGGTCCCTTACCCGAAGAGTGATCCAGCTTTCTTCCTGCTGGAGGGAGACCTTGATGGGGTTTCCTTGGCCGAATTTCACGGCGTTGTCGAGGAGGTTTCCAAGAATTACGGGGAGGGTGGACGGGTCGGCCTGGCCCACGAGATTGCTTGCAATGCGCGTGACCACTACAGAGCCTCCTCCCTGAAGAGGCATTTTCTTCCAGGACTCGATCCCATTTTCCACGGCTTGGGAAAGGTTGACCGGGCCAACCCTGGAATCCGCCATTCCCGCCTCCAGCCGACCGGCGACGAGAACCCTGTCCACCAAGGCCTCCAGGCGGTGGGTGTCCTGCAACATTCCCTCGGCGTATTCCCGAGTTTTTTCCGGGGAATTCTCAAGGGCGAGAGTCTCGCTTGCCAACTTGAGGGCTTGCAAAGGAGTGCGGAGTTCGTGGGTGACGGTGTGGAGAAACCTCGTGTGTTCCCGGCTGAGGCGGGCTTCCATCTGGATTGCGCGGAACAGCAGCAGGAGAAATCCAATGGCAAGGAGGAGAAAAACCCCTCCCTCGGCAAAAAGCATCCGCCGCATTCCGTCCCGGTCACGGGCAATCGAGGAGAGCTTGGCTTCCTCGATTTTCAGGCGAGGCTGCCCATCGACTTCAATCAGAGTGATTCCGGAGAAACGGACCGCGATGGACTCCCAGGAACGCGCAGTTCCCCCTGCCGCCGCCCAAGTGGCATGGGCGGCCTCCTTTCTGGTTTCCAAGCCAACGAGGGTGGCTTCCCGCTTGGACTCTCCCTGGTTCCAAATGGTGTACCCCCACCACCCTACCTGGGCCAGGAACAAGAAGGCCAAGCAGGCGACAAGAAGTTTGAGGCGGATGCCCAACGGGGCTATTTTCCAATATCCGGGTCCGAATGGAGAAAATTTGTTTCACGGGCAATTTTTTTGCCAAAATAAGAGAAGCGATGCGCATTCCCCTCCTCCTCGTTTCAATTGCAGCCCTTTCTGCGGGGGTTCTTTCCAGCCTCGGGGCCGAAGATTCCCTTTCGCCGGAAGGCCCAGTTGAGGAATTACAGGTCTATCCCATGGGCCTGATGGATTCGGTCAGGCGGATTCAAGGAAAGGTCCCGATGCAGGTTCAAATTTACAATCCTGGAAGCAGCGTTCATTCCCTGGACCGGCTGCGCATCCTGGGCCCGACAGGCTCCACCCTTGTCGACCTCGATCTTCTGGGGGAATCCCTTCCCGGGGACCGGGGTTTTTACGCAGGATTGCTCTTCGACCTGGAAACCATCGACCCGGAAATCTCCCACCGACATGGCCACCGGGTCTTCCTTTCTGAGGAGGAAAGGCCGAAACTAGGCCCCGACCTGGAGGCGGAATTGATTTGGAGCATCCACGAACGGGTGGACGCCCTTCGCCAGGGCGGTTCCGTCCAAGTGCGCAACTTGACCTTCGAGGTCGACCTCGCGGGACTCTTTCCTGCTGGGCCTCCTCCCGGGACCCGAGCTCGGATGGATGTGCTGGTCAATTCCACACGCAAGGACGGTTCATCCGCGACCGCCCTTCACTCCCACTCGGTCCAACTGCTTGCCGACTATGCCCGGCCGCCCGATGAGTGGCTGCTCTCCCGCGGCTCCACCTCCGCGACCTGGGTGACCGGCGACCTCCATGTCCACAATTGCCGCGATCAGGCCTCGGGGGGCTGCCCCAATTGCGACGCCGAGTCCTTCAACTTGTCGGGCTCCTTCACCAACGCCCAGCTGAAGCCCCAATTTCAAGCCCTTGGGATGGATTTCTTCAGCACCACCACCCACTCCTACTGCATCAACAGCGACCCTGAATTCGCCGAAGTGGCTGCCGAAGCAACCTCCTTGGATGAAGCGGATTTCCAGGTTCTGTGCGGCACCGAGCTGACCTGCGTGGAGACCGGATCTCAACAGGGCAGCGACATTTTCGATGGAGTTTGTCTTTTGGGAGGCTATTGGAGCCGAGGCATCAGCCACTACGGGGGCCACGGAATCAGTTCCCGGAAACCGGGAGGACGGGATGGCCTCTTCGACAACTGCGACGACCCCATCCATGACCAGGCCACCAATGTGAGCGCGGTCAATTCCGAAGGTGGATTCGCCATTGCGAACCATCCCGGGGGTGGCGGAGTCTGGGGAGGGGGACTCGGCTTGAACAGCGTCTCCAAATTCCGGGGCCTTGAATCGGGGCAGGCCTGGGGTTCTGAAATCTGGAATGGCGGGGCGGCCACCGCATCCGGGTCGCACCGAAGCTGGTGGATTGGCAGGCTCAAGGGTGGCCGGGTGACCTTTCCCTTTTCGGGCAGCGACACCCATGACGCGGCCTTCGACTTCGGCGCCAACCACACCCTAGTGGAGGGGGCCCTCACCGATGCTTCCCTGATTGCGGCGCTCAAGAGCGGCCGCACCTACTTGAGCAACGGACCCTTCCTGGACATCGAACTTTCCGACAATTTCGGGCATTCTCTGGGGATGGGCGCCGTCGCCTTCGTCCGCAGAAACTCGATCCCCTCCAATCACCCCGTCTCCCTCAAGGCTTTCTACAACATGGGAACGGAAACGGGGAAAGTTCGCTTCTATCGGGGCCTCATCGGGGGCAATGAAACCCTGCTCGACGAAATTTCCGGCGTGACCGGTTCGGGGACCCTTTCAACCTCCGACACTGTTTCCCGGAGCAACCATTCCTGGTACCGGGTGGAAATCATTCTCAACAATTCCCGGGGCGCGGCCTATTCCACGCCTCTCTTCATCGCGCTTCAGTAGGCTCCGCCCATGCCTTTTCGGGACCCTTCGACGTGGCCACCGGTCCAGATGGTGGAGCAGGAATCGGACCTCCTTCGCGCGCTGGAAGTGTGGAGCCAGGTCCCGGTTTTGGGCCTGGATACGGAGTCGAACTCCTTTCACGCCTACCATGAAAAACTTTGTCTCCTTCAAGTGAGCACCGAGGACCAGGATTGGATTGTGGACCCTCTTCCCCTGGGGGATTCCCTTGAAGCTCTCCGCCCTCTCCTGGCGAATCCGGAAATCGTCAAGGTTTTCCACTCCGCGGAGTACGACATGATGCTTCTCAAGCATGGATTGGAGGGAAAGGTTCGGGGATTGTTCGACACCCAGGTTGCGATGACCCTTCTCAAGCACAAGAAGACGGGCCTCGCTTCCCTGCTGGAGGCTTTCTACGGCATCAAACCCTCGAAAAAGGAGCAGCGGTCGGATTGGGGGAAACGGCCCCTGACCCCGCGCCAGGTTGAATACGCCCGTACGGACACCCACTTTCTCGTGGACCTTCATGGCCGACTCACCCAGGAGCTCGAGGAGGCCGGAATGACCGAGGCTTGCATGGGGGAGTGCAACCGGCTGGAGACCGAGGTCCTTCCCATCCGCGAGCCGGACCCGGAAGGCTGGCAACGCCTCAAGGGGGCTAAGACCCTCGACCCTGGCCAAGCCGCTCGCCTTCGCGGCCTTTTCCAGTGGAGGGAAGGCGTGGGTTCCCAACGGGATGTTCCGGTGTTCAAGGTTCTTCCCAACCCTGCCCTCCTTTCCCTCGCCAAGCATCCTCCAAAGGATTTTCCCTCCATGGCGAATTCCGAAGGCATGGGATGGAAATTGGCCAAGAGGCACGGGGAGGCCCTGATGGAGGTTCTTCGGTCAGCCCGCGGTCAGGAGGTGAAGGACCATTTCCCCAAGAAGGTGGACCCGGAGGAGCGTCGCCGGCGGCGGATTCGCAGGGAGAATCTGGAAGCTCTCAAGGAATGGAGGAAAAAGATGGCATCCCAATTGGATTTGCCAAGCGAGCGCCTGGTTCACCGCCGTCACCTAGAAAGGATTGCCGACGATCTTCCCCTGAGCAGCGAGGGACTCATGCGTACCATTCCTCTGAACGACTGGCAGAGAGAGCACCTTGAGGCTTCCCTTCTAGCCTTGCTGAATTCTCTGCCCAATCCTGAAAAACAAAAATGAACATCCTTCTTCGAATCCTCGCCATTTTCCTCGTGACCTCTCTCGCCTCCTGCGTCCTGGCCCTGGGTAATGATTCGAGTTGCTGCAGCGAAAAGGCAGCCTGTGAATCCTGCCAGGAAGCCGACCAGGATGTGATGGACATGCAGTGCTGCCTTGATGCCGCCGCCCTGGGTCAGGAATGCGCGAAGTGCGCGGACAAGTAGGCGCTGCGTTCTTGCTTTCGGCTTTCTGGGGCTGCTCCTTTGAAAGTCACGACGGACTGAGCCATGGAATGGAATGCGCCGCCTGCCTGGAGGTTCGCTCCACCTCCCTGGTCGAAGCTGAAAACAAGGGGCGCCCGACCGAGGCTTCCTATCGCCGGGAATCGGCCGACGAATTCCCGGGGTGACCGGGCAGCCGGCTGAAAAGATGCTGGAAAGTTTCGGGGTCAACTAGGCCCCGGCCTCGCAGGCCTGCAGACCGCGGCGCAGGGTTCCTTCGTCAAGGCCCCTTCCAATGAAGACGAGTTCGGAAATCGGCATGTCCTGGCCCCAGAGCGGGCCGGCTTCCACCGAGTAGAGTTCGTAGACCCCTTGGAGAATCGCCCGCTCGGGTCGGCCCTGGAGGTGGAGAAATCCCTTCCAGCGAATGAGTTCCCCTCCCAGGGATTGGGCGCACCCCGCGAGCCAGAGTTGGACCTTCATTTCGTCCAGGGCTGGAATGTGGCGAAAACTCAGAGCCTGGAGATCGCCGTGGGGGGCGCCCGTTGATTCCGGTGGGGGGGGATTGGGTTCCTGGCGGCGGCTCTTGAGGACTTCCCCGATGTCGATTTCCGCTTGTACGGTCCGGAATATTGGAGCCCCTGGGTTCAATCCTCCCAGCTTCTTTTCCAAGGCGTCCAAACCATTCCCCTCGGCCCTGTCCACCTTGTTCAGGAGGATGATGTCGGCGACGGCCACCTGCTCGACGGCTGCGGATTCGGCGAGGGCGGCCTCCGTATTCAAGGCGTCCACCATGCAGATGAATCCCTCCAGCTTGAAGGTCTCCGCAACCTGGCTTTCCACCAGAAAGGTCCTGAGGAGGGGACCGGGTCGCGCGACCCCGGTGGTTTCGATGAGGATCCCGTCGAAGGCTCGGGGCTTTCTCCTCCATCCCTTCGGCTTGTTGAGCCGGAGAAGAGTCTTCACCAGGTCGCCCCGAATGGTGCAGCACACGCACCCGTTCTGAAGCTCGACGAAATCTTCGTCGGAACGCACCACCAGCTTGTCGTCGATGCCGATGTCTCCGAATTCGTTCACCAGGACGGCCCATCTCAGTTTCCGAGGGGAGGAAAGGATTCGATTGAGCAGGGTCGTCTTTCCAGCCCCGAGCCAGCCGGTCAGGATGTGAACCGGGGTCCGCGGGTCTTTCGGAGTCCACGCGTCAATTCCAGGGGCCGTCATGGCAGGGCTCAGCTTATCCCCGGCCCCTCATATACTCCCGGCATGCGGCGATTCGCTCGAGTCGCGTTGGACACCCCCGTGCGACGCGAGTTTTCCTACAGCGTCCCCTCGGACCTCCAAGATGTCCAGCCGGGCTGCCGCGTGCGCATTCCCTTCGGCCCGCGGAGGTTGGTGGGAATCGTGGTGGGCCTGGAAAACTCCCCTCCCTCCGGGGTTCCGCCCAACAAGATTCGGCCCCTTGCCTCTCTTTTGGATGCGGAGCCCCTACTGACTCCGGCCCTTCTGCGTCTGGCGCGTCATGTCGCCGACACCACATTCTGCTCGTGGGGGCAGGCCCTTGCCGCGATGCTCCCCGCCTCCTTGCGGAGGGGCAGGGCTCGACGAAGCGTCCCGGTGGTGGAAATTGCCGGCGCAATGGGGGAGGAGCAGCTGGCCGAGTTGAGGTCCCCCTTTCCCAAGCAGGAACGCGCTCTTGCCTTCCTGATGCAGGCCAAGGGCCCCGTCGAAGTTCGGGAATTCAGGAATCGCACCGGGCTCTCGAAATCCCCGCTGGAATCGCTGGCCAAGCGGGGATGGGTTCGATTCGGTCAGCGCACGGAAAGGTCTGATCCCTTCGCGGACGCCCCCAAGTTGGATTTTCCTCCCCCCACTCTCACCCCCCGCCAACAAGAATGTGTGGACCAAATTTGCGAGGCTCTTGAGGATGGAAAAAACGAGGACTTCCTTCTCTTCGGCATCACCGGCTCGGGCAAGACCGAGGTCTACCTCCGAGCCCTGAAGCGATGCCTGGAACAGGGTCGAGGGGCCATCATCCTGGTTCCGGAAATCGCCCTGACTCCGCAAACAGTCGCCAGGTTTCGGGCCCGGTGCGGCGAAGTCGCAGTCCTCCACAGCGCATTGACCGACGCCGAACGGCACGACCAATGGCTGGCCATTGCCGAGGGTCGCCTGAGGGTGGTGGTCGGTGCCCGCTCGGCCTTGTTCGCGCCCGTCCCCGACCTCGGGCTGGTGGTCCTGGATGAGGAGCACGAGAATTCATTCAAGCAGGATTCAGTTCCTCGGTACCACGCGCGCGGGGTCGCCCGTGAAAGGGCGCATATTGAAGGCGCCGTGTGCATTTTTGGCAGCGCGACCCCTTCCCTTGAATCCTGGCAGGCGGCGAAAGAGGGTCGGCTTCGGCTGCTCGAACTTCCGGAACGGGTCGGGGGCGGAACCCTCCCACGTGTCCGCCTCGTGGACATGAGGAATGAAAAGCCCGAGCAGGGGAAATGGCTGGTGGTGAGCCGACCCCTGCAGGAAGCCCTCGGCGAGGCGCTCGAAAGGGAGGAGCAAGCCATTCTCTTTCTCAACAGGCGTGGGTATTCCCCGGCTTGGCATTGCCGGCAGTGCGGCGGCAGTGTCTCCTGTGCCCGCTGCGATGTCGCCTTGACTTTTCATCGTTGGAGGGAGAAGGCCCTTTGCCACCGATGTCTCGCGGAAAGCCCTCCGCCGCGGTCGTGCCCGGGATGCGGCGACCCGGTGACCATGGTGGGAGTCGGAACGGAAAGGGCCGAGGAAACCCTTCTCCGCTTGTTCCCCGGGGTGCGCATCGCCCGCATGGACCGGGACACGATGGTGAGGAGGCAGGATTACGAAAGCGTTCTGGGAGATTTTGGCCGTGGCGAGTTCGACATCCTTCTCGGAACCCAGATGGTGGCGAAGGGCCTGGATTTCCCCAGGGTCACGGTGGTCGGGGTTCTGGATGCGGACACCGCCCTCCACCAGCCTGATTTCAGGGCGGCGGAAAGATGCTTCGGCCTTGTGGCCCAGGTCTCGGGGCGGGCCGGGCGAGGGGAGAGACCGGGGCAAGTCGTGGTCCAGACCTGGATGCCGGAACACGCCGCACTTCGGGCGGCGGTCCACCATGACTACCCCGGCTTTGCAAAGGGGGAGATGGAGGAGCGTCGGGATTTCCTCTATCCCCCCCACGTGAAAGGCGTGAGGATTCTGGTGGAAGGCGCCGACCCCGCGAGGGCCGATAAGGCGGCGAGAGACGTGATGGAAATCCTCGCCCCGGCAGCCAAGGAGGGGGGAGGAATCCTCCTGGGGCCAGCCCCTCCTCCCATCGAAAAATTGCGAGGAAGATGGCGTAGGCAGGTTCTCCTGAAAGCCCCGGCCGGCGCATCCATGGCGCCGATGAGGGAGGCCCTCTATACGCTCTGCCAGCGCCAAGGGGTCATCGTCGACCCCCTTTGAGGACCTGGCCTAGTCGACGTCACGCAGGTCGACCATTTCGCCCCCGTTGAGGCGGGCGAGGTTTCCCAGGAAATCGGCCCTGGATTCTCCCGCGAGAAGGGTATTGATGCGCACCCTCTTGTGGCGATTTGCGCGGGTGACTTCATGGACGATTTCATTCTCGGCGGTGAGTCCGACGCTGGGTTCCCCGTCGGTCAGGAGAAAGATGGTCTGCACCCCTTCGACTTCCAGGGCCGCCCGCAGGGCGGCGTAGATGTTCGTCCCGCCGAAGGGGTTCTCGTACTTCAGATAGTCCTTGGCGATGTTGATGTTCTTCACGTTGGCCTCGACGCAACTGTGTTTCCAAATCCTCACCGCCGAGTCGAAGAGCACGATGCTGAAGGAAGTGGCCGACGTCAGCCTTTCCAGGCTCTGGGACAAGGCCTTGGAAAAGTGCTGATAGAGGGTGGAGTGGTCCACGGGGTCGAAGAGATTGTTCATCGATCCGCTCGTGTCGAGGATGAAAACCACCCCCCCCGGAGGGATGGGAAGACCGTGGTAGACCTCGTCGATTCCACCGCCGGCTTCGCGGACGGCTATGCGCTTCTCCAGGATGAGCTGCACCTCCTCCAGCGAGGGGAGTTGGAACCCCCTTTCCCGGTCACCCAACCAGCGGAGCCAGGGGCCTGGATGGTCGCCCAGCTCTTCTCCCGTCAGCTGGGTCAGGGTGCGGGCGATTTCCCGTCGCACCAGCCCCTTTTCCTGTTCAAGGCGTTGAGCCAGGACGAGGATGGAATCGGGAATGCGCAGGCCTTCGAGGGCTTCAACCGCGGCATCCCGAATTGCCCACACTTCGTCATTGATTCTCCGGGAGAGGGCCTTGAGGGCCTTGTCGGGGGGAAGGCATCCCAGGGCGGTCGTGGCGTCGAGACGGATGGCGGGGTCGGAATTCTTGGCCATCAACTGAATCTTGTTCTGGGCTTCTTCAGGCACTTCCCCGATGGCGAAAAGGGCTCGGGCGGCTCCTCCGCGGACCATGGGGTTGGTGTCGGACAGCCGCTTGACCAGGGCCGAGATGGCCTTGGGTGGCTTCGCGGAAATGAGGCCGTCGACGGCAGCTTCGCGGATCTGCGCCTCTCTTCGGTCCAAGAGCTTGATGAGAGCGGGAGAGCAAACTCCGGGTTCGTGGGCGGCCGCCTTGCCGATTGCTCGAGCCAGAATCAGCGAGGTCTCCTTGTTCTTTTCCTTGCGCATGGCGCGGACAAGGATGCCGGCCTCCTCCGCATCGTCGGCGGTGTCCAGGGCGTCGGAAAGGGCGACGAGGAGGTCGGGGTTGCCAGCCTCTCGGACCGCCTTGACGAGACCTTCGAAGGCGGTTTTGCCACCGATTGCCTTGCAGGTGTTAGCTGCCTGAATGCGAACCTGGACATTGGCGTCGCTGAGCGCTTTTACGGCGGCTTTGGCCCCCTTTGACAGGTTGAGTTCCGCCACTCCATGAAGTCCGGCCATGCGCAGGTCGGTCTTCTTGTCGGCGAGGGCCTTGAGGACGATTTTATCCAACCGGGGAGCATCGGCGTCGATGAGGCAGCGAAGAATCTGGGCTTTTACCCGGGTCTGCCTCTCCCCCTTGAGCCGGTCCTTGAGCCACTCCAGGTCCTCGGGAAGGCAATGGGCGAGGGAATTCACCGCCTGAAAACGTTCATTCACATCCCGACTTTTGGCGAAGAAATCACGGAGGAATTCCGAACCTTCCTCCACCTTGCAGTTGCCGATGGCTTCGATTGCAATCAGGCGCATTACCCCTTGCAGCTTGGGAAGGAGGTCGGCGAGCACCGTGACCGCTTCCGCCGACCTGAAATTGGCCAGGCGGGAAAGGTTGGAGCCCAGCGACCGCCGCTCGGCCTTGACCTCGATCTGGTTTCGGACCTTCCCAGCCAGATCCTCGAGGGTTTCCTCCGGCTCCTGAACGGGGCCGCAGAGGAGGGCGAGGAAGAG
>DCAK01000041.1:0-273 GCA_002311925.1 Planctomycetes bacterium UBA1135
CTCTGTGCGGCCGATTTTCTTCCGGCGTGAACTGGGAGGGTCTCGAGCAGGAGCACGCCTTTGAATGGCATCGCCAACTCCATATTTTCGAGGTTCCCTTCTATTACGTGGAATACGCCCTTGCACAGATAGGCGCTCTCCAAGTTTGGAGCGTCTACCGTAAGAATCCCGCCGAGGCCGTCGCCGCCTATCGGGAAGGCTTGAGTCTGGGCGGTTGCCGACCTTTGCCGGCCCTCTTTCAAGCAGCGGGCCTCGTGTTCGACCCCCGCGGTT
>DCAK01000041.1:299-3259 GCA_002311925.1 Planctomycetes bacterium UBA1135
CCCCCGCGGTGACCTTCTTCCCTCCTTGATGGCGGAAGTCGAGGAAGTTTGGGGACAAACGCTTTGACTTCCACCTGGGTTCTCGGAGACATTCATGGATGCGCCGAGGAACTGGGCGAACTCCTGGACGGTCTGGCTCTGGGTCCTGACGACCGGCTGATTTCAGTGGGCGACCTCTACCACCGGGGCCCGGACCCCGTCGGGGTGGTGGACCTCCTTGCAGGGGTCGAGAATTTCAGTCTGGTCCTCGGCAACCACGAGCTGGCCATGCTGAGGCGGAATGGGATGGAGGGAGAACTCTCCGACGGTTCGGATTTCAAGCCCTTGCCCGAAGGAATCGAGACCCTAGCCCCAGACCTCCTCCTGGGGGACGGCGGAACCCCCATCGGGGACATTCCCCCCGCAAGGTCCGCCGACCTTGTGCGCTTTCTCGAGGGGCGTCCTTTCTATCTCGAAGGTGAAACCGCCAACCGTCCCTGGTGGGTGGTCCATGCCGGGGTGATTCCTGGACGCCAGCCACAGGATTGCACCCCCTTTCAATTGGCCCGCCTTCGCAGGTTGGGAGACGATTCGGGTGCTCCCTTCTGGTACGAGGTCCACGAGGGTCCCCGACTCGTCCTTTTCGGCCACACCCCCTCCAAATTCCCGCGCACCCGCTTCGCCGGGGATTCGTTGGTGGCTTTGGGCCTGGATACGGGCTGCGTCTACGGCGGGTGTCTCACCGCGTGGCGCATGGAGGACGGGGAATTCCACACCGTGCCTGCCAAAAGGGATTGGGCCGGCTGACTTGGGGCCGGGGTAGAATTCCCCCCCATGGGCCGTTCACAAGCCTCCATGGAGTCCGTCGTTTCGCTTTGCAAGCGCCGGGGCTTCGTCTTCCCGGCGTCTGAAATCTACGGCGGGCAGGGGTCAACCTATGACTGGGGTCCGCTCGGGGTCGAGCTCAAGCGGGCTGTGAAGGAAGCTTGGTGGGAGGCCATGGTCCTTTCCCGCCAGGATGTTGTGGGCTTGGATTCCGCCATCATCCAGTCTCCTCGGGTCTGGGAGGCCAGCGGCCATGTCGGGGGTTTCGCCGACCCTCTCATTGACAACAAGACCAGCAAGCAACGCTACAGGGCAGACCACCTCGTCGAAGGCAAGATCGAGAAATACCGAAAAAAGGGGCGGGACGTTGACGCGGCGGCCCTGCGCCAGCAGCTCGATGCCGCCTTGGACGACAATGAAGCTCTTCGGGACCTGATTCTTGAAAAGGGGATCAAGTGTCCAGTGTCGGGGACGGACGACTGGACCGAGGTTCGTCAATTCAACCTGATGTTCAAGACCCACGTGGGTCCGGTGGAGGATTCAGGGAACATCGCCTATCTTCGGCCCGAAACCGCCCAGGGAATCTTCATCAACTTCAACAATGTGGTGACCGCCACGCGGAAGAAACTTCCCTTCGGCATCGCCCAAATCGGGAAGTCCTTTCGGAATGAAATCACGCCCGGGAATTTCGTCTTTCGGACTCGCGAGTTCGAGCAGATGGAGATGGAATTCTTCTGTCATCCCGAGGATGCCGAGAAGTGGTTCTCGTTCTGGTGCAAGGAACGATTCGACTGGTATCTTAATCTGGGCATCGACCCCGAGCGCCTGCGGATGCGCGAGCACGCCGAGGACGAATTGGCCCACTACGCCCGCTGTTGCGCCGACGTGGAATACCTCTTTCCCTTTGGTTGGTCCGAACTGGAAGGGGTGGCCGACCGGACTGATTACGACCTCCGCAAGCACGCCGAGGCTTCGGGGGAACGGCTCGCCTGGTTCGACCAGGAAAAGGGCGAGCACATCGTTCCCCATGTCATCGAGCCTGCCGCCGGGTGCGACCGAGCCGCCATGACCTTTCTCGTGGACGCTTACGAAGAGGAGGGCGAAGGGAAGGACAAGAGAACCGTCCTGCGCTTCCACCCCAGGATTGCTCCCATCACCGTCGCCGTCTTTCCCCTGGTCAAGAAGGAGGGGATGCCCGAAAAGGCTGAAGAGGTGGAACGCGAGCTTCGCCGGCGTTTTCGAACGGCCATCGAATTCAATCAATCCATTGGTCGGCGCTATCGCCGCCAGGACGAAGTCGGGACCCCTTTCTGCGTGACCATTGACGGAGAGACCATGGAGGATGGAACCGTGACCCTTCGTGAAAGGGACACGATGAACCAGGAACGCGTGCCTCTGGGAGAGTTGTCCAGCCTCCTGGAGCAGAAAATCGAAGCCTGGACCCCCGTCGAGAGGGTCGCCGCGGAGTAGATTCCCATGGCGCGGCTCGAACTCAAGGGCGCGCCGGTCTCTCCGGGGATCGGCATCGGCTCGGCATTGGTCATCGTCGAGGCCGGCACCATGGACATCCCCAAGAGGTCCCTGGAGGGGAAGGAGGTTGAACCGGCCCTTGACCGTTTCGAGTCGGCTCGCAATCGTGCCATCCAGGGACTGCAGAGCATCCAGGAAGTCACGGCCAAGGAATTGGGCATCCAGGATGCAGCCATCTACGGCGCCCAGGTGGCTGTTCTTCAGGATCCGGACGCCCTCAAGCAGGTTCGCAATCTCATTTCCAAGGAGAGGTTGGAACCCGAGAGCGCGATTCGCGACCTCCTGGAGGGGCTCTCTCGCATCTTCGAAAAGATGGAAGGCGGAGACATCAAGAACTGGGCCGCCGACCTGAGGGACCCCTGGTTCGCGGTGGTCCGGGAACTTCGCCAGGAGGTGGAAAACCGCGCCACCCTGGACGGAAGCAAGGCTCTCATCCTTGTGGCTGAAGAACTGCTGCCCTCCCTCGCCACCCGTTTCCCGCGCAATCTCATCGCTGGAATCGCCTGCAGCCGGGGAGGGCGATACAGCCATGGGGCGGTCGTCGCCCGTTCCTTCGGGATTCCCACCGTGACCGGGGTCGAGCGCCTCCTTTCCCATGCGAGCACGGGGGAGAGTTGCGTGGTGGA
>DCAK01000041.1:3273-14177 GCA_002311925.1 Planctomycetes bacterium UBA1135
GTCTTGCGCCTGGGAGTGGACGATGCGGAAAGAGAGGCCTCCCGGACTCTCGCGGAAGAAAGGGAAAAGGTCGCGGGGCGTCTCGCTGAGACTTCCACGCGTCCAGGAGCCACGGCTTGCGGGCATCCGATTTCCATGACCGCCAACATCGAGACTCCTCGGGATTTGGATTCCTTCAATCCCGCCATGGTGGGCGGAGTGGGGCTCTTCCGGACGGAATTTGCCTACATGGAAAGGTCGGGTTTCCCGACCCTTGAAGAACAGCGCTCGGTCTACAAGGAAATCGTGGACCATTTCGAAGGGAAGCCGGTGGTCTTCCGGACTCTCGATGTCGGCAACGACAAGAGGCTGCGCTACTTCGACATGCCCCCTGAGCAGAATCCCGCCCTGGGATGGAGGGGGATTCGCATGAGCCTGGAATGGCAGGATCTCTTCCTCATTCAAATTCAGGCCATCGTGGCCGCTCACGACGAGGGCGAGGTCCGCATTCTCCTTCCCATGCTCACGGTCGTGGAAGAGCTCCGCGAAGCCAAGGCCTTGATGGAAAAAGCTCTCGGTTCCGACGCCCAGCGCGTTCTGGTGGGGGCCATGATCGAGGTTCCGGCGGCGGCGATGGCTCTCAAGGACATCGCCCAGGAAGCCGATTTCGTCAGCGTAGGCACCAACGACCTTACCCAGTACCTGTTCGCTGTGGACCGCGACAACACCCGGGTGTCCTCCCTCTACCAGCCCTATCACCCGGCCAACCTCCGGGTGCTTCGCTTCATCGCAAAAACTTGTCGCCAGTTCGATTGCCCGGTTTCCGTATGCGGCGAAATGGCGGGGCAGAGGGCGGGGGCGCTCTTCCTGGCGGGGTCCGGCTACCAAGCCCTCTCCATGGGAGTGGGTTTCGTGCCCGAAATCAAGGCACTCCTGGCCCAGACCACGCTGAAGGACCTCGTCGCGCTTTCCCGACAGGCGGCGGGTTGTCGCACCCGGGAAGAAGCGGTGAGCCTTCTCCGCGAGGCAGCCGCCGCCGCATGGGAAGGGGTTCTGGCCAATTCTTGATTAGTCGGGCATACTGGGTTGTGGGGTCGCATAAGGTGGCTTCCCTTTCCCCCTGCCGCTCAACTACCCTGCCCCCCGGATGCCTCTCCCTGTTTCCCCCCCCTGGAAGACTGGTGCTGGACGCCGCAAGGGACCTTGGTCCCAGGCGGAAATTGAGCGTCTGAAAAGGCTCTACGGGATGAAACCCGATGGAGTGGTCGCCAGGGAACTCAACCGCTCGGTGGAAAGCGTGAGAAGGATGGCCCGCAGGGTCTTTTCGGGGGACGCGGTCAGCGGTCCTTGGACCGCTTCCGAGCTGGACGCACTCAAGAACTACCTCGGGGCCGCAAGCCTGGAAACCATTTCCCTCGTTTTGCGAAGGCCGGAGGAGGAAATCAGGCGGAAGGTGGAATCTCTCAAGGCGGAAATCAAGAGCAAGCCCTGGACTCCCGCCGACCTTCAGGTGCTCAAGAGGCTCTACGGAACCCGCACCATCCAGGACCTTCTCCTCATTCTGGGGAGGCCCGAATCGGATATCGAGGCCAAGGCCGCCGAAGTCTGCCTCGCCAAGGACAAGGGATTCCAGAGGCGCAGGGGCGAAGGCTCGGGCGTGAAGATGCCCCGCTGGACCCCCGAGCATGTCGAACATCTTCGCAAGCTTTATCCCGACCGCCCGAACCTGGAAATCGCCAAGGTCCTGGGAAGGTCGGTCAAGAGCGTGGTGTCCAAGGCCCACGACCTGAGCCTGAAGAAGAGCGAGGTTCGCCTCCGGGACATGGGCCGGGAAAATGTCGAGGTTCGCTACTCCGGCTCCCGCGACGGGGAAGCTGAAGCCTGACCGAGGGCATGAAAGCGCGCCTGGACCGTCTCCTGCGGGTGGGCGGCGGAATCCGCTTCCATTGGTCCGATTCCCGCGCGTGCGACCTCTCCCTGCGGGTGCTTCGTCAGGAATGCCCCTGCGCCCATTGCGTTCACGAAGTCACGGGAGTCAAGATTTTGGACCCTGATTCCGTCGCCGTCGGCATCGACTTGCGCGACATGCAGCCCGTCGGGGGCTACGCCTACCGCCTGCTCTTCGACGACGGCCACGACACAGGAATCTATTCCCTGGATTTTCTCCACAGCCTCTGCCAACGGCAGGAAGGAGCGCCTTCGTGACCTGGATTTTGGAGGCCTTCCAGGGACCACTGGCATTGGGCATGGTCGTTTTCCTGGATTGGTGGGCGATTTGGTTCGCCCTGGGTCGCTCCTTTCTGCCCACGACCTTCATGGTTCTCAGCGCCGACGGAATTCTTCTCCTGGTCGCCTTTGGGGTTTCGACTCTGGTTGAAACCGGGGCGGGCCCTGGCGCGCTCGACTGGACCCTGGCCATTGGTGGTGCGACCCTTCTCAAGGCGGGAATTCTGAGGCTTTGGATGCTCAAGCTTCTCCCGCGGTGGAAATGGAATCGATACGACTTGGCGCTGGTGGCCGGCTCGACAGCCCTGGGGCTAGCCCTTTCCGCCTGGGCGGGTTCCTGAAGGTTCAATCTCTCGAATCCAGCAGGGATTCGAGGCGAATCGCCTTTTCGGCGTCCCTCTCCGCCACGGTTCGTGAACCGAGGGCATTTTCCTCGGGGTCGAGATGCATATCGACCAAGGCCCGGGAACCGTCCGCAAAAAGGACTAGCTTGTGACGCCCGTCGGAAACCGCGAAATCTCCTGAAGTGGAACGGGCAACCATGATTTCTCCGGCACCGAATAATCCCTCAAGGGCCTTTTCCTCGAGGGCCCTTTCGCCCGGATGGTCGAGAATCTGCTGAATTCCGCTCGAGCAGCGGGCGAGGGAGACAGAGCCCCCCACCCTGGTTCTCCGATAAATGCTGGCGGGGTGGCGAACAAGGAAGGGAACATGGAGGGCGTTTTCTCCAAGGCTGGATCCATGTCCGAAGCGACCGTTGCGACCGAATTCCTGGCCTCCAAGCGAGGTGATCACGAGGAGGGTTTGATCAAGGATGGCCCGCTCCCGTAGAGCCTCCACCAACGCGCCCAGTGTCGCGTCCGTGCTTCGGATGGCGGCGTCGTGCAGGGCTTTGCGAAGGTCGATTTCTCCCTGCCCTGGTTCGTACTCCCCGGCCACCATGGCCTCCCAGACTGCGGGCCCTTGGTCGAGAGTCTCCAAGTCGCTTGGACTCGCGCCTTCGGGGAGGAATCGGGTTTCATCCTCCTCCAGGGGGGAATAGGGGAAGCGAGAGCCGGGGAGGTGCAGAAGGGCGAAAAAGGGTCGTTGCCGGGGAAGAGCGTCGAGCCATCCGAGAAATAGGTCAAGGAGCGCCTGGTTTCCATGGCAGGGTTCCGGCGGTGATGGGGGCTCGGGCCATAGCCGAGTTAGGGCGAGAGGAATCTTCGAACGTTGGGCGGCTGGAGGACGGTCAAGAGTGTCCACCCGGGCGATTCCCCTGGGATTCGCCAGCAGCGCGCCCTCGCGGAGGAAGGCGCCCGTCGCCCAGCCGCGGCGGCGGAGGATGCGGGGAAGGGAGGACGCGGGGGAGGCGCCCAGAAGATCCTCGAGGGCTTGGCGGGGATGAGTGGACGAGGTCCAGACCTTTTCAAAGAGAGCGCCTTCCCCGGCGAGAATGTCCAACCACGGGCTCGTGNNGCCGCCGAGGAGGCGATCGTCGGGCAGGACCACGGCGTCGTAGGCTCCGAGGCTTGTGGCGGGGACCGAATCCAAAACCACGAGGAGAACGTGAGGTGAAGTTTCCGTCCCGTTGGCTTTCCCGGCGCCTGAGGAAAAGACGGCGAGAGCAGGCACGAGGACGGCGGGAATCCCGAGGAGAATGCAGCTGAGAAAGGCGGGGAAGGGCCGGAGGAACCCGGAAACCCAGGGGGCGGAAGGTCCCAGGGAGACCAGGAGCAGGAGGGCGATGGCGCCTCCTCCTGCGACCCCGACCATGGCGAAATTTACATGGGCTCCCAGGGCCCAGGCGACGGCGGCCAACCCCAGCCCGCTGGCGGCTCCGGGGATTCCAGCTTCCCGGGAGGGGAACAGGCTTCCCACCGCTCCGCCGAGAGCGCCGATTCCCGCCCAGGCGGGAAGGACATCCATGGCGAGATGGAGGTCCCATTGGAAAGGCTCGTTGAGAAGAAGCAGGACGACCTCGAACCACCCTGCCAGGATTCCCAGCAGGGCTCCCGCGAGCGAACCATGAAACAACCTCACCCGGACAATGTAATCTCACCCGGTCCCCGCATGCTCCTCATTCTCCTGACCCTCGCCCCCTTTCAGGCGGGCGCCTCCGACGCCCTCCTTGCGAAGGTGGTCGACCGCGCCCTTGAAGCGGATGTCCGGATGGAGTGCCTGGCCGACCTGGCCATGCTCGAGGGGCCTCTTCCCTTCGACCAGGTGATCAAGGTTCGCAACCTCGCCCGGGGGGATTACGTGGCGGATTTGGCCCGTTGCCTGGGGCGGTGCGGCCCCAAGGCTGAGCGGGAACTGCGCAAACTCCTGCGGCGGCAGGATTCCGCTGTCCAGGCCGAAGCCGTCTACGCCCTTGCGATGATGGCGGATGAGGCCGATTTTGCACGCAGTCGCCTGAGGATGAAGAAGGAACCCGTCGAAACCCGGGTGGCGGCCCTGCGCGCGCTGGACCATCGTGATTCTCCTTTCGCCCGTGTGGAGGCCCTGCGCCGGCTTTCCACCGCATCCGGTCCCCTGCTCATTGAAGCTTTGAGGATTCTGGACCGGAAGGGGATGGAGGAGGACATCCCCTCCTTCATCGATGTGGTGGCCGACCGAACGGGAATGGCCCGCAACCTCGCCGTGCGCATTCTCCAGGAAAGGACCGGTTACAGAATCGGGCCTGACGCCAAGACCTGGAGATGGTTTTTGGTCAAGCACCGGACCGAAGGCACACCCTTTCGAGCGGCCGAAACCGGGGGCGAGGAGAACGCGACCCTGGTCTACCTCGGGATTCCCATCCTGGGGGAAAAGGTGGTCTTCGTCCTCGATTCGTCATCCTCGATGACCGGAAGGATGCGGGAATCCAGGGACCAGACCAAGGGCGGGCAGGCGGTCGGCGAGCTTGCCGGCTTGTTGCCCCGGTTGCCGGAGAAGGGAGAGTTCGGAGTGGTCTTCTTTGAATCTTCCGTGCGAGCTTTTCCCGAAAAGAATCTTCTTGCGTGGAGCCTGGATGGGGTGAACAAGGCCTCCGACTTCTTGAACGCAAACTCATTTCAGGGGGGGACCAACATCCATGGCGGCCTGGAAAGGGCCTTTTCCTATCGAGACGTGGAGGAAATCATCCTCTTGACGGACGGCGAACCCACGGTCGGGAGGGTCCTGTCACCTTCGCGGATTCTTTCCCGCGTGGCCAAGTGGAACCGGTGGAGGAATGTGCGGGTGAGCGCGATTTCCTTCAGCGCCCCGAATCGGGCGCGGAGATTTCTCAATCAGCTCGCCCGGGAAAACCAGGGCGACATTCGTATCTACGACTGACCCCTACCGCGGCGCTTCAGCGTCTTGGGCTTGGGCTGGCTGGACTCCACATAGTGCACCCTTTGGGGGAAGGGAATCTCGATTCCCTCGAGGTCGAATGCCACCTTGATGCGCTTGAGCATTTCCCGGCGGGCGGCCCATTGCCGACCCGGCGCCACCTTGACGGATATCTTGAAGGTCACTTCGCTCTCCCCGAGGCTGTCGACCCCCAGAATCTGGGGATCTTCCAGGATGTCCTTCTTCCAGGCTTCATCCTCAGCGAATTCCGCCAGGACCTTTTCCAGAACGGCGATGACATCGTCCGGGTCTTCGCTGTAACCCGCGCCGACCGTGAACACGGCCTTGGAGAATCCATGGGTGAGGTTGCTGACGGTCTTGATGGAACCATTGGGAACGAAATGCACCACGCCCTGGGCATCCCTCAAGCGGGTGACCCGCAGGTGGAAGTCCTCGACGGTTCCGGTGAGCTTGTTGTCGATGCTGACCACGTCGCCCAGGGAAAGTTGACCCTCGAGAAGCATGAAGAATCCCGAAAGGAAATCCTTCACGAGATTCTGGGAGCCGAAGGAAACCGCCAAGCCCAGGAGGCCGACACCTGCGACCAGGGCGGTGGTGTTCACGCCTAGCTCTCCCAGCAGCGCAAGGCCGCAGAAGGCGACGAGGATGACGGCCGCGGTCTTCCGAAAGACTGCGACGAGAGTTTCCGCCCGCTGCAACCTTTCTGCGGCGTCGGTGTCGTCGTCGTCCGCCTTGTTGGCCCGCCGAAGAACCCCGCGGGCCGCGATTCCGATGCCCCACAGGCCGAGAAGAAGCACCAACAGAATCCCACCGATTCCCGGGCCGTGGTGGAGGGCCCAATGCTTGGGATTGGGCCAATGAAAGAAGGAAGTCAGTTGCTTGAGCCGGGTTTCGATTTGGTCCCGTTCAAGTCTCCCGCGCTGGAGGTCCTCCCCCAACTGGGCAAGGGTTTCCCTGAGTTGGAGAACATCCGACTCGTCCGCGGGTGAAGTTTCCACATATTCGGCGAGGAGGCGGGCCAAACCTCTTTCTCGCGATTCCATGTCATGGATGTTCTCCTGCAACTCGGGAAGCCTGCGGGTGTAGAGGTGTTCCCATTCGCCGCGGGAATCAATGGGAAGCCAATCGGGGAGGTCCACCTCTTCGACGGCGGCGGTCTCGACCGATGCGGGCTCCTGAAGGGAGAAAAAGCCCTGAAACAGGGACAAGGGGAGGAACAAGGCGAACATGGCGGGAAGAATACGGTCTTGGGTTAAAATCCGCTCCTCATGGCAACCACGACCGACTGGAAGACGATGCCCCGGGGCTTGGTGCGCACCCGCAAGGAGAACCGGGTTGCCTGGCTTCTCCTCGACGCCCCTCCGGCCAACAACTACTCCCCCGACATGATGCGGGACCTGGATGAGGCAATACTTGAAGCCCGCTTCGACGGCGAGGTGGATGTCCTGGTTCTTGCCGGCGAGGGGGACAAGTTCTTCTGCTCCGGGGCCGACATCCAGACCTTGGCAGGGGCAGACCCGGATTGGAAATACGCGTTCTGCCTTCACGCCAACGAAACCATGTTGCGGCTGGAGAACACGCCCAGGCTGGTCATTGCCGCTCTCAATGGGCATTGCGTGGGAGGCGGGCTTGAGGTCGCCCTGGCGTGCGACCTGCGCCTTGGGCGACGGGCGGCCCCAGGTGGCAAGGAGCCTCGGTTCGGCTTGCCCGAGGTGAACCTCGGAGTCCTCCCCGGGACGGGAGGCACCCAGCGGTTGTCCCGCCTTCTCGGACCCGACCGCGCCCTGGCCTGGATGGCCGAGGGTCGCCTGGTGGGACCCGATGAAGCACTGGCCGAGGGCCTGGTGCATCGGCTCCTGGATTTCGATGGATTCTTCGCCGCGGTTCAGGAATTTGCTGAAGGATTCTGCGCTCCCCGCAAGGCCGCGAAGGCCGTCGGTCTCATCAAGAGGGCCGTCCGGGGAGGGGCCGGATTGCCGCTGGAAGCCGGTTTGGCTCTCGAGCGGGAACTCCAGCAGCGCCTTTTCGAAAGCCGGGATGCGGCGGAAGGAATCGCCGCCTTCTTGGAGAAGCGCACCCCCGAATTCGAGGGTCGCTGAAGGCGGAGGGGAGCTTCCCCTTTTCCTAGGGAACGAATTCCAGGGTCACGGCCCGTGAAATCCCGTGAATCATGAGGACTCCCCAGGTGGTGAGCTCATAGCAGCCGGCCGCGATGTGAAAAGTACGCCCGATGAGATTGAGGCCGCCTCCAACCGGGAGAGAAAGGGAAACGGTGGCGTCTCCGAACGCATCCAGGGGGCCGGCCGGATTGTTCAAGATCGCCGGGTAATTCCCGGCCAAGGTGCTTTGGAACAAGGGGTCGAAAGCCAGGGGGACTTGCCACCCGTAAATTTCCGTCTGGCCGGAGGACCCCGAACCCAGCAGGGCGTAAAAGTTCCGGGTGGGTTCGTAGACCCAGTCGGGAGGAAAATCGAGGTCCCAGGTCACCGTTCCCCCCGCGGAACCGGAGAGCGTAGTGGTGGAAGCGGTCAGGAAGGGTTTGAATTCGTAGAGGTAGGCGGCTCCCGGGGTGGGTCCCTGGTTCCAGGCCCGGGTTGCCCCGGCGGCAAATTCCAGGAAACCATCTCCGTCCAAATCTCCAGTGGTTGCCACGGTGGCCCCCATTTCGTGCCCCCAACCTTCGCTTTCAGAAATCCAGAGTCGGGACCCTGTCAGGCCGGAAAAGATGTAGACCCGACCTCCCAGGGCGGTTCCCGGAGCCCCGACGAGAAGGTCGTCGCAGCCATCCTCGTCCACATCTCCGACGGAAGCCAGGGAACCGCCGAATTCCTCCAGGTCGGCCATGCCGCGGAACTTGTGCATCTCCAGACCGGTGGCTCCTGAAAAGATTGTTACGGAACCCTCCCAGTTGCTTCCGTTCTGGTAATCGGCAGGGGCGCCCACCGCGAGGTCCACCGTCCCGTCTCCATTTGCGTCTCCGGCTCCGGAAACCGCTTCCCCGAACCTTTGGCTGGGAAGGATTCCGTCGAAGCGATAAATCAAGGTCCCCAACTGGGTTGAATAAAGAAAGGCCGAGCCGGCCCGTTGAATTCCTCCCGGGTCCGCCCACAGGGCGCCGATGAAGAGGTCGGGAGTTCCGTCGGCGTCCAAGTCGCCAGGGCAGGAGACCGAGCCTCCGAAGTAGGCGAAATCCTGGTTCAATGTGTAGAGGGTCATGACCGACCCGTCCACTCCGGAAATGAGGAAGGCTCCGCCACTGTTGGTGAAGCCGAAGAGGTCCGACCCGCTCGCCCCGACGAGGATTTCATCGAAGCCGTCGCCGTTGGTGTCGCCGGGAGAGGCGAGGGATTCGCCAAAATCGTCCGCGCCCCCGGGGGCTGCAAAGACTGCGAGAAGAGCTCCGTCGGCTCCGGAATGAATCCGAACCTCTCCGTTGCCCTGACCTCCGCCGCCGACCGCAAGGTCGGGAATGCCGTCTCCATTGCGGTCGCTGAGGGAGAGGACGGCCCTGCCCAGGTTTTCGGAGGCTTGTGAACCTTCCAACCGGAAGATTTCGCTTCCGTCGCTTCCTGAAAGAATGCGCAGAACTCCCGCGTTGGGAAGGCCGTTCGGGGATGCGACGACGGCTCCGGCTGCGAGATCGCCGACTCCATCGCCGTTCAGGTCTCCCACCATGGCGAGGGAATAGCCCATGAGGTCGTTGGACAAGTCGCCGTAGACGGCCCATTTCTTGTCGAATCCCCCGCCGGCGGTCTGAAACGCCGGAAACAATGCAAGGAGGAGGGCAAAGGGCATCCTGCTGAGGGGTTGAATCGGGTGCCGAAAGCCCCTCTGCATCCTACAATCCTGCCGTGAAGGCGGTTCGAATTCATGAACATGGAGACCTCGAGGTGCTCCGCCTGGAGGAAATTCCCATTCCCGAACCGGGCCCGGGTGAAGTCCGGGTCAAGGTGGCCTGGTCGGCCCTCAATCACCTGGATACCTGGGTGCGGAGAGGGGTTCAGGGACATGAATTCCCTCTCCCCCTGATTCCCGGTTGCGACTTCAGCGGGACCATCGATTCCGTGGGTCCGGGGGCCGAACCCTTTGAACAGGGAGCTCGGGTCTGCATCGCCCCGGGATTCGGCTGCGGCCACTGCCTGGCTTGTTCTTCGGGGCGCCAAAACCACTGCCGAAGCTACGGAATCTACGGGGAGACGGTGGACGGGGGAAACGCTGAATTCGCGGTGGTGAAAAAGGAAAACCTGATACCCGTTCCCGATGCATTCCCCCTCGACCTGGCGGCGGCCTTTCCCCTGACCCACCTCACCGCCTGGCACATGGTGGTGGACCGTTGTGGAGTGAAGCCGGGAGACCGGGTGCTGGTGCACGCCGCGGGGTCCGGGGTCAGCGTGGCCGCGGTCCAGATTGCTCGCCTTTGGGGGGCGGAGGTCATGGTGACGGCGGGGACCGACGCCAAGGTGGCCCTCGGGCTCGAAAACGGAGCCTCCTTTGGCGTGAATTACGAGGAAAGCGATTGGGTCAAGGAGGGGAGAGCTTGGACCCAAGGCCGCGGCTTCGACCTCATCGTCGACCATGTCGGAGCCGACACCCTTCCCAAGGGAATCTGGAGTCTGGCCAAGGGCGGACGCATCGTCACCTGTGGGGTGACCAGCGGGGCCGAGATGAAGATTCACTTCGCACCGATTTTCTTCAAGTCCCTCTCTATTCTGGGGAGCACCATGGGCGGCCACGGTGAGCAATTGGAGGTCGCCGAGCATGTCTTTGCCGGGCGCCTCAAGCCGGTGGTGGACAGCCGTTTTCCCCTCGAACAGGTGGCGGACGCACACCGCAAGATGGGGAAGAGGGAAGTGTTCGGCAAGATTCTTCTCCAGGTGGACCCGAAAGCCCCCGCCAGCGAATAAAATCCCTCCATGAAGTTCCCTAGCCTCCCCGCCTTTCCATGACCTGGATTCTGGCCTTTACCGTCTTCCTTGGCTGCGTCATGGCCATGGCTGTGGGTGTCATCCTGACGGGAAAGAGATTGCAGGGCTCCTGCGGCGGCTTGGCCGCGGGTCTCGCGGCGGGTGAGGATGCCTGCCCCTGCGGAAAGAAGGTCGGCTCCTGCGAAGACCTTCCCAATCTCGGCGACTGATTCCTACCGGGGCTCCGAGTCAGGGACCGATTCTTTCAGGAAAGCCGGTGGATGCGGCCTCTCGAAACCCGTCGCCCTCGCGGATGACCAGGAAGACTTCCACCCCGTCCAGGGATTCAATCAAATCCATGCCGGATTCGGCGCCCAGGACGCAGACGGCGGTGGCAAAGGCGTCGGCCGTCATGCAAGTGGGGGCGAGAACCGTGGCCGAGGCCAGGGTGTGCTCCACCGGCCGGCCCGTGCGCGGGTC
>DCAK01000041.1:14209-22940 GCA_002311925.1 Planctomycetes bacterium UBA1135
GTGTGAAAGCCGGCGCCCCTCCACCTCCCGCCAGTTGCGGTAGTCGCCGCTGGTGGCCATTCCCCGTGAACCGGGTTCCAGGATGGCCTGAAAATCCTCCCCCGGCTCTGCCCCGGCCACGGGCCGGTCGAGCCCGACTCTCCAGGCAAGGCCACCCGGACCNNGGACCCAAGCCCCGGGTTCGAATTTCCCCTCCTACCTCCATCAGCCAGTTTTCATGGCCAAGGCGGGAAAGGGCCTCTCCGGCCTGGTCCACCCCCCAACCCTTGGCGACTCCGGAAAGATCGAGCTGGACCGAGGCGGATTCCCGCTGCAGCCAGGCCCCTTCGGCGGTGATTTTCCTCCACCCCACATTGGCGAGGGCGGCTTCGATGGCTTCCGATGTCGGGATTCCCGCAGGAGGGTCGGGGCCGAAACCCCACAATTGGACTAGGGGAAGCACGGTGGGGTCGAACGCCCCTCGGCTCAAGGCGGCCACGCGCAGTGCTTCGCGCACCACTTTGATGGTTTCCCGGCTCATTCCGGCCGCCACCAGGTCGGAACCATGATTGAAGTGGGAAAGTTCGGAATTTGGATTCCAGGTCGACATGCGGTCGTCCACCCGGTCGAGGGCTTCCTGCGCGGCGGCCTGAACGGAGAGGGCCGTGTCGGCCGCCCCCGGAACCACGGCGTTCCACGAGGTTCCCATGGTCGACCCGGAAACCCGGGCGGCGCCATCGTGATTTTCTCCGACCGTGGATCCCGGCCCGCAGGCGGCGAGGGCCGCCAAGGCGAAAAGGAGGGGGCCTCGGTTCACCCGCCGAAGTCGTCCAACCGAATCATTTCCGGCTCGACTCCGAGGTCGTCCAACATGCCAAGCACGGCTTTGTTCATGAGCGGAGGCCCGCAGAGGTAGTACTCGATTTCCTCGGGGGAATCATGTTTTGACAAGTAGTTCTCCAGGCAAACCTGATGGATGAAACCCGTGTAACCATTCCAATTGTCCTCCTGCTGGGGCTCGGAGAGGGCCACGTGGTACTCGAAGTTTGGAAATTTCGAAGCGATGGACTCGAAATCCTGAGTGTAAAACATCTCGCGCAAGGAGCGAGCTCCGTACCAGTAGCTGACTTTTCGGTCTGTCTTTTCCGTTTTGAAGAGATGCATGATGTGGGACCGCAGCGGGGCCATGCCGGCGCCGCCGCCGATGNNTCTCGAGCACCACCTGGTGGATGAAGCCGGTATCGCCGGTCCAGTTGTCTTCGGGAAGCGGCTCCGACAACGCCAGACGCCAGTCGAAGTTATCGTGCTCCTTCGCGAGGGTGTCGAAGTCGTCGATGTAGAACACCTCCCGGAGACTGCGCGCGCCATACCAGTACGAGACCTTCCGGGACGTGCGCAGACGGTGGAACTGGTCGAAGATATGTGACCGCATCGGCGCCATGCCGGCGCCGCCGCCGATGAAGACCATCTCGCGGTCGGTGTCCTGCAGGAAGAAATCTCCGAAGGGGCCGGAAATGACCACCTTGTCTCCCGGCTTGCGGCTGAAGATGTAACTGGAGCCCTGGCCGGGTGGAATTCCTTCGGGCCCGCGCGGGGGAGGGGTGGCGATGCGCACATTGAGCATCACCAAGTCGTCGCCTTCTGCCGGGTAGTTCGCCATGGAATAGGCTCGTTCCACTGTTTCTTTGGTGGTGGATTGAGATTTCCAGATATCGAAGCGGTCCCAATCCTCGTGGTACTCCTCTTCGACGACGAAGTCCTTGAATTCTTCATCGTGGGGAGGAATCTCGATTTGGATGTAACCCCCGGACTGGAATTCCAGTTTTTCACCTTCCGGAAGCTTGACTGTGAACTCCTTGATGAAAGTGGCCACATTGTGGTTGCTGACGACCTCGCATTCCCATTTCTGGGCAGCGAAAACCTCGTCGGAAACCTCGATTCTCATGTTTTCCTTGACCTTGACTTGGCAGGCAAGTCGCCAGTCCTCGCGGGCTTCTCCCCGGGTGATGTGGCCTTCTTCAGTCGGCAGCAAGTCCCCCCCTCCTTCCCGAATCTGAACCTTGCACTCTGCACAAGTCCCACCGCCACCGCAGGCGGAGGGCACGAAGATTTTCTGATTGGCCAGCGCCGAGAGGAGAGTTCCTCCTGCCGGGAGGGTGATGGCAGCCTTTTCGTCACCGTTGATGACGATGTTCACTTCGCCGCTTGCCACCAACCGTTGACGGGCCGCAAGGAGAATCCCCACCATGGTGATGACCACGAAGGAGAACATGCCCACGCCGAGAAGCACGGTGAGCTTCTCAGGGCCAATAAGGTCGATGAGCAGGTTCATCTAGAGCTGAATGCCGGCGAAAATCATGAAGCCCAGCGACATGAGCCCGGTGGTGATGAAGGTGATGCCCAGTCCGCGCAGGGACGGCGGCACATTGGAGTAGCGGAGCTTCTCGCGGATGGCGGCGAGGGCCAAAATAGCCATCCACCAGCCGACACCGCTGGAAACCCCGTAGACCGCACTCTCGGCGAAGGTGTAGTCGCGCTGGGCCATGAACATGGAACCGCCGAGGATTGCGCAGTTCACCGCGATGAGGGGAACGAACACCCCGAGGGTGGCGTAAAGGGCGGGCGAAAATTTATCGATGGCCATTTCCACGATTTGAACCACGGCCGCGATGGTGGAAATGTAGGCGATGAGGCCCAGGAAGCTCAGGTCGATGTCGGCGGCCTGGTCGCCCAGCAACCAGGTGAGTGCCCCGAGGTCGAGGAGACAATTCTTGATGAGGTTGTTGAGAGGAACGGTGATGCCGAGAACGACGATGACCGCAAGGCCCAGGCCCATGGCGGTGTCCACCTTCTTGGAAACGGCCAGGAAGGAGCACATCCCCAGGAAAAAGGCCAGGGCCATGTTCTCCACGAAAATGGCTTTCAGCGCAATGTTGACCAGTTCCATGTCAGGACTCCTCGTTCATTTCGGGGCTGAGCCAGCGCTGGACCCAGATGAAGAGGCCGATGATGAGGAAGGCCGCGGGGGCAAGAACCATCAAGCCGTTGGGCTCGTACCAACCGCCCTCCGAGACGGTTTTAAGAACCGAGAATCCCAGGAGCTTGCCGGCCCCCAGGAGTTCGCGGAAGAATCCCACTCCAACAAGAATGAGGTTGTAGCCCATGGCGTTCGACAGGCCGTCGAGGGCGGAACGCCCTGGAGGGTTGGCCATGGCGAAGGCCTCTGCCCGGCCCATCACGATGCAGTTGGTGATGATGAGGCCCACGAACACTGTCAACTCCTTGGCCAGGTCGTAGAAGAAGGCCAGGAGAATCTGGTCGGCGATGATGACGAGCGTGGCAATGATCGCCAGCTGGGTGATGATGCGGATGCTGCCGGGAATCAGGTTTCGAAGGCAGGAAATGATGGTGTTGGAGCAGACCAGGACGAAGGTCAGGGCTCCGCACATCACCAGGGATGTCTCGAGCTTGTTAGTGATTGCCAGCGCAGAACAGATTCCCAGCACCTGCAGAGTGATGGGATTCTGCAGGTGCAGGGGGTCGAGGAGGAGTTCCCGGGTGGCGCGTTTCATCGGGATTCCTCCTGAAGGATGTCAAGGAATGGCCCATAACCTGAATCCCCGAGCCAGAGTTGGACAGCATTGCCCACCGCCAAGCTTGTAATCGTGGCTCCGGCGATTCCGTCCACTTGGTGGCCTGAATCTCGGACCGCTCCCTTCTTGACCACCGTCACTGCAGGAGAGTCTCCGTCGAAGAGGGTTTTGCCGGGCCACTGGGCTTTCCAAGTTGGGTTGTCCACTTCGCCGCCAAGGCCAGCGGTCTCCTTATGGGCAAAGAATGTGATGCCCACCACCCGATTTTCATCCAGGTTCACGGCCAGGAAACCTTCCAGGAGCGACCAGAGACCGTTTCCCCATATGGGAAGGACCAGGCACTCCTTGCCCGGCTTGTTCACCCGGTAGACCACTAGGGCCCGGGGAATTCGCTTGAGGGCGATGCGCTTGGCCAGGGTGCGGGAAATCTCGGGAAGTTCGGAGGCGTCCACCCCGCCCCCGGGTTTGCGGGCCTCCTTGAGAGGGGCGAAGGTCCAGGGGTCGATGCCATCAAGGGTGGCGCCGCTTTCCCGGTCGACCACGCTGGCCTCTATGTCCTTGAAGAAGGCCTCCACCTCCTCCGCGGTGGGGGCATTCTCCCCTTCCACCAGCCGGGCCACCTTCAGGATGTTGACCTTCATGTCGAGCACTCTGTTGGCCTCCTGGCGCTCCTTGAGCCCCACCGCCAAAGCGCTTACCGCGGTCGAACAAACCAGGCAGAGAGCCAGGCTGAATCCGAGAATGTAGCGGTTACTGAAGTCCAAGGCGTCTCTCCCTGCGACGGATATTTGCCCGCACAACGTAATGGTCGATGACAGGGGCGAAGATGTTCATGAAGATGATGGCCAGCATCATGCCTTCCGGGTAGGCCGGATTCAGCACCCTCACCATGACCGTGAGGGCGCCGATGAGGGCTCCGTAGATCCACATCCCGGTCCGCGTCTGGGCCGCTGAAACCGGGTCGGTGGCCATGAAGACCGCGCCGAATGCGAAACCTCCCGTGACCAGTTGCCATTCCCAGGGGATGGCGAGGTAGTGGCCGGGGTCGGGGGCCAGGGCGTTGAAGAGGAGGGTGGTGCCCACCAGGCCAAGAACGCAGGAAAGCATGATGCGCCAGCTTCCAACCTTGGTGAAGACGAGGATGGCCGCCCCGAGCAGGCAGGCCGCCACGCAGGTTTCGCCCAGGCTTCCGGGGATGAAGCCCCAGAAGGAATCCCACCAGTCGAGGGTCTCCAAGCTGGCGCTTCCTTCCGAATAGAACCTCGCCAGCGGGGTGGCACCGGAATAGCCGTCGGCCCAGGATTCCGGCGACGCCGTCCAGACCCCGTCGCCCGACATGCGGGCGGGGTAGGCGAAGTAGAGGAAGATGCGGCCGGTGAGGGCGGGGTTGAGGATGTTCATCCCGGTCCCGCCGAAGACCTCCTTGCCGAGCACCACTCCGAAGGCGATGCCCAGGCCAACCTGCCACAGCGGCAGGGTGGGGGGGAGGATGAGGGGGAACAGCAGCGAGGTCACCAGGAAGCCCTCGTTGATTTCGTGTTTCCGCACCACCGCGAACAGGGTTTCCAGCGCGCCGCCCACCGCCACGGTGACGATGTAGAGGGGCAGGAAGACTCCGAGTCCCTTGAGGATGGCCGCAATCCAATCCACCTGGGCGGGGCCGGCAATGGACGGGTCGAGGGCCTGCATTTCCTGGAAACCCGTGTTGAACCAGGCGAACAAGGTGCAGGGAATCAGGGCGACGACCACGGTGACCATGGTTCGCTTCATGTCGTTTCCGTCCCGGATATGGGGCCCTGAACTCGTCCTGATTCCGGGGGTATAGAGGAAACTGTCGAGAGCCTCCCACAAGGGGTAGGCCTTTTTCCACTTGCCGCCTTCCTCGAATTGGGGGGCGATGCGGTCGAGTAGGCGGCGAAGGGGTTTCATCAGCCTTCCTTCTCGATCTGGTCCAGGGTCCTGCGCAACCAGGTGGTGACCGGGGATTTGGCGGGGCAGACGTATTCCCAGAGGGCCACATCCTCTTCCACCAATTCCAGCGCACCCAACTTTTCAGCTTCCTCCAGGTCGCCCGCGGAAAGCGATTTCACCAGCGCCGTGGGAAGGATGTCGAGCGGGTTGATCTCCTCCCAACTACCGATGGGAATGATTGCGCGATGGCTGCCGTTGAGGTCGGTGTCGTAGCGGAATCGGCGGCGGAAGAACTTGTCGAGCAGGGTGTGGGTGAGGGTGTGACGGCCCCCGATGGGGGACATCCAGGCGAGCATTTCACGGCGGGTTTCTTCGCTCACGAGGGAAACTTGCTGGCTCCAGCGGCCGAGAAAGCCGGCCGGGGTTCCCGGGTCGGCGGCGCGGCCGTCAAGCAGGGAACCGGAAACAGTCCTCACGGCGCCCGCCGAGGTCCGGCCTTCGAGGATGGAGCCGAGGTCGGCGCCCAGCCAAGTCTTCACCAAGACAGGGTTGATGGCGGCGGGCCCGGTGACGGCCACGGCTCTGCGTACGGGGATTTTTCCGCTGAGGAGATAGGCGCCGATGTCGGCGACATCCACTGCAGAAGCATTCCAGAGGACCTGGTTGGCGCCGGCGGGGCCCAGTTGGTGCATGTGGGTTCCTGGAAGTCCCGCCGGGTGGGGGCCGGAAAATTCCCGGACTTGCACGCCCTCGGGAACGCATCCGCTCCAATCGTCGTCGGGATGGACGCAAAGCCAAGTCGGCCCGTCCAGGAGGCTTGAAAGCGCCCGGGCCCCGGCTTGAAAGTCCTCTGCGCGGCCATCCAGGAACGCTCGCGGACTCACCGCCAGGGGTCGTGAATCGGTGCCCGTCAGGAAGAGGGCGGCGGGGGAATCACCGGATTGGGCAATCCGACCGAAGGGCCGTTGGCGCAGGGCGGGCCAAAGACCGGAACCGCAAAGGGCCTTGCGCATGGCGGCTGGGTCGTTTCCCGAGGGTGGCGCGGGGACGCCCTCCGCCTGGGAGTCGTTCCCATCCCTTTCGACGACCACCGCAAGAACCGCCCTTCGGCTACCCCGGTGGATGACCTTGACCTTGCCTGAAGCGGGAGAGGTGAAGACCACTTGGTCGTCTCGTCTGTCCAGAAAGAGGGGGGTGCCCACCTGAACGGGGTCGCCTTCCTGGACCAGGATCTTGGTCTTGATTCCGACGGCTTCCCCCGGAAGAAGTGCCGCCAAGGAAGCTTCGGGGGCCTCGGTGATTTCGAGGCTGGAAACCGCTCCGTGCACGGGAATATCCATACCGCGCTTGATGCGTACCACGGACATGGAATTTTCCGGCTCGAGGGTTGAGAGGGTTTTTTGGGGGGGCAACGTACCCCCGGGGGTCGCATTCTAGGGACTTCGCAACCCCCGAAGTGGGACGAGACGATTCAGGGGGGAGCATTCAGAATGGGGGTCGCCCGATGCTACGCCCCGCTCCTCTCACCGTTTCCCTCTTTCTCACGGGGGCGCTTCTCCTGGCGCTCATCCTCGCACCGGGAGCCCGGTCGGGGCAGGTGGACCGCGTCGCCAACCTGTCCGAGATTTCAGAAAGCTTGGCCGACCTTGCCGCCCGCATCCGCCCCGGCACCGTTTATCTCGAAGTGGAACAAAAATCCGGGGGTCGCAGGGAGGGGGGCATGGGAAGCGGCTTCGTGGTCGACTCGGTGGAAGGCCTAGTGGTCACCAACGCCCATGTGGTGGGCGGCCAGGACTCCCGCGTGACCGTCGTTCTGGCCGACGGCCGCCGAGATTCAGGCACGGTCGTCGGGTTGGACCCACTTGCGGATGTGGCCCTGGTTCGCATTTCTCCGGGATTGGCCACCCATCGACTTGAGTGGGGCGACAGCGACTCCCTGCGTCCCGGGCACCTGGTCCTGGCGCTGGGCAGCCCCCTGGGCCGCACCTTCAGCACTTCCTTCGGGGTGGTCAGTGCCCTGGGCCGGACGGACCTCCAGTTGCCGGTGAAGGGCGCCTACCAGGACTTCATCCAGTTTGACGCATTCATCGACCACGGTTCCAGCGGGGGTCCCCTGCTCGACATGGAAGGAAGGGTGGTCGGCATCAACACCGCCATTGGTGGCAGTCTCGATGCCTGGCAGGGAATCTCCTACGCGGTTCCCGAGGCCCTCGCCCGCCGGGTGGTGGAAGCCCTGGCCGAAAACGGAGAAACCCGAAGGGGATGGCTGGGGGTTTCTACGGCCGGCGGTGAGGTCACCGCCTCCTACGCCGATGCCGTGGGCCTGGACCGACCCTACGGGGTTCGGGTCCGGAAGGTCACCCCGGATTCTCCGGCCGAAAAGGCCAGTCTTCGTCGCGGCGACATCATCCTGGCCGTGGATGGCTACGAGATTTCGAGCCATGAACAATTGCGTTCCCGCTTGGCCGCCCTGGGCCCTGGAATCCGCGTCCGCCTGCGCCTTTGGCGGGACAGGGCCACCAAGACCGTGGAAGTCCTCCTCGCCGAAAGGCTCTGACCCGAAGGGTCCGGGCCGGACTTTCCGGGGAAAAGGAAAGCGCCGCGGTCTCCCCCGAGACCGCGGCGCGACGCATCCTTTGAATTCCCCTACTTTCTTCTCGAACTCCCTGGATGACTCTCTTGATACTCCTCTTGAGATTGTGGGTTACAAGATTCCGGGAGATTCCACCTCTCTTCGCCGAAAAACTTGATGGGGTTGTTCCAGACTAGTTTCTGGATGGATTCCCGGTCTCCGCCTCGTTTTTCCAGCAGGGCCGCGGTTTTCGGAACATTGAGGGGGTCGGCTTCTCCCCAATCGGCGCTGCTGTTCAGCAACATCCGCTCGATACCGAAATCGAAGAAAAGATTCACGAATCGTTCCGGGGTGAGCTTGGTGTTGGGGTAGACCGTGTGCCCGGCCCAGAATCCGGCATCCAGAATCATCTTGGTCGTTTCCTCGGTGGAGTGGTCGATGATTACCTTGTCGGGGTCGGCCCCCAGGTCCTGGAGGATTTCCATGGATCGCTTGGTCCCCCGGGCTTTGTCTCGGTGAGGGGTATGCACCAGGATGGGCAGGTCGTGGTCGATGGCCATTTGGGCCTGCACGATGTAGGCCTTTTCCTCGGCGTCGGTGATGGCGTCGTAGCCGAGTTCGCCGACCGCCAGGACCCCCTCGTGCCCGAGGAATTCGGGCAGCATTTCAAGAACCG
>DCAK01000041.1:22988-27768 GCA_002311925.1 Planctomycetes bacterium UBA1135
GCATTTCAAGAACCGGTTCCGCCACCCGGGGGTCGTTGGCCTCCTTGGGATTGAGGCCGATGGTGCAGCGATGCTCGATTCCATGGTCGGCGGCCCGCTGCCTCTCCCATTCCAGAATCATCAGGAAATAATCCCGAAAACTGCCCGGAGTGGTTCGGGGTTGGCCCAGCCAGAAGGAAGGCTCCACGACAGCACGCACACCATGCAGATACATGGCGTCGTAGTCGTCAGTGACCCTGGAGATGCAGTGGATGTGGGGATCGATGTAGATCATTTTCGAAATGGGGGACCTTCCATTCTAATTCGTTTTCGCCTCGCCGCCCTTGGCTTCCTTGTCGTCTTTGGCCCATCCTTTGAGCCTGGCCTCCACGGCGCCGTAGACCCGGCGGGCGGTGGTATCTGCGAGCAGGGCGATTCCCTGGTCGATATGGTCCACCGCCCACAGATGGAATTTTCGTTTTCGGACCGCGTCCACCACGGCGGGTTCGAGCATGAGGTCGTCCACGTTGGAGGAGGGAATGAGAACCCCTTGGTCGCCGGTCAGGCCCCGTTCGCTGCACAGCTCGAAGAAGCCGAGGATTTTCTCGTTCACTCCGCCCACCGCCATCACATCGCCGCGCAGGTTCACCGCCCCGGTGACGGCCAGGTCCTGGCGGAGGGGGATTTCTGAAAGCGCGGAAAGCAGGGCGTAGATTTCGGCGCTGCTGGCTGAATCCCCGTCGATGGGTCCGTAGCTCTGTTCGAAAGTCAGGGCCATGTGGGCGGGGAGGGCCTTTTCGCGGCCGAACTTCTTGCGCATGAACCCCTCAAGCATGGCCATTCCCTTGTTGTGAATGGGCCCGGACAGCTCGACATCCCGTTCGATGTTGGTGAAGGATTCGTCTCCGGCCCCGACGGAGGCCGCGACCCTGGAAGGCCTGCCGAAACCCAGGGGTCCGAGCGACACAACCGTGAGACCATTGAGGATGCCCACTTGGCGTCCCTCGGTCGAAATTTCGTAGACCTCTTCGACGGTCATGCGGCGATGCCATTCCGCATCCAGGGAGTGCTGACGGCGGTGCTTGCGCCGGGCCGCGAGGATGGATTTCCGGTCTACGGCGCGGGCTCCGGACTTGCGGGCCCAGAAATCGGCTTCCCGCAGGACATCCCCGAGGATGTCCAGTCGGGCCGACAACCGGGTTCGGCGGCCCGCTTCCGAAACTGCTTCCTCGACCATGGCCCGAGCCCCCGATTTGGCCAGGGGGAGAAGGTCTTCCCCGGCGACGAGATTCCGGAGAACCCCGATGTATTCCCCGGCGAAGACTCGGGTCAGGGGGAGGGTCTCGTCGAATTCGGCCCGAACCTTGAAGATTTCAGGGAAATCGTCGTCCTTGTCGTGCAGGGCTTCAAAGTGTCCGGCTTCGCCGATGAGAATCACCTTGAGGTCGAGAGGAACCGGTGCCGGTCGAATTCCGCCGGGGTCCGGAACGCCGTGACCTCCCTGGCCGGGGACCTCCAGCAGACCGGTCTGCAGGGTTCGCTTGAGGGCCCGCCAGGTTTCACCTTCACGGAAGACATCGTGGGAATCCAGGACCAGGAAGCCCCCGTCGGCTGAAAGGATGGAACCGGGCCGGACCGCCATGTGGATGAAGCCAGGTCCATTGGCGAGAATTCGGCCTTCGACGGCGCCGAATAGATTCGAGGTGGAAGGATGCTGTTCGTGCACTACGGGACAGCCGGTGGGCCCTCGGCCGCGAACCACGTTCACTTGGAAGACTTCCAGGCCGGGTCCGCTGGTTTCCCCATCCTTTTCGGCCTCCCCTGGAAGGAAGAGTTGGGGGTTCATCCAGGCGAAACGGGAGCATTCCTTCAGCCATGCGCTCAATTCCGGCTGGGTGTCGAAATCCCCGTCCAATTCCTGGGTCAGCCATTCGATGTCCATTTCGACCGCCCCCTGGTCGAAGGCTTCGTTTTCACGAATGAGCCTCATTCCCAAAGCTCGAGCCTTGCGCCGGGTTCGAATGAGTTCGTGATGCATTTCATCCCGACTCTGGTTCAACTTGCGCATGGCCCGCACGCCGGGCCTTTTTCCTTTGGGCAGGGCGGCAAGATCTTTTTCGGAAAGGACCTCCTTCCCGTGGAGAAAGTGGAAATCGTGGCGGACGCCACCCTGGGTCTCGATGGAAACCAGGGCCAGTCCTTCCTTGTGCGCTTTGCGGTCCAAGCGACGGAACAGTTCCTTTTCGGCTCTCTGGTAGCGGCGGACCAGCTTGTCGCGCCCGTCCAGATGCTCCTCGGATTCCAGGAGGCGGGGAACATCCCTCTGAAGTGCCCGCACCCAGCGGCCCATGGCCTCGGCGAGGAGGGCTCCGTCGCCGTCCGGCAGGCCGAGGTGCCGAGGCTTCAGCGGGTCGGTGAAATTGTGAACGAAGACATGGTCGTTCGGAACTTCGCACTGCAGCCGCAACCGATCCAAAAGCCGAACCACCGTGCGAGCCCTTTCCGTTCCGCGGATTCCGCACAGGAAGACGTTGTAACCGGGGGCTTCAACCGCGAGACCCATTTCCAGGGCTTCCAGAGCTCTCTCTTGTCCGAAGAGTCCAGGAATGGGGGTGTCCATGGCCGCCGCCGAGGGGGCCGGAATCCAGGAGTCTGGGCAGGTCCACCTGAGGTTGGAGGCGGAAAGCTTGCGAGGTCGTGGGTTGAGGTCAGTAGCCATGGGGGTCGGTTTCGAGGTCGAGCCAGGATGCCACAGCTTTCAGATTGAGGGCGGCTTCCTTGTGGTCAGGATTGATTGTCAAGGTGGCGCGCAGGGCGGCCTCGGCTTCCTTCCAGCGCTCGAGGCGCATGAGCGCCTGGGCCAGGTCGTAATGGGCAGGGGCGGTCAAATAGCCGAGGCGGATCGCCTCTTGGAGGTGGTCCACCGCTTCCAGATTCCTTCCCTGAATCTTCAGGGCGGCGCCCAGGGAATGCTCGTATTGAGGCCGAAAAATGGAAGGGGTTTCGAATCCAGCGACTCGGGCCCCCACCCAGGAAAACGTGCCGAGGGCGAGGGCGGGCAGGAACATGCGACCCGGCATGCGGGCGATGCCAGCCCCCAGCGCGCCTCCCAGGAGAATCACGGCGGGGATTGCGGCGGGGAGCCGATAGCGAGGGGAATAGAAGAAGACCACGCAGACAGCGAGGGGAATCAGCAAAAGGATGGCTTGAGGAAAGGCGGCGCGACCCTTGCGAAGAGCCTGCCATACCAGGCCCATCAGGGCGATGGGGAGGAAGAGCACCATGGAAATGCGCAAGGCCCCGGAGCCGGGAAGGCCGTCCTCCCTTTCCAGGGTGGGCAGGTAGACATCGCCGTAGACCGACCCGGTCAGGGTCCAGGTTGCCTTTTTCACCCACAGGGCGAAGGCCTGGCCGGGGTTTTCCCACATCCAATCCAGTCCTTGGCGGAGAAACCATTGGCTGGAGGATTTCCAGCCGGACGCGCCTCCACCCTCGGCGGCGAGGCGGAATGCGTCGGGATTCTGGTGCAATCGGCTGGCGCTGACCCCTGCGATGGGGTGATAAACCCCGACTGCGCCGGGACCGTTTCCGTGATGAAAGGTCACCCCTGCCTGGGCGCTCACGGGAATGAATTCGCCGCAGGCGGCGAAGTTGTGCAGGGTCGCCGGGGCGAGGACGGCGAGCCCTGTGGCGAGGGTGAGGGCTGCGCCGCGTTTTCCTCCTCCGCCCCATTTCAGTGCCCACCATGCGAGAAGGGGGATGGCAAGAAGGAAGGGGGGGGCGGCCAGGGAAAGCAATCCGATGGCGATGCCAAGAAGGGTCCAATTCCTCATGATTGGCAGCTCGGCGCAGCGGAATGCCTGCAAATCAACGCAGGCCACCAGGAGGAGTTGGAGGGGAAGGTTGAGGAGGCGGCCGGCGAAGAAGGCGGGTCCTGCCAGGGCCAGGTAAGCGAGGGCGGCGAGGGTGCCGGCTCTTTTGCCGAATCGGCGGGAGGCTGCCAATCCCACCACGAGCACCGTGAGGGCGTGGAGGAGGGCTTGAATCCCGAGCGAGGCGGGAATGCCGCCGCCCACCATGCGCACCAGGCTCAGCATCCAGAGATGGAGGGGGGCGGAAAGGAAGGGCCGCTCGCCTACCCAATCCCCGGCGGCGATTTCCCCCGCTCTTTCCCAGGCCACGGCGGCGTCCTCGATGGGGACCTGGGCGAAGGGATTGCCTTGCCAGGCAGCCATGGATTCAAGGCCCTGCACCGCGAGGGCGAAAAAGGCCAGGAGCACGAGAGTGCGGGGGAAACGCGGACGGGTCAAATCAGGCGGAATCTAGCACGGCCGCGGGGGAGGCCCCATCATGGAGAGCCATGCTTCGCTTCCTTCTTCCTCTCGCTCTCGGGCTGGCCGCCTGCGGTCCCCCCACGACCGAGGTGGAGGATGGGGTCGGAAACCCGGATGCGGGGGTCCTGGTCTACAAGACGCATTGCCTCCGCTGTCACCAGGCGGATGGAACCGGGAAGCCCGCCACGGGGCCCGCGCTGGCGGCCGATTTCAACCAACCGGGAGGCCCGCTGGTTCGAGCGGACGAGGAATTGATGCGAACGATGCGGCTGGGACGCATGGGCACCATCGGCACGATGCCCCCTTGGCGGGGAATCCTTTCCGCCCAGCAACAGCGGAATGTCGTGGCCTACTTGCGCCGCGAGTTCACCCCGCCGCCGCCGGATTCAGAGCCGAATTCGGTCGCTCAGTAGGCGGTCGTGGCCGGGCTGGCGGATTTCTTGTAGATCCACCAGGTCACGCACCAG
>DCAK01000041.1:28046-28318 GCA_002311925.1 Planctomycetes bacterium UBA1135
GCTGACGAATTTCCAGAGGATGTCGTAGACCATCGGGCCCAGGAAAATGACCAGGAGGCCGAACAAGGTCGCGTTTCCTTGGAGGTCCTCGGTGCCCATGAATCCCTTGTGGTAGACCAAGTGGAGAAGCAGCAGGCCGGTGATCCAGGTGAAGGCCGCTCCCCAGCGGAAGAAGTAGAGGGTTCTCGGAAGAATCTGTGGAAGAACCTTCTGCTTGGTCTCCGCGTCGAGTTGGGGAACCACCTGGGCGTTGACCCAGTTGAAGAAGTAGA
>DCAK01000041.1:28513-39459 GCA_002311925.1 Planctomycetes bacterium UBA1135
GAAATTTTGAAATCCATGGAGAGTGATTCCCCCTCAATGGACCCTTGCAAGTCGAATCCGATTTGCCGGTAGCCCAGGGTCCATTCCGACCAGTTCCCTCGGCTCCAGGACAGGTTCAGGTCCATGTCCAGGTACTCCATCCTGTCGAGATCGTCGATATTGGAGAGGTAGAAGCCGGAAACTTCTCCGCCGACCCTCAGGCCGGTTCCGGGAAAGGCGAGGTCGCCGCGAAGCCCCAGAAGGGGGACTGGCAGGGTTTCTCCCACGACCACGTCGTAGGATTCTCCCGCCGCGACGATGACCTCCGAATTGATGACGACATCCTCAGTAAGGGTCAATCCGAAGCGGCCGAACTCCACTAAGTCCACGCCAAAGAGGAAGCCGAACCTTCCCGCCGGGGTGTTCACCATGTCCAGTCCCAGCATGAGCTTCTGGATGGAAAGATTGATTTCAGTCTGGATTCCAGCCGATGCGTTCTCTGTTCCCCCTCCCGGGAGGGTCCAATCAGCATTGAGGGAGCCAGGGTGAAAGGATTGGTGTTCCAGGTCCGAAAAGACCAATTCGAAGGGGGCGAAGCCCAGTCGGCCGGCCAAGTAGCGGCTCGAGGACTCTCCTTCGGGGAGGTTCAGGTTCGGGTCGACTAGGCTTTCCAGCTCCCCACCGAAATCGAGGTCAGGCAGCGTGAATCCACCCGAAAGGGTTGAATCCAGGGCCCCCGCCTGCAGGGTGGAGTGGAGGTCGCTCCAGGCGGCGTCGCCGGGAATCGCGCAGGCTCCCGAGAGGGAAAGGAGAAGCAGGGGGAGGACGGAGCTGCGGAGCATGTGCGGAGGTTACTCTCTGGCTGGGGACGGATTCTCGTGAAACTTGCCGCAAGAATTGCTGAAAAGGCCGGGGAGGCCGGAGGGCGCGCCTTCCTGGTGGGGGGAGCGGTGCGCGACCGCCTCCGGGGTTTCGAACCCAAGGACCTCGACCTGGAAATTTTCGGGGTGCCCGAGGATTCCCTTACTTCCCTGCTGGAAGAATTCGGGTCGGTCCACCTCGTGGGCCGCCGATTCGCCGTATTCCATGTGGCGACCCCAGAGGGAACCGTTGAGGTTTCCCTTCCTCGGCGCGAAACCAAGACAGGTCCCGGCCACAAGGGCTTCGCGGTGGAAGCCGACCCCGGCATGGAACCCCGGGACGCCTCGGCCCGCCGCGATTTCACCGTCAATGCCCTGATGGAGGATCCCCTCACAGGGGAGGTCCTGGATTTCTGGGAAGGTCGCAGGGACCTTGAAGAAGGAGTTCTTCGTCATGTCTCGTCCGCCTTTGCGGAAGATCCCCTTCGGGTCTTGAGGGTCGCTCGCTTTGTTTCCCGATTCGGGTGGAGGGTTCATCCCGAAACCGCGGCCCTTTGCCGGAGCCTCGACCTGGCGGAGCTTCCCCGGGAGAGAATCGAGGAGGAGTGGCGGCAGATTCTGGTCGTGGGTGAACACCCTGGAGCCGGGGTACGGGCCCTGGAGGAGGTCGGCGCTCTCGAATTCTTTCCGGAATTGGACGCGCTTCGAGGCGTTCCACAGGACCCGGAGTGGCACCCCGAGGGGGATGTTTTCGTGCATTCCTGCCTCGCCCTGGATGCGGCGGTCGCCATCCGGGAAGAAATGAAGGAACCGTGGCCGGAAATGCTGGCCGTTCTCTGCCACGACCTGGGGAAACCCGCGGCCACCGTGAAGAAGGGAGGTCGCTGGCGGAGCCCGGGCCACGACGTCGGCGGGATGGAACCCACCCGCAAGTTTCTTGGCCGCATCACGGTCCAATCAAAGGTCGTGGAAATGGTGGAAACCTTGGTGAAGGAGCACTTGAGGCCGACCCAACTCTGGCAGGCCCGGGAGGATGTTTCGGATTCCGCCATCCGCAGGCTGTCCCTTCGCGTCGACATTCCGACTCTCATTCGGGTCGCCTGGGCGGATGCCGCCGGTCGGGGCGAACCCATGCCGGGACCCGGGGAATGGGAACCCGCCCGCTGGCTCCTGGACCGCGCAGCTTCTCTGGGAGTCGAAAAGGAACCCGTCCGAAACTTCCTCCAGGGGAAGGACCTTCTCGACTTCGGCGCCGAGCCAGGCCCGGGAATCGGGAAAATCCTCGACGAGGCCTTCGAGCTTCAACTCGAGGGCGCGCTCGCCGACCGGGAATCCGCCCTTGCCTGGGCAAGGGAAAGGCTGGGTCAGGACCGGTAGTGCCCTGAAAGAGCCTTCCCGGTTATCCAGGTGGCCATCCTGCGAGGCAGGTGCTTGGTGAAGAACAGGCTGGAACGATTCGCCAGGCCATGAATCCAGGAGGGTTTCCGGCCGAGGACTTTGAGGGCCCCCTCAGCCAAAGCCTCGGCGCTTGCGTGAAATCCGCTGAAGGCCGAGACCTTGACGTTGGCCAACTCGTGAAACTCGCTCTCCGTGCTTCCCGGGCAGACGGCGAGAACATCGATTCCCTTGGATTTGAGTTCCACCGCCAGCGCCTCGCCCAAATGGAGGTCGAAGGCCTTGGTCGCCCCGTAACCAGCCATCCAAGGAGTGGCGACATGGCCCGCCGTGCTGGCAATCACCATGAATCCTCCCCGGCCCCGGCTCACCATTCCGGGAAGAAAAGTGTGGGCCATCAAGGCGGGGATCTCGCAGTTGAGCTTGACCATTTCCCTGAGCTTTTCAGCAGGTTGGTCGAGAAAGGGTCCCGCCCAGCCGAAGCCCGCGTTGGCCACCACGAGTCCGAATTCCCGGTCGGTCGTCTTGGCGGCGAGGGCGTCCACCGCCGCAGGGGCGCACAAATCGAGAGGGATGGGAACCACTTCGATTCCATGTTCGGTCTCCAGTTCCCTTGCCAGGTTTTCGAGCCGGTCCTCCCGCCGGGCGGTCAGGACGAGGTTCAGCCCCCGCTTGGCGAGCGACCGGGAGAATGCCACGCCCAAGCCGGCGGAAGCCCCTGTGACCATTGCCCAGGGGCCGTATTTTTCCGCGAATCCCACCATGGGGTCAGTGTAGAAGAGCGGAAAAAGAGGAAGGCTCGCTGACGGGAAAAAAAGAGGCGCCGTGATCCCCCGATCGCGGCGCCTCCTCCCCTGAAAAAAGAAGGGGATTACCTTGCCCATCCCCCCGAACGGGCCAAAGGCACCCTTATCTACGACGCAGAACGGAGGAAGTTCGGCTTTTTTCACTCTTTTTTCCAATTCTCAGATGGAGTCCCCAATCCGGCCTCGCCCCGGTCGGGTGAATCGAGCCGGAAGGAGGACGACGCGGAAAGCGGCGGGACCACAAAGAGTAGAGTGGGTTCATGGCAGAAATCCGGGAGTCAGCAACCCGAGGCGGCGAACCCCTGACATCTTTGGCGGGAATCGGCCCCCGCAGGGCGGCTTCCATTCGCGAAGCCCTGGGGGTCGTCGATTGCGCGGCCCTGGCTTGGGTTTTGCCCAGGTCCTATGAAAAATCCGCCCCGTGGCGGATGCTGGCCGAAGCTGAGGACGGTGAGCGGATTCGGGTCCGCGTCCTGGTGAGGGGGTCTTCCCTCTGGCGCCGAGGCCGCCGCAGCACCCTCACCGTGAGGGTGGAGGATGATTCCGGCAAGGCCCGCGCCTTGTGGTTTCATCAGCCCTGGCTGAAGGACCATTTCGAGGAGGGAATGGACCTCGTCCTCGAGGGCCGGGTTTCCATTCGCAGGGGGGTTCGGCTCCTTTCCCCTCGAGTTCTCAAGGAGGTTCCGGAAGAATCAAGGTTGCGGCCGCTCTATCCCGAGGTGGGGGGGGTCCCTCCGGCGGTTTTTGCGCGGGCGATTCGGGAGGCCTTCTCCCAGGTGCAGCCCTCGGACCCCCTGCCCCCTTGGCTGCTCGGATTGGCCCAAGTCCCTCCGCTGGAGGACGCCCTCGGTTTTCTTCACCAGCCGCAGGACGAAGCCGACCTGGAAAAGGGACGGCGGCGCATGGCTTTGGGCGAGGTGGTTTCCTTGGAACGGGCCCGGCTTGCGGATTCTTCGGTTCCGGCCGCCAACCCATTTCATGCTTCCCCCGAGGTCTGGGAACGCATCCTTGCCCGTTTTCCCTTCGAACCAACCCCCGGCCAGGCGGAAGTCCTTGGATTGCTGCGCAAGGACCTCGCCTCCGGCATGCCGGTGCGCCGACTTCTTCACGGCGAGGTGGGCAGCGGCAAGACGATGGTGGCATTCGGCCTCGCCCTGGCGGTGGTCGCAGGCGGCGGCCAGGTCGGCATCCTGGCTCCGACCGAGATTCTTGCGCGCCAGCACATCGCGGTCTTCCGGCGCTGGTTGAAGGGCTCCCGCGTCAAGGTGACGGGGCTTTTCGGAGACGACGCCGCAGCAGAAAGAAAAGCCTCCCTGGACGAGATTGAATCCGGGCGGGCCGACATCGTCGTCGGCACTCACGCCCTCCTTGCGCCGAGAGTCGTATTCAAGAATCTCGCTCTCGTGGTCTTCGACGAACAGCACCGATTCGGTGTTCGGCAAAAGGCCGCTCTCCTGGCCAAGGCCGACCGCCCCCATGTCCTGACGATGACCGCCACCCCCATTCCCAGGACTCTCGCCTGGTCCAGGTACGGGGCGCTCGAACCCTGCACCCTCCGCGAAAGGGCAGGGACTTCGGCGGAAGTTTCGACCGAGGCGCTCCCACTGAGCGATTGGCCGGAAGTGGCGGCCGCACTCAGGCCCGGCTTGGCCGCTGGAGAGAGGCTTTTCCTGGTCCTTCCCCGCATCGACGGTTCGGAAGGTCTCCTTGCCGAAACCGAGCGTTTGCGGACCGGGGCTTGGAAGGGAATCCCGATGGCCGTGGTCCATGGCCGCCTTCCCGGCGCGGAAACCGCTGCCCGGGTCGAGGCTTTCGCCAGCGGGGATGCGACCGTGCTCGCCGGAACCACCGTCGTTGAGGTGGGACTGGATGTCCCCGGAGTGCCGACCATGGCGGTTGTCGGAGCCCAACGCTTGGGCTTGGCCAGCCTGCACCAACTGCGGGGCAGGCTTTCGAGGGGTGCTGGCGCCCCCCCCGGCCGCTTCCTGGTCTTTTCCGAACCTTCCTCCCTCGAGCGGCTGCGCCTGCTTGAATCCCATCGGGACGGATTCCAGGTGGCGGAACTGGATTTCCAGCTTCGCGGCTCCGGGTCGCTGCGGGGCACCCGGCAGCATGGAAGAACCGACTTTCAACTGTTTCGGCCCCGGGAGGACGGAGACCTGGTCGAATTGCTCGCCAGGGACAAGGTACGCAACTGGTTGACGGCGGCGGACTAGAATGCAGGGCCCAAAAGGCGGGATTCCCCGCTCAAAAACCGCATCCGCCCCCGATGCGCAAACTTCTTCTCTTCCCTGCCCTGTTCCTCCTGGCCCCCCTTCTTCCGGCCCAGGAGGGGGTGGAATTGCCTCCTCGCAGGGACCGGGGACCTCGTGGCGACCTCGAACTGCCCAAACCTGTGGCCGTTCAGGAACCCACACCCGGAGAGGACGAAGCCGCCGCAGAAGCAATCTCCTCCATCTCCCCCTTCTGGGGGGAACCCGCCGGCAAGGCCGAATCCGTCTTCGTCCGCTACGAGGCGATTGAAAAACCCACGCGCGACCAGGAAAGGAAATTTCTCGCCGACCTTCGCAAGCTGGGCCTGGGTTGCCGGGGCACCGCGCTTCGGGCTCTTGCCAGTCCCCACGCCCCGTCCGTCATTTTGGCCGCCCATCTTTTGGAATGGGTGGGCGACCCCGACGACGCCTTGATGCTCATCGAGACGGCCTCCGGGGTCGGCGTCATGGAAGCGGTCACCGCCTGCCTGGAAACCTCTCTCCGTCTCAACGGGGGCTGGCTTCCCTCCCGGGCCGTGCGCTTGCTGGACCATCCGACTCGCGCCGTGAGGTCGGTGGTCGAGGCCCGCCTGGCTCGCAAGATTCAATCCGATCACCGGGTTCCCCTCCTTCAGCTTCTGGTCTACGGCCGCCAGGCCGACACGCGCCTCCGGTCGGCCCGCCTTCTCCGGGAATTCGTCGCCATGGACGAGGTCCGCGACGCTCTCCTGGGGGCCCTTTCCGACAGCTCGGTTCCCGTAGCCTTCCAGGCCGCCGAAGCTCTCGCCGGAAAGGGAACCCTTGAGGACATCGCCTGGTTGGAGGAAAAGGTCCTGTCGTCGACGGAAGACGAGGGGGCCCGTTCCTACCTTCTGTTCGGCCTGGTCCGCCACCAGGAGTCCCTGGAAACCCGCAGAACCGGACCCGACCTTCTCAACCAGGTTCGAGCCAGCCTCGAATCTCCGAACCTCTTCTTGTCGGGATGCTCAGCCGTCCTGCTCGCGGAAAGCTGGTTCCGTTCCTCCGAGCCCGGAGATGCGCTGATGGACCGTCGCCTGGCCTTCGCCCTCGTGAGGGCGGTGGGAGGTCTCCAGTTCTATCCCCAGTATTCCCGGTTTTCTCCCTTCGCCGAATCCACTCTGTGTCGCATCACCGGCACCGAGTTTCCGGATGCCGACCGCAGCGCCTGGCTGCATTGGTACGAGGAAAACAAGAATGGATTCCGCATGGTGCGGGGCCAGCTGGGCGTGGGCCCCGAGGAACTCGACCGGGTCGAGATTTCCTGGTCGGGCCCCGACCATGTGGTGCGCAGCCTCGTGGGCGGAAGAATCGAAAAGGAAGATCCAGGAATCCGCTGGATGGGTCGCGTGGCGGCCACCTCAGCGGTCGCGCTGCTGGATTCCACGGGGGTTCTGGAGGCTCTCATCCTTCCCGGCGAATACGGAATCGCCCATGACCCGGTCCAATCCAGCCTCCTGATTCAGGTCGGGGAAAGGCGGAAGAGCATGGTTTTCCGAGGCGGCGCGGGTCGGGATTGGGTTCCCGGCCTGTTGAAAGGCCTCGATGAACTTTGGTCCAGCCAGGCGTGGCAGATTCTCGCCGGCGGCGACCACGATTGGATTCTCGACCGGCTTTCCACCTGGGACGCCCGCTCCGAAGAGGAAAGAGCCGGGATGATGCTGAATTGGAGCCGAAACCGTCTCGACCATCTGGACGACTCCGCCCTTCTAGCCTGGTGCCGGGTTCTGAAGGATTCTCCCGCGGTGGACGCTCTTTGGAATGAGAGCTCTTCGCTGGATTTCCTCGACCAGCTTCGCAGAAGAACCCCCGAGTCCGAACTGGCGCGGACGCTGATGAATACCGCGCTGACTCTTCCCGACCCTTCCCTGACCGGTCCGGTGGTGGCCGCGGTCGAAGGGCTCGGAGAACCCCTGCGCAGTGAAATCCTGGTTTCCAGCCTCGGCCGACTCGGAGTCTGGGCTTGTGAGACCTGCCTCAACGACGATCGCCTCGTGGTGCGGGCAGCGGCGGCCCGCGCTCTTGGCCAGGCCGGACCCCCCGGTCGCGAAGCCCTGCTGCGGGCCCTGGACGACCAGGACCAGGTCGTCGTTTGCACGGCGGTCCGTTCCCTCGGCAAGGTGGGCGACGCTTCCGTCCTGCCCCGGCTCCTGCCTCTGGCCTCGCCGGGGAATCCCCGGGAAGTCCGCCGCGCGGCCCTGGATTCCCTCGGTTTCATCGGCATCCCTTCGGCCCTTCCCGTTCTTGCCGCCGCCGCCCGCGAAAGCGACCCCTCCATCCGCCTGGCCGCTTCCGGAGCCCTTTGCCGCATGCCGGGAGAAGACAGCCTGCTCGAACTGGCTTCCTTGTTCCCGAGCTTCGCCGGAACCCAGCTCGAGGAACCCTTTTGCCGGGCCCTTTCCTCCTCAGGGGCCGGACTGGCCCGAACCGTTCTTCTTCCCCACCTTGAAGCTCCCCGCCTCGGCTTGGCGCACAGGGCCGCCGTCCAGGCCGGCCGCCTCGCCGACCCCGCCTCGGCTCCATTCCTCATCGGGTCTCTGGGCCAGAATCCCCGCAACGAGGAAACCCTCGCGGCCCTTGCCGCCTGCCTCTCCGTCGATTTCACTTCGATGCCCGACCCTGCCGGCGTCTACACCGCCTGGTGGCGGGACCACGCGGGTGACCCGGCCGGGAAATGGTTGATCAAGGCGGCCAAGGACGCTGGCTTCTTCCTGCCCGAAGGATTCGCCCAATCCCCCGACCCCGTCGCCGGAGTCACCGCCCTGCTGGAAATCCTTGAAAAGGGTCCCGGGATCCTGCGGCCTTCCTCCGCCTTCTGGCTGAATAAACTGACCGGCGAGGACGCGCCGGCGGTGACCTCCACCACTCCTGCGGCCCTGGTATCCAGGGCGGCCCGCGATTGGAAGGCCTGGCTGGAAGGTAGATTGGCGGTTGAAGCGACCGAACCCGGCCCATGAATCCCCGCCGACGGGTTCGCATCTTCGTCCTTCTTTTTTTCGGCGCCGTGGGAGCGGGGCTGATTCTTCTCAAGCCCTTCGATGCCGTCTTTCGAATCGAGGGATACGCCCCTGAAATCCTCGAGGCTTCCGCCTCCTCGGGCCTGGGCGACCCCTTTCTTCTCGCAGGACTGGTGTTCGCCGAAAGTCGCGGACGAGCCGGGGCGGTTTCCAAGACCGGGGCCCGGGGGCTCTGCCAGTTGATTCCCTCTACCGCCGAGGAGGTGGCGCTCCGCCACGGCTTGCAGGGCGACCTCGAGGAACCGGGCGTCAACCTGTTTCTCGGCGCCCGCTACCTCCGCAATTGCCTGGACGGTTTCGACGGCGACCTCGACCTCGGCCTTCTCGCCTACCGACTAGGCCCCGGGGCGGTGCGTCGAGGAATTCGCGAGGCCGGCGGAGTGGAAGCCTGGGTCGAAATCATGCGCCACAAGACTCCATCCCCCTGGGAATATCGCACCCAGGTTCTCCGCCTCCGCGATCGCTTCCGCGAGCGGGCTGAGGCCGGGGTGGGTTGGCCCGAGGCCCCGGCGGCCCCATCCTGGACGACCCGGGGAATCGCCACATCCTGACCCCTCTGGCAAGGCGCACCGATTCCGTGAAAGCATGACCGTTCCTGAAAAACTTCTCTTCGTCTGCGTCAACGAGCGCGCCCCGGACGCCAAGGAATCCTGCGGCGGTCACCATGGGTCGGGTGAATTCCTTCGCGCCCTCAAGGACGGGGTCAAGCGCCGGGGTCTCAAACCCCGCGTTCGCGTGACCCATACCGGCTGCCTCGGCGTCTGCCACGGCGGCCCCCACGCCTACCTGGCTCCCGAAGGCCGCTGGTTCCACGCCTGGGGGGCGGAGGATGTCGATTCCATTCTCGATGCCTTGGAAGCCTGAATGGCGGGCGCCCCTAAACTTGCCCAACCCTCTTCCAGGAGTCATCCATGGTTCGCGTAGGAGTCTGTCTTTCCGGTTGCGGCGTCTTCGACGGCGCTGAAATCCACGAATCGGTTCTCGTCCTGCTGGCTCTCGACGAGGCCGGCGCCGAGGCCGTTTGTTTCGCCCCGGACTGCGACCAGATGCATGTGGTCAATCACCTGACCGGCGAGGTCGCCAAGGGCGAAAGTCGCAATGTTCTGCAGGAATCCGCCCGCATCGCCCGGGGAGAAGTTGTCGATGCCGCTGGAATCGGCGCCGACGATTTCGACGCCCTCATCTTTCCCGGCGGTTTCGGCGCTGCCAAGAACCTGTGCGATTTCGCGGTCTCCGGGGCCGACTGCTCGGTCCATCCGGAGGTCGAGCGGGTGGTGAAGGAAACGGTGGCCGCCGCCAAGCCGTTGGGCGTCATCTGCATCGCTCCCGCCATGGCCGCCGCCGCTCTTCGCGATGCACCCGGGGCCAAGCTGACCATCGGCAACGACTCCGGCACCGCCAAGGCCATGGAATCCATGGGGGCCAAGCATGTGGACAAGGCCGTCAGCCACATCCAGGTCGACCGCGCCCGAAAAATCGTCTCCACCCCCGCCTACATGCTTGCCGAATCCATTTCCGAAGCGGACAAGGGCATCAGGAAGTTGGTGGCCAAGGTCCTGGAACTCATCGGCTGACCGGTGAGCCTTCTTCCCCTTTTGGGCCTGGCCCTTTTCCAGGATGCCCCGAGCGATGACGACCCTCGGCACGACGCCCTGCGTTACACGGTCGAGCTCCGGGTGAATCCCGAGGCGGGGGAAGGCGAGGAATTCCTGTCAGGAAGGGTGGACTACATCTTCAAGGCTCGGGAAGACCTGGACGAGGTCCACCTGGATTCGGTGACGGGCCCTCTCTGGAAGCCGGATTTCAAGCAGGGGGATGCAACTCTGAAGGCCGCTTGGGAAGGCGACAAGGTCACCGTCGGGTTGACTCGGCCTGTCAAGGCCGGCGAGGAATTCCGTTTTTCCGCTCTCCTTTCCGGCCGCCCTCCGCACGGTTTCCTCTTCGGCAAGAATCGCCACGGCCAGCCCACCGCCTGGACCGACCACTTTTCCATCCGCGCCCGCGGTTGGCTTCCCTGCGAGGACAATCCAGCCGATCGGGCAATTTTCCGGACCGTCCTCCATCACCACGGCAAGACCCGGGCCGTGGCCAGCGGGGTTCCCGAGAACGGGGTTTGGAGTCAAGCTGGCCCAGATGGGTGGAAAACCATTTCCCGAACCACCGAAGCCGAAATCCCACCCTATCTCTACGCCATCGGCGTGGGCCCCTGGGAGGAAATTGCCGAAGAGGGCGACCCCCGCTTGCGGCCTCACTTCGTCTGGGCCCGGGACAAGCCCAAGGCCCGCCGGGGGCTGCTCCACCACGCCGCCTGGATGAAGACCATGGAGCGGACCTTCGGCCCCTATTCCTACGGGAAATACATGGTGGTGCAGGTGCCCACCCGGTGGGGGGGGATGGAAAACGCCGGCAACACCTGGTTGATGGAACGCATCTTCGACGCTCCAGGCCGCGGGGTCGGCACCATGGCCCACGAATTCGCCCACCAGTGGTTTGGCGACGCGGTCGGCTACGCCGCCTGGAAGGAGGTCTGGCTTTCGGAGGGTTTCGCCTCCTACTTCGGGCCCTGGCTCCACGCTTCCACCGGCGGTCCTCCACTCGACCGCAGCCTCGAGGGGATGC
>DCAK01000010.1:0-1236 GCA_002311925.1 Planctomycetes bacterium UBA1135
AAACCGTGCACCACCTTGATTTCCATGCCTTCCAGCTTGGACCCGCGCGCCCAGCCGGGAGCCACGACGGTCACGTCGTGTTCAGCCTGCAATGCCTCCGCCAACCTGACGGCGACATCATCCTCCCCACCGATGACGATTCGCATGGCGCGGCAATCCTAGCGGCTTCGACGGTCGCCTTTCTCGAGGCGGCCGATGTTGGTGCGGGAATCTCTCAGGGCGACTTCGGTCCGCGCCTTGGCGTCGTCATCCAGGTCGCTGGATTCCAACTGGGCGGCGGCGATTGCGGCGGCCTTTTCGTACCAGGCAAGGGCGATGTCGTCGTCCCGTTTCAGGTAGTAATGCAGGATGACGGCGGCGTCGTTGAGAATCTGAGGATCCTCGGGAGCGATTTCGAGGGCCTTTTCGTAGGCGGCAAGCGACTCCTCGTGCTTGCGGGTTTCACGAAGGAAGAATCCGAGGTTTTGCCAAGCTTCGGCATCGCCGGGCCGGGCCCGGGTGAGCCATTGGAGCAGGTTCACCGCATCCTTCAGCGTGCTTTTCGTGACCAACCAGGCGATGCGGTCGGCCAGGGCCGCGTCGTTCACGTGGCCTTCGCCGAAATCGCCCAGATACTTGGCCCACTTGGCGCCCGAAAAGCGAAAGGCCTGGCCGGCCCTCTTTTCCTCTTCGTCGGCCAGCAGGCGGCTTCCCTCGTCGAAGGCGCCCTGGGCCAGGAAGAAGTTGGCGTTGGTGAAGGAGGGTTCGAGGTCAAGGACGGCTTCGAAGGCCTTGCGAACCTTCTTCCAATCCCGGGGGGCTGCGCCGTACCAGGCCATGCCCTCGAACCAGCGCAGCATAGGGTCGTCGGGGGAATCCTTGGCGCAGGCGGCAAGAAGGGGGGCGGCATCGGTGCCCAGCCAGGTCACCATGGCGGCAAGATCCACGGCCGCCCTGTCGCGCGCGAGAGCTTCGGTCCAATGGCGGATGGCCTCGGACCGGAGGTCGTCCTCGGGTTCGACGGNNTTGACGGAGGCGAGCCAGAGGAGGTTTTCTCCCCTCCGCACGCAGGCCACGGCGTCGCCGGGGGAGGCGTCCATGGCCTCGCCACAAGCGTCGGCGGCCTCGCGCCAGGCGGTGGCGGCCTTTTCAGGGGCATCCATGGCCTTCAAATCCTGAGCCTGGACGGCCCGGATGCGGGCCCACTGCAGGATGAGGGGGCCGTCGCCAGCCACGGCTTCCCGCCCCTCGGCGGCC
>DCAK01000010.1:1308-2536 GCA_002311925.1 Planctomycetes bacterium UBA1135
CGGCTTCTCGCCCCTCGGCGGCCGCTTCGAGGGCGGCCCGGGAGTCGCCGGCGTTGAGGAGGGCCTCGGACCAATCCACGAAGGCGGGGGCGCCGCCGCCAGCCTTGACCGCCTTTTCGAGCCAGTCTGCGGCGTCGAGGAAGGCGTCGTTGACCTCCAGTCCGGCAAGTTCGCCGGTCCCGGCCCGGGTTTCGACATTCCGCAGAAAGCAGCGGCCGAAGAGGGCGAGGGCGGGTCCGTGGGTGGACTGTTCGACCCCGGCGTCGCGCAGGATGGTCTCGGCATCGGTCCAGGCACCGGTTGCGGCGTGGGCGGAAGCCTCGACCACGGCCTCGTCGAGGGACGGGCCCTGAAGGAGAAGAACGGTGGCGAGCGGAAGAAGCATCATTGCGGTTCCATTTGCTTGCGGATTCGGGCGACCCCGGACCGGGCTTCGAAGGGGAAGTGTTGCACGCTTTCCTCGAGGAAGCCGACAGCACGGTCCATTCTCCCACGGCGGATGACATCCAGGTAGGCGAGGTTTTCCCAAGCGTCCCCTACCGCCTCATCCAGGTCCCGATGTTCCCTTTCGGGAACATTTGGACCCATTTCAGCGAGTTGGCGGGTGCCCATGGTGATGGCTCTATGCAATTCCCGTTCCGCGAGTTCCCAATGTTGGTCGAGGTAATAGACGGCGATGAGGGCCCGGTCGTTGACGAGGCGGGTGTCGTCGTCGGCCAACTCGACGCAACGGCTGTAGGCATCCCAGGATTTTTGAAACCAGTGGTGGGCCGCGGCGGCGGCTCCTGCGGCGTCCCTTTTCACTCCCATTTCACGGCGCAGGAGGCCGAGGTTGTTCCACCAGTCGGCGACATCGCCGCGCAAAAGCACCACCTTGGAAAGGTAGGACTCGACCCGGGCGAAGACGGGGGACACCCCGGGAGGTGGGGGTCCGTCGGCGGCGGCGGCGCCGAGGTCCTGGGCGGCGGCGGAGATTCCCAGGCGGAGGGTGGCGGTGCCGGCCTCGGTTTCGAGGCTGCCGGGGTCGGCGGCGAGGGCCGCCAGAAAGGCTTCGGCTGCTTCGTTCACCCGACCCCCTTCCCGGAGCGCCCAGCCGCGGGCGGTGCGGACGAGGTGAAGCCAGGTGCGGCAGGAGGCGGCGAAACCAGGTTCGAGAGTGGCCGAAGCCAGGAAACATTCTTCGGCCCGATCGAGAGCCTCGTGGGTGAGGGCTTCGTTCGCCTCGCCG
>DCAK01000010.1:2640-3579 GCA_002311925.1 Planctomycetes bacterium UBA1135
GGGCCGGGCGGTCCGAACGCGTTCCAAGTCGGCCACATAGGCGTGGGGGTCGTCGGCCCCCAAGTTTTTCAATCGACCCTGGGATTCGGCGGACCAGAATCGCTCCAGTTCCTGGACCAGGACTTCCCGGGCGGCCGGGGTGAGGCCCTGCCAAGCGAGCAGGTCGGCGAGTGGAACCACGGCTGGGGAGAAACCCTCCCGGATGAGATTGCGCAGGACTCCCTCCGCGCGTCGGGCCGCGGCGGGGACTGGCTCGCCGGCCTGGATGCGGGCGGTGGTCCACTCCAATCCGGCCCGGCCGATGGCAAGCGAGGTCGTGGCCGGCAAGTCTCCGCCCCGGTCCAAGAGGGTTTCCCCCGCCCGCCAGGCGGCTTCCGGGTCGAGGGCTCCGCGCCTGGCCAGCATCAAACCCAGGTGGGGGTCGGGGAGGGAGGGGAAAGGGTCCCAGTTGGAGGGGACCGGACCCAGGTCGACCGCCTTTTCAAATGCCTCGGCCGCGTCCAGATAGAGACCCTCCATAAGGCCGCCCGTGGAGGCGCCGCCCCCGGCGAGCAGGATGTCGGCGTAGGCCATCTGGGCGGACCCGACCAGGCGCCAGTACCGCGGGTCTTCGCCCCATCCGGAGCGACGGCCTTCGGCGTCGTTCAAAATCGCGTCCAGGGCGTCCCGGTCCATTGCGTCGACCGCTTTTCGAAGGGCCTGGGCTCCATCGGCAGGGGACCAAGGGGGTGGGTCGTCCACTACCCCCACAACCGACTCGAATTCCATTTCCTGTTCCAGCGGCGGACCGGTGCATGCGGCCAGGGCCCAGACCGCCAGGACCAAAATTTCAGGGCGGAAACGCATGGTTGGGGGCGTCATGATAGGGGAACGGATGAGGTCTCTCCCCGCAAGATGGCTCCTGTGCGCGCTGGTTTTGGTCGGCGCGGGGGGGTGCGA
>DCAK01000010.1:3724-3970 GCA_002311925.1 Planctomycetes bacterium UBA1135
TCCTGGACCCTCGGCGGCTCCTTTCGACGGCGCCCTGCTGACTTCGGGACGACCCCGGGTTTCAGCCATCGCCCCGGCAAATGGAAGCACGGGCATCGACGCCCAGGGCTGCGTGGCCCTCTGGTTCTCGGAATCCATTCAGAGGGCGACGGTGACCACCCTTTCGGTGAGCCTGCGCATCCAGGGCACACTCACCACCCTCGGGTATTCCGGCACCTGGCTTTGTGGGGACCGCCTCCTGGTCAT
>DCAK01000064.1:0-512 GCA_002311925.1 Planctomycetes bacterium UBA1135
GCACGAGGCCCGAAGGGAAACGGCCAATCGACTCAGTCCCCACGAGGGCCGTCCTCGCAGACCACCTCGGCAAGTGCGAGGTCGCGGCCGTGAGACAGCGAGACGTGAAAGCGGCGGGCCCCCATCTGCTCGGCACGGCGGTGGGCACGCCCGTAAAGTCGCAAGGACGGAGCGGAGCGGCCGCCGCCCACGACCTCAATCTCACGCCAGGGAAAACCCCAGGGCCCCGCGGCCCCGAGCGCCTTCATGAGCGCCTCTTTGGCGGCAAAGCGGGCCGCGTATGAACGCTCACGGTCGGCGGCCCGGGACTCACAAAAGGTCCGCTCCCGCTCGGTGAATACACGCTCGATGAAACGGCGGCCTCGCTCGCCGGCATCCACCGCCTCGGCCACGCGGGAGACCTCGACTATATCGGTGCCTATTCCGACTATTGCCATTAACAGGCCCCACAACTGTGGCAGGTCGCCACGTCGCACGGTTCGGTCTCACGCAGGGCCAAGGCACGCCGCCGC
>DCAK01000064.1:526-1734 GCA_002311925.1 Planctomycetes bacterium UBA1135
CGCCGCTCCAACCAGAGATAGTCGCGTTCGATATGGTGGTCTATGAAATCCCACGGCAACAGACTCGCCTGCTCGTAAGAACCGGTTACAAAAGAGTCGGTATCCAACTGTACCGTAGGGTGACGGCCACGACTCATAGCCCCGAGTTCCTGCCACCAGTTCTCCTTGCCGGCCAGAGCCTCGACGACGGAAGCCACGCGGCGGTCTCCACGCGAAAATAGCGTCTGCAGATAAGCCTCGCGTGGGGACTCGCTTTCTACGGTCACGTTCGGAATACGTCCTAGCCGGCTACGCAACCGCCCGATACGCTTCTTCAGGTCGGAGACCTCCATCATCGGCTCCCATTGGAACGGCGTCCAGGGCTTGGGAACAAAAGGATTGATAGACACCTTTATACGCCCAACACGCCCACGCTGGCGTCCACTGGCCACCATCCGGTCACGTATGCGTGCGGTCAGCTCGACGATGCCTTCGAGGTCCTCTTCGGTCTCGGTCGGAAGACCGCACATGAAATACAGCTTTAACGATTCGACACCGTCCCCGGTGAGCAACTCGACCGCCCTCATAATCTCCTCTTCGCTGAGGTTCTTGTTGATGACCCTGCGCATACGCTCGGTACCCGCCTCGGGAGCGACCGTGACCGAACGCGTACCGCCGCGAGCAAGAGCAGCGGCCAGGCGTGGGCTTATGACATCGGCCTTGAGAGAGGACGGTGACACCCGGCCGCCAGCAGAGGCGACCATCTCGCAGGTGCCAGCGAGCCCCGGGTGGCTGGCCATCTCGGCTCCAACGAGTCCAATGGTCGCCCGGTTGGCCATTCCCGCGATGGCGTCACGGGCCACCCCATCGGCACTCCGGTGCCTTACCGGGCGGTACATGAAACCCGCCGCACAAAAGCGGCAGCCCCATTCGCATCCACGGCTAGCCTCGATGAGGTACTGGTCACCGAAGACGGCCTCGGGCGCGAGTACCGCGGTCTTGGCCGGCGTGCGGTCGAGGTCGGTCACATAGCGGCGCGAGACCTTGGCCGGCGCTCCGGCCAAGGGTTGGAAGGACAGTAGCTGGCCGGCAGTGCCATAGTCGGCCTCGTAGAGGTCGGGACGATAGGCGCCCACGACGTCCGACATCTCGTCCAGAATGTCCTCGCGCTTTTTGGACGCCCAGGCTGGTACCCCGGCAAAGGCCTCGGGCAGCATTTCCTCGGCCTC
>DCAK01000064.1:1798-2501 GCA_002311925.1 Planctomycetes bacterium UBA1135
AGCAAGCGGACGATATTCGGGTAGTCGCTCTCGAAAGAGACCGAGAAGGCGATAAGGTCAAACTCACCGGCCCGCCGTCCGCTTTCCAGTGTTCGTGGCTGGCCACCGGCCGCGGGCATACAAAGCCGCTCACAGACCACGCCCGGGGTGGTGGCCAGTATCCGGTATACGGTCTGGTAGCCGAGGTTGCCCATGGCTACCCCGTAGTCGTTGGGATAGGCCAGGCAGACCGAAACGTGTCCGGTCTTGTTCGGGCGGAAAAGCAGTTTCTCTTCAGGCTGACCCATGGCACACAAGCGGGACACTATAGCCCCACTGCGGGCTCAAAGGTAAGTGGCCGGACCGCCGGCGAGCCGGCTCAGGAACGCAGCCGGGTCGCGCGTTCACGCCAGCGCCGGACATAGGCGGGAATATCTATCGAACCGCCGTTCTCGACCGGCTCGGGCGCAAACTCCAGTCCTGGCTGCCCGCCACCATCGGGTGGGTCCACGAGATGCTCTGGACCGTAGCCCCCGTCGTTGGGATCTATCAGTACGTGCGTCGACCGGGTGGATGGCTCGGAGCCGTCGGCGCCCCTGTAAGCACGCGGGTCATGGGCCGGCACACGGTCACGGTCGCCAAAACCGGTGGCAATGACCGTAATACGAACCTCGTCCTTTAGGCCATCGTCATGGACCAGGCCAAAGATGATGTTGGCGTCCTC
>DCAK01000064.1:2750-2946 GCA_002311925.1 Planctomycetes bacterium UBA1135
TTGATGAGTCCCGGCTCGGTAATGATCTGTGAAATTCCGCGTACCGCCTGAAGCAGCACATCGTCGGCGGCCTCGAAGGCCTGCATCGCCGTGGTCGTGCGGCCCGACACCTCGATTAGACGCTGGTTGGGAATGACTATCAGGGTATCGACCGATGCCCGCAGCTCTCGTATGCCCTCGTCGGCCACGCGGCAAC
>DCAK01000064.1:3110-10080 GCA_002311925.1 Planctomycetes bacterium UBA1135
GCCGGTCCCGGTCCCGCCGCCCATTCCGGCGGTTACAAAGACCATGTCCGACCCAATCATCTCCTCGCGCAGCACGTCCTCTTGTTCGAGGGCCGCCTTGCGACCTATCTCAGGATTGGCCCCGGCACCGAGCCCCTTGGTCAGCTGCAGCCCGAGTTGGATCTTGACGGTGGCTTCATTGACGCCCAGAGCCTGGGCATCTGTGTTAGCGGCGACAAAGTCGACCCCGTTCAGTCCCGCGCGAATCATGGTGCCAACGGCATTCCCGCCGCCACCACCTGCGCCTATCACCACGATGCGAGCGCCCTGCTCGCTCTGTTCGGCCACCTCAATCATCTCCACACCTCCTCAACATCCACCACGAACTGACAGACTAGCTGCTCACTGGTGGGAATGCGACATTTAGAAGAACTCCTTCATGCGTTTGCGCACCCATTGGGGAAGCAAATGCCTACCAAAATCCCTGCCCGGTTCCTCAGCTAGGTCGGCCTCGCCTAGACCACGGGCCAAACCGACGGCCGTGGCCCAGGAAGGGTCGCCAATCTCATCGGTAAGGCCGGAAACCGACAGCGGTTCCCCCAGCCGGACCGGGAGATCGATAATCCCAGTGGCCACATCCACCACCCCGGACATCATCGTCGAGCCGCCGGTAATAACCACACCCGAAGTAATCAGCTCGCCGTAGCCCGAACGTACAATCACTTCGAGAACCATCTCGAAGATCTCCTCCATACGGGCCTGCACGATATCGGCGACCAGCTTGCGGCTGACTATGCGGGGCTGGTGCCCGCCGATACCGGCGACCTCGACACATACGTTGCGGTCGACGAGGCTGGCATAGGCACACCCGTGTTGTTGCTTGATGCCTTCGGCATCTCGCGCCGTGGTCTCCAAACAGCGAGACAGGTCACTGGTCACACGGTGGCCAGCGCAAGTGACAACGGCCGAGTGGACCACCGAGCCTTCGCTATAGATGGCCAGGTCGAGGGTGCCCGCGCCGAGATGGGCCAGAAGGGTCACGGAGGGCTCGTGGTCGCCCAATTCGAGGTAGGCGTTGTAGAGGGCCACGGCGTTGGGGGTGAAACCCTGGATGGGAATCGCGCCGAGTTCCTCCATCCAACCGCCGAGAAGGTCCTCGCGCACCAGGGCCAGAATCATGGTGTCCTCGTCGTCCAGGTCGTTGGGGACCGGCAGCAGGTTGTAGGAATCGGCCAGTGGAGAGCCGGAACGGGATTCCAGTTCCCGGACCTCAAATTCCATCAACCTCTCCAGCCTCCAATCCTCGACGGCGGGAACCGGGAGGTAGCGCAACATCAGGTCGGAACCGGTGAGTCCGGTTTGGACGCCGACCAGCTTGCGGCCGACCGAAGAAAAGGAGGCGGCGGCGTTGTCGACGGGCGACTCCCCGGTTTCAGGAGCCACCGAGTGGTAACGGGTCAGGACGACCCCACCCTTGCCGCGCTTGACCTGGGCGAGGCGGACCTGGCTGTGGCCCAGGTCGAGTCCGGCTCCCTTGCTCATGGCGAGGCCTCCAGCCAGGCGGCTACCACCGGGTAGGCTCCGGAAAGAGCGGCCACGAGGCGGTTGCGATAGGCAAGGTCGTCGGCCTTGCGGGTGGCCAATAATTCCTGGGACCGGAGCCGGAGGAGGCTTTCGGCGGCCAGGGCTTCATCATCGATTCCGGTCCCCGGCAGGCGGGCGGCCAGGGCGGCCGCGCGATCGGCGAGGGCGGCCATGTCGGGAATGGAATCAAGGAAGAGAGCCTCCCCCACCGATTCCTGAATCGCGCTCAGCTCCGCTCGACCAGAGCCGATGGCGAGGCCGGATAGTTCAAGGGCGCGGGCCACCTTGGTCTCGTCCAATGGCCAATCCCGGAGAAGTTCGGCGGTCTTTTCAAGAAGCGCCCGGTGGTCCCCCTCGCGGGAACTGCGCTCGATTTCCCGGGCGAGACGGGCGGCTTCCTGGAGGGCGGGAGTCAACTCCCATCTCAGGGCCAGGTCGGACGCACCGACCAGGGCCACTCCCCCATCCGCTCCGCAGGAGGCTTGCATGTTCGAAGTTGAGCGGACCATCATTCGTCGGGCCTCCCCCCCGAGAATCAGCCCAGGGGTGGATTCGACCGAAACCCCCGGAGAGGTGCCGACCGGTCCGCCTTCCGCCAGGAGTTGGACGGGGCCGGTTTCCCGAAGGGCCTCTCCGGCCCTCAGGACGATGGGGATGGAGACGCCCGATTTCCAGGTCAGCCCGCCCTCGACGGAGGCCCAGGTTCCGGAGGCGGACTGGGCGTGGAGGAGAGCTCTGCCATCCCGATGGCGAAGAATCAGGTTGCCCCCCGATGCCAGGATTTGGCGACCCTCGTGCTTGGAGGAATGGACCTTGTCCTCGCCCTCCTCGGCGACCAGGTCGGCGAGACTGCCGGCCCCTTCCAGGACGAGGGTGAGCCGATACCAGGCAGCTTCGGCGGGAAGGGGGAGGTCGGAAGGCCCGTCGGCGAGATTGGGTCCCATCCAGGAAGCTTCCGCGCGGTCTTCCCCCTCGGCCCCCCATTCAACCAGGGGCCATGCGTTCATTCCCTGAACGCGGGCGCGGAAGAGGAGGGAGCCCTCGGGAACCGAAAAACGCCGGGCGAGGAGGGCCCGCGCGCGGCCGCCGCCGAGACGAAGGGATTCGCTCTCGACCTTCAGCGAGTCGCCCAAATCCCAGGCTTCCGCGGCGCCGGCGGCGAAGCTCCCGAGCCCTTCCAGGAGGTCGACCGGGCCGGAGGGGGTTCGTCCTTCGGCCACCGGACCCCGCTCGGCCGGGTTGCCGCCGCTTTCTCCCTGCTGAAGAATCCAGGCGAGGCCGCCGGCCGTGGCCAGGACCAGGACCGCCGCAATCGCCAGCAGGGGCTTGGATTTCCGGCCTCCGGCGAGAACTTCGGCCCGGGCTTCAGCCCTACGGTCCTCGTCCTCTTCGTCGGCCTCTGGAATGTCGGCAGAATCGTGCAGAACACGCACATCCCCGAGGCGGATCTCGGTCCCCGGAAACCACTCGCCCCCCTCGACCTTGGCGCCGCCGGCGAAGGTTCCGTTGGTGGATTTCAGGTCCTTGAAAAGGCCCACGCCCTCCTCGGAAACCGTGATTTCAAGGTGCTTTCCGGACACGGCGTCCGAATCCAAAACAAGGTCCGACCCCTTGCCCCTGCCCACGATGTGGGTTCCAGGAGAGAGGTCGATTGTCTTGCCCGATTCGGGGCCGTCGAGAATCCGGATGAGGACCATGGATTGCTGCCGGGGAACAGGAGTCTAAGGGCCTCCCCGGGCCCGGAGCCAATCCTTATCCACGGCGCGGAAGAGGGTTACGGCGGAGACCCGGCCGAGGTTGGGGGGAAGACTCGGTGGTGGTTGGGGTACAGGCTCGGCGGAGATTCCTGAAGGTGGAGTAGGCTTTCCGAGTGCGCTTCTTCTTCCTGACCAATGAACCCCCGTCGCTTGAAGGGGAATGGGCGCCCCCCAGGGAATTGGACAAGCACTTGGCCGCCCTCCGCCTGAGCGCCGCGGAAGATTTCCTGCTGATGTTGCCCCAGGGCGGAGCGGTGCGGGCCCGGCGCAACCAGACCGGGGCTCTGGAACTTTTCGGCCTGGCCCCGATGCCCAAGCTCGACCTCATGCCCGTCACCCTGGCCACCGCCTGGCCCAAGGGCCGCCGGGCCGACGACCTGGTGGTACGGGCGGCCGAAGCGGGGGTGGAACGCATCCTCCCCATGGTTTGCGAACGCAGCGTGGCGGGCAAGGAACCCCTGTCCAGCTCGAAAATCGCCCGCCTGCGAAAACTCGCCCGCGAAGCCTGCCAGCAATGCGGTCGACCCACCCCGCCCGTCGTCGAGCGCAACCCCGTCCCCCTGGAAACGGTCCTCGACGAGGCCCCGGCAGCGCGGCCGGTGGCCCTGGTGCCCGGCGGTTGGCCCCTGACCATGGAACTCGGCCTCCATTCCCCGCGGGAGGTTCTCCTGCTGGTCGGCCCTGAGGGCGGGTTCTCCGAAAAGGAGGTGGCCCTCCTTGAAACCCTCGAGGTCAGCAAGGCAGGCCTTCTCCCCACCGTGCTCCGCATCGAGGCGGCCGGGCCCTTCGCCGCCGGGCTTTGCCAACACTGGTCGAGCTCCCTGCGGGAGCGCTGACCCCGGAATTCAGCCCCTTTTCAGGATTTCCAGCCGGTGCCGCTTCAGGGCATCCCTGGAGGAAAGCCCGAATGCCGCCCGGAAAGCCTTTTCGAAGCCCTGCTTTTCAAGCCCATGCAGGAGGCGTCGGTGGGCGTTGCCGCCGAAATCCTCCCCGAGCCAGGCGCAGACCGAGAGGGCGGTGTCGTAGGCAAGGCCCACACGGTCACGGTCGAGCCATCGGGTCCAATCGGCGGCAAGGGCCGTGGAATCAGGCCAAGCTTGGGGACCGACCGCGCGAAGGCGTGCCCGGGCCGCTTGTGGGTCCCTCCCCTCCATAAGCTGGGCGAGACCCTCCTGAATCCAAGTCGGAAGCCGGGCCCCCACCCTGTGGAGGGCGGCATGGGTGTGCTCGTGGCGCAAGGAAGCCCGCAAGGTTTCCCGCTCGCTTGCGTAGTCACCGACCGCCACCCGGATGCGGCCGTCGTAGAGTCCGGCCGACCATTCGGGCGCCCCGCTTGCGTAGCGGTCCCGGTCGAGAACGATGACCTGGATGCGGTCGCCGGGGTGCAGGCCGAAGGCCTTCTCCACCGCCGCCCAGGCATCCTCGAGATCGGCCACCAGGTCGGGTAGCGAGGCCCTCAGGACGGCGTCGGAACCGTCGTAGGCGATTTCGAAATGGGTTGCTGGATGGGTGGCGAGCGCGTTCAACACACGGGCCTCTTCCCGGCTTCGAGTCACGAGCGCCTCGATGGCCGAGTTGTCGGGTGATGCGAGCAGCGCCTTTGCGTAGAAACGGCCCGCCCGGTCCATCTCCCCTTCGGCGCGGGCCAAATCCCCCGCAATCACGAGAAGGCCGGCGTGGCGGGGAATCCTCTTCAGCCCACCCGAAACCACCCGTTTGGCATCCTTGCGCCTACCCATCGCCACCCAGGCTCGGGCCTCGGCGAGGGGGGGAGCCCCGGACCTTGGCGACAATCGCCAGGCTTCCTGGGCGTCCAAAAGGGCGTCGGATGCGTGGCCGGAATCCAGAGCCAAAATTGCCCTGTGGAGAAGAGCACTACTCAGGTTGCTGGCAAGTCTTTCATTCCCCTTTTTCAGGGTCCAAGCCTTGCGCAAAAGGGAAATGGCGGCGTCCCAATCCCCCCCTTCCCCGAAGGCGGATGCTTCCGCTACCACCGCCAGAACGGCGGAATCGGGCCCTTCCACAACGGAAATGACCTCCTCCTCCGGTGCAGCCACACCATCCGAAGTTGCTTCGAATGAGGTCCGTTCCAGAACCTCCTCTGGGAAGGCTTCCTTGTCCTGATCCATCGTCCACTTGGCCCACGCCATGACGGCTGTGAACGAGAGAACGAGAAGAACAGCCCTCCGATAGTTCATTCAGGGACGATAGCAGAGGAAGGTCGTGGCTATCCTGCCCTCCTTGGTCCTAGCCTCCCTTCTATTCCTCGCAGCACAGGAACCCATCGTTCTCGGCTCTGAGCCGATTGAATGCGTGGTCACAGCAGAGGATCCTGTCGTCATCCTTGAGGAACATTTCAAGGACTACGCAGGGAATGGTGTAGTGGAAATAAGTGGGCGCTCTAGGGCATGGAAGCACCCTCTCAACCTTATGGACCGACGAGAATTGTGGTCGCATCCAATGGGGGTGCCGATGCCAAAAGACTCAGCTCGTGTTCACAGCTTGCCCTTTCGAGTTCCACGTTCCGGCAAGTGGTCGCTCCGTTTAGGGACGAGCTTCTTCGATGCCGCTTTGGTGATAAAGGACGCGGAAGGCACCATTCTCGGAGTAGATGATGATGGATGGTTCTGGCTGAATCCTCTTCTAGAAGGCGTCCAACTCCGCAAAGGGAAAGACTACGTCTTAGAGGTGCTAGCTGCTGAAGAAGGCGTCGGCATATCAACTCTTTCCGCCATCCGAGGGAAATACGACTGGATGAGCGAAGCAAAAACGCTCCTCGAACTCGAAACTAGTGGCGCGTCCCTGATTGAGACCCGAGACGGAGGCAATATTCGAAAACAAGACGGATCCACGACTTCAACTCAAGCGTGGGTGCGCGAGAAGTTAAACACTCAAAATGTCCAAAGCCGTATAGCCGATGTCGATGCTCTCAGGGACAGCAGTGATATATCCATCGCCAAATCCTGTCTCGCTTTGGGCAGGAATCTATCCCTCCGGCATGTCGCCGACCACCGCTTGTCGGGTCAATTCCGCGGACGCACGCCGGAATACCCTGAATTTTGGGAAGAAACACGGACAGCATTCTCGACCGGAACGGAGCTGGTTGCCCGATCCAAACCGGAAGAAAATGGTGTCGCTCCCGGACTTACAGGCGAGAATGAGTGGTTTCTGAATGATCGCTTCTCGCTGCTTGCTGAGGCCTTTATGTGGCTTTCGAGTGCAAGAATGCACCTCCGGCTAGCTCTAGGAGATTTTGAGGGGGCCGCCGACGAAACAGCTTTTGCAATACAAACCCTGAGGGAAGAAGGATGGCCCACCGAGGCCTTTGGAGTGCTACATGCCGAAATTGGCTATCTCAAAATCCGATCTGGGAATCCCGCTCGAGCCCTCCGCTGGCTACGGGAAGGTGTGCGCCTTGGGAACCCCGAAAGCAATTCGCACTACATCGCTTTGTGCCGATTCCATCTAGGAGACGCCCTCGAAATCCTAGGAAAGAACGGCGAAGCTATAGAACAGTACGAAAGAACACTCGAAGACGAACTTTGGGTTAGAGAAATAATTACTGGCGATTCTGAAAGTCTGCTGGCGGACTGGTTTGAAAGGACAACGGGACTTTCCCCTCTAGCTCCACCTGATATAGCTTCCGGCAT
>DCAK01000064.1:10196-10655 GCA_002311925.1 Planctomycetes bacterium UBA1135
CAGGGTCTTCAGTATCTGGGAGGGGCATCCGGAAAGTTAGTTTCCATGTACCGAGAACAGGGGAATTTCATGGGGGCAAGAATCCAACTCGCCGAGTTCCTTGCTTGCAATCGACTCCTGGTTGAAGGCCTTGGACAGCCGGGTTTCCTCAATTCTTCATATACAGAAATCAACGACATCTTCCGTCCAGACAAGGTCTTTGTAGATGCCATAGCCGTAACACAGAAACTCAATGACCCCATGACTACAGCAGTCTTGGCATTGACTGTATTCAATAGCCCAGCTTTCGTTCAGCCCCCGGAAAAACCCGGTTGGCTCACTTGGCATGAGTTGAAGGTCCTCTGCGGTGAAATCTTCCTCGACGAAAGTTTCGATACAGAGTTCTGGAAACGTGTGAGCCAAGTATTTGATTTCCAAAAGGACTCCCAGGCCAAGGAAAACACTCTTGTCCTTGAGGGG
>DCAK01000064.1:10767-13361 GCA_002311925.1 Planctomycetes bacterium UBA1135
CCAGCTAACCACCCCAAAGCCCTTCGACTCCAAAGGCTTCTTAAAGAAACCTCCGAAAGGCTGGGAATGGCTCTTGAAGTAGACCTCGACTTGGCCAAGAAATCGGCAAAACCCATAGAGCCCCCAGAGTTGGTCCTGTGGAGCCCAAAATCTTCAACACTCAAAAAGCGCACTTTCGAACTCTCTGGATTTCTTGAAGACCCCTCTGGAGTGCCCGACATCCGCTACCGGGTAGACGGCCAGCAGTGGATTACTCTCACCAGCATGGAGGACTTCAGTCAACAGGCGACGTTCCGCGAACGATCCGGCGATGAGGGAACTTGGCGATTCAGAGNNGCGATGAGGGCAATTGGCGGTTCAGAGTTCCCCTATCGCTTCCCGGAGGCTCCAGCAAAATGAAGTTGGAAGTCCAGGCCATTTCCACATCCGGTCTCGAAGGAGAAACCAAAATTTTCAATCTTGACCTCCAACCCGAAGCTCGCACCCTCTATGTCTTCGCCTTCGGGGTTGCCGACTACGACGAGAATCGACTGGACCTTCAATATCCAGCCAAAGATGTCGATGACCTAGTCGCATCACTCTCTGCACACGCCGGAGACCTATTTACTGATGTGGAAGTCACCACCTTAAAAGACAGAGAAGTTTCTACTGCAGCCATCCGGCGTCATCTCAAATCCGTCCTCCGCCAAGCGGGCGAAGAAGACACGATTGTCGTTTTCGGGGCTGGCCATGGAATTCGAGACGCCGACGGAGAATATTACTTCCTCACCAGTGGAGACACTCCAGCTGATCCCTTCGGAGGAATTTCCCGCCATGACATTGAAAACCTTGTGACTTGGTCAGGGCTCCGTGCAAGACGGAAAATTCTTCTCCTGGATACTTGCCATTCGGGGGCAGGTTCGGCCGATTCAGAAACGCGGGCCCGCGGAGCTGAACCTCTCTTCCCCCAGGAACATGTAAACCAAGTCATCGAAGGCCAAGGCGGAGGCACCTACATCCTGGCCGCGAGCTCGGACGGCGGGGCCGCCCTGGAAGCAGACGGCAACGGTTTGTTCACCGCCGGAATCCTCGCCGCCCTGGGCGGAGCAGGCGACTCCAATGGGGATGGCAATGTCTCCGTCGAGGAACTTCGAGCTTTCGTGGTTGGATTCGTCGAGGAAAAGACTGAAGGTCGCCAACGCCCAACTTTCCCTTTAGTTGAGGGCGGGGACGATTTCCCCTTGGCCGCGACCAACTAAGACCCGGCCTGGCCTGCGGCTCGGATGCCCGAGAGAAGTGCTTGCATTTCAGCGACCTTTTCAGGCCGATTGAGCCAAAGGTTCACCTCCTCTCCTGGGTCATCGGCGAGGTAATAGAGCTGGCCAAGAGGACCGCCGGGGGAAGGTTTGGGGCTGCGAGGAGCCGAGAACCCACCCGAGCCCAAGCCCTCGATGAGCTTCCAATCCCCGGACCGGACCGCGAACACCCCCCCTCCCGAATGATGGACCAGGGAGGATCTGCCTTGCCCATCCTGCTGGCCTAGAAGCTGAGGTAGAAAACTCATCGAATCCTCCCCTTGGCCGTCAGGAAGGGAAGAGTCAAGGAGGTCGGCGAGGGTGGCGAGCCAATCCTGCAGACCCACGAGAACATCGGTCGTGGCCGCCGCCGGGACCTTTCCCGGCCAACGCGCCAGGAGAGGCACCCGGTGACCTGCTTCCCAGATATCCGCTTTCTGCCCTCGAAGCTCGAGATTCGCCCTGTGGTCGAACTTGTCGATATCGGCGGCAACCCATTGGGCGCCGTTGTCACTCGCAACTACGACGAGAGTGTCGTCGGCCAAACCTTTCCGGTCGAGCGCCTCCAATATCTCCCCCACCGCCTGGTCCACCTGGACAGCGAAATCTCCATAGGGGCCTGCGCCACTTCGTCCGCGAAATTCTTCAGTGGGCACCCACGGCTTGTGGGGCGCGGAAAACGGGAAATAGAGGAAGAAGGGAGACCCCCCATCCTGGTCCATGAGAATGGAAACCGCCTCCTCCACGAGACGGGGAAGGACATCCACATGGCGGAAGCCCGGAGCGATGGGACCACCCCGCCAGAACCCCCCGCCCCCGTCACGGGCGTTTTGACCACGTTCGATGGTCTCGGTGGGGAGGGCCTCAACCTGGTCATCCCTAAAAAAGACATAGGGCTCCATGTCCAACGAAGCAGGAATGCCAAACCAATGGTCGAATCCAGCCTGCAAAGGCCCCGGACGCAAAGGAAGGGTGTAATCGGTCTGCCCGGAATCCCCCAACCCTAGATGCCACTTCCCTACACCGTAAGTCCGATACCCGCGCTTACGGAGGAAGGAGGCCAGGGTTGTCCTCCCCTCCTCGATGAGGGCCGGAGAATGACAATTCAAGACCCACCGCTTCAGCCCCGTGCGCCAGCAATAACGGCCGGTGAGTAGGCCATAGCGGGTGGGGGTGCAAACAGCCGAGGGGCTGTGAGCGTCGGTGAACCGGATTCCCTCGCGCGCCAGCCGGTCCATATGCGGAGTCGGAACCTTGGATTCGGGGTTGTAGCAACCCAGGTCGCCGATGCCGAGATCGTCGGCCAGGATGACGACGATG
>DCAK01000064.1:13563-21203 GCA_002311925.1 Planctomycetes bacterium UBA1135
CATCATCTTCTCGATGAAGTAGTGAAGGCGGGGGGAAACTTCACGGCCCTTCATCGCCGCCCCGTTGAGACCTTCGAGAACCTGGGCCCGCATCATCTCGGAGTCATCGGAACCCTGGAAAGGGAGGCGGCCCAGGACCAGGTGAAAGAGGGTGGCCCCCAGGGAATAGATGTCGGCGCGGACATCCAACCCTCCCTCGCCCCGGGCCTGTTCGGGGGATAAATAGGCCGGGGTACCCAGAGTCGTGTCCTTGGGGCCCTTCTCCTGGGCGCCGTCCCCGGCGAAACCGAGATCAATCAGCCGGACCGACCCCTGCTCGTCCAGCATCAGGTTGCCGGGCTTGAGGTCGCGGTGCACCACCCCGGCGTCCTTCATTGCCTCAAGGGCCTCGGCGACCTGGACCACGACTTGGAGAGCCTGGTCCTCGGGGAAGACCTCGCCCTCGGCCAGGTGCTCCTCGAGGGTGCGGCCGGGCACCCAATCCATTTCCAGGATGAAGGTGTCGAGAAAACGGAAGACCCGGTGGCAATGCACGATGGCGGGATGGTCGAGACTCTGCAGGACCTTGGCCTCGTCCACGAATCGCCGGGCCGCCACCGGGTCCTTGGCCAGGACGGGCTTCATGACCTTCAACGCCACCCTCTGGCGGTCCTTTTCCCGCCTGGCTCCGAAAACCTCGCTGGTTCCTCCCGACCCCAGGGTCGTTTCCACAATGTAGCCTGGAATTTCGGGGTTCGAAAAGGCCCGGGTTCGACGAAGGTATTCGAGCCGCTTCTCGTCCCAGCCGGTCACGGCGGCCAGGGACGCGTCGAATCCATCCTCACCGACCCCCTTGAGGACTTCCATGGCGTCCCCTTTTCCCAGGAACCCCTTGTGGACCAGGAGGGCGAGGAATTCCTGGTCCGCGGATGAAACGCTTCCTGAGAGGGGCATGACGCCGCCATCCTAGCCGCAGTCTCGACCCGGCCTTTCGTCCCGACGCCAACCTTATTGCCGAAAAGGACTTGGGAAGCTCTCAAGGAAAGCACGCATTCCCGCCGAAAGAAGAATGGCTCGAACGGACACCCCGCGAGGGCCCAGGAGATTGTCATGTACCCAGAATCCGGCATCGTCTACAAGTACTTCGACCTCATCGACGGCTTCATCCGAGTCCGCCTGCTGGGGTCCGAAGAATCCCTCCCCGGCCGCTCGAAAGAGGGGGACCCCCCCGACCGGCGCGAATACAGGGCCCTCGTCGTGCATCACTGCGTGGTGGGACTCGATGAAAACGTCCTGCCCGCCGTGCGCCGCATCTACCCCGAGGACGAAGCGGCCGCCCAGGACCTCCTTTACCAGATCTGCATCGACGTCAACCCCAAGCTTGAAATCCACTCGGTGGCCCTTCCCGCGGGAGAATCCGAATCCGAGGTTTTGGAAACTCAGGAGGGGGCCGAGCGGCTGGCCAAGGCGGCGCCAGGATTGGAGAAAGCCCTCAAGAAGGAAGTGGTGGGCCAGGATGACGCCATCCAGAAAATCTGCCGCTCGATTCGGAAGGCCGCCTGCGGGCTCAAGGATCCCGACCGCCCCATCGGAACCTTCCTCCTGGTGGGACGCACCGGGACAGGAAAGACCGAACTCTCCAAGGCCCTCTCCCGCCAACTTCACGGGCGGGCCCCGGTCCGCATCGACTGCTCCGAATTTGCGCTTCCCCATGAGACCGCGAAACTCATCGGAGCTCCCCCCGGCTATGTCGGCCACAACGAGGGCGGCACCCTCACCGAGGCCATCCTCCGCGACCCCTGGTCGGTCGTGCTGTTCGATGAGGTCGAAAAGGGGCACGAGAAGATGCACAACATGCTGCTGCAGATTCTGGACGAGGGGCGCCTGACCGATTCCAAGGGGAACACCGCCGATTTTCGGAACGCGGTGGTCATCCTGACTTCGAACGTCGGGACCGCCGATTACGCCCGGGCCGCGAGTCGGCTGGGATTCGGCCAGGACGGTTCTCTCACCGAAACCGATTTCGACCAGCTGACCCACAAGGCCCTGACCCGGGATTTCCGGCCCGAGCTTCTCAATCGGCTCGATGGAATCCTCACCTTCCGCGCCCTCGACGAAAAGAGCCGCACCCGCATTGCCGGGATGCGATTGAAGGGCATCGCCGGCCGGATGAAGAAGGCGGAAATCGGGGTCCGTTGGACCCCAACCTTGACCAAGCGCCTGGCCGAAGCTGGCTGGAGCGAGGAATACGGCGCCCGTGAATTGCGCCGGACCGTCGACCGGATGGTCGAGCAACCCCTGGCGGACGGCGTCCTTGACGGAGTCTTCAATCCCGGGGATCGCCTCACCATCCGCTGGAAAGAGGGAAGGGTCGTCTTCGACAAGGAGGCCGCCTGACCCTCAAACCTTGACCACCTCCTGAGCGGCTGTTGCCGCGCATGGGCCGGGCGGGATTTATCCTGTCCGGCTCATGTCCCTTCTCCCCATCCTCCTGACCCTTCTCGCGGTCCAGGATAATCCGGCCGTGGCGGCCCCATCGCCTAATGGCGACGCCGTCGCCCGCTGGCAGGGGGGGGCATTGGAAGCCGCCCGCTACGAACGCTTCCTCGGGCGCACCTTCCGCGGGAAGAGGCTCGGCCAGGAGGCCCTTTCCCACCTTCTCCAGGTCGAACTGGTCCGCCGTGAAGCGGCGAGCCTGGGATTGGTGGCCCCGAAGGCCGAGGTCGAAGCGCGCATGGCGAAGGCGCGGAAGGCCGCCGACCAGATGGGGACATCCCTCAGGACCCTGGTCAAGGAGAGGGGCCTCACCCTGGATGGCTTTCGGGACCTTCTTCGCGATTCCATCTTCCACGAGATGCTGGTCCGCAGGGATCTCGGCCTGCCCGAGGGCGCCGACCCCCTCCCCACACAACTTCATGAGTGGACGGAGGAACGCATCCGCTCCCTTCTTGAAGCGTCGGCCGGAGCCCCTCCGGGGATGGCCATCCAGCATGGTTCCTGGGCCGTGACCGAGGCCGAAGTGGGGGCCGTCATTCGGGCCAGCCTCCCCGATGTCCGCAACCAGGAATACCTTGAGCAGCTCGTCCTCCAGATTCACCTACCCACTTGGGGGGCGGAAAAGGGCTTGGTGCTCACCGATGACATCCTCGAGGAGGAAATCGAATGGCGCCGCGCTGAAGTGGCCGGCAATCCCGTTCTCGGGGGGGCCACCTACGAGACCTTGCTCGCCTCGCAGGGATCCACCCTTGAGATCGTCCGGGCCGGAGCGGAACTCAGGGTTGCGGGCTGGTTGCGGCTGCTTTCCCGGCAGAAGTGGAGCGATGCCCGTTTCGCCACTCTCAGCCCCGAAGAACGCTCCGCCCTGGACGCCCGTTTCGGAGAATCAAGGTCCGTTTCCTGGTTCCTTCTGAGGGCGGTCATGGAGAAGGGGGACCCCCTCGACCGGAGCTTCGAGGAGGCCGCCGAAGAGCTGAATCAATACGCCGGCGGGGCCACCAACGTGGAGGCCTTCGGCCGGGCCGCATCCCTCTATTCAGAGGACGAAGCTTCGAGGGTCAGCCAGGGGCGCCTGGGCTGGTTGCACAGGGCCGAGGAGGGAATCGACCTCGCCCTCCTGGATGCCGTCTTCGCCGCTCCAGAGGACTCTCTCATTGGTCCCATCCGGATACCCGTGGGCCAAGCCCTGGCATGGGTGGACGCAATTCAGCCCGCTCCGGAGAGGGCGGCATTCAGGCAGGCGGTGCGACGGAGTTTTCACCAGGACCTGCGCAGGGAAATCCTGGCGGAAATCAGTCTCCGGACCCTCCATTCCCCCTAGCAGGAAAAGCGGAGGCTCTCCTCCCCACCAAGGAGGGAAGAAATCTCCTCCGCCCGGCTTTCGTGCCCCTTCGCCCCCATCAAGGCCAGGGCAGCAAGCTTTCCGGCCTCGACCCCGGGCTGGTCGTAGGGATTCACCCCCATCAACCCTCCGGCATAGGCCGTGGCAATCTCGAAAAACATGAAGTATTGCCCCACATGAAAGGCGTCGAGCTTGCACAGCTCCAGCACCGCGCAAGGTCGCCCCGCCTCCCGCAGCGCCGCCTCGGTCCCACGCCTCTCGGCCTCCATGAGGTCGCCCAGGTCTTGGCCCCGGAGGGCCTCGAAGGCCGGGATGTCGGCAAAAGGGGAGGGAAGGAATCCATCCCAATCAGGCTTCTCCACCCTCACGAAGGTGAAGACCTTGTCGTCGGGCCCCTCCATGTAGAGTTGGAACTGGGAATGCTGATCGGTGGGCCCGACCGCCCGCACCGGGGTGGGCCCCACATGGACCACTTTTCCGTCGGCGTCCTCCTTCTTCCCCAGGGATTCGGCCCACAGCTGAAGAAACCAATCTGCGAGCAGGCGGAGCCGATGCCCGTAGGGAAAATGCACATGAAGCGGGCGACCCGCCTCGAGATGAAGAACATGGGCAAGGGCCCACGCCAGGGCGGCGTCCTCCTCGGGAGCGCACTCTCGGAGAGAGTCGGCCGTCTTCGCCGCCCCTTCCAGGAGGGACCCGGCATCCAGACCCGCGACCTCGGCCATCAGGAGCCCCACCGGGGTCAGGACCGAGAATCGGCCCCCCACCTCGGAGGGAATCGGCAGGGTGGCGAATCCCTGCTCCTCGGCAAGGGCGCGCAAGTGCCCCCCCTCGGGGTCGGTCGTCATCGTGAATCGTGACCGAGCTTCTTCCCTGGAACCCAGGGCCTTCTCTACCGCGTCGTGGAAGAGCAGGAATTGGGCCGCGGTTTCAAGGGTGCCGCCGCTTTTTGAAATGACATTGAAGTGGCACCTGTCCACCTCAACCGAATCCAGGAAACCCTTCAACCAATCCGGGTCCACCGTGTCGAGGACCACCACGCGGGGACGCCCGTCCGCGGGAGCCCATTCCTGGGAAAAGGGAGCCAAGGCCCCGAGAAGGGCGGAATTCCCCAGGGCGGACCCGCCGATTCCAAGAATCACGAAGGTCTCGGGCTCCTGCTCCAAAATCACGGCCGCCCGCTCCCGGCAGGCTTCGAGAAGGTCGGTCCGGCCCCCGAGACCGCGCCAGTCGGGGGGATGGGAAAGGTGCGACTCCCTGGCGGCCTTGGCGCGCGGCATCGCGGCGAGGAAATCCTCCCTGGACGGCCCGGCTTCCGGAAAGCATCCCCCCAAGTCCAGTTTGAGCGCCACGGGGGAATCCTACAGACGCGAGGAGGGGTTGGCCGTAGCGGAATGGAGTATCCTTTCCCCTCATTACGGCGGGAATCCCCGCAAGGAAACCGGGGGATTCCCCGTCCAAACCTGAAAACCCACTGCTCTTGGCACGCCCTCTTCCCTTCATCGTGGCCGCCCTGGTTCTCCTGGCCGCCGCCTGGATGATTTTCCTCGCCCCCGGTTCCGCCGACGACGGAATCGGCAGCGAGGGTCCATCCCTCCCCGAGCAACCCGTCGCCCTCGGGGGTCCCGACCCCGAAGTCGCGCCCTCCGCCGTCCACACCGACAACGGAAGCGGCCGCATCGAGTTGGAACCCGACCGCGAGGCCGAATTCGCGACCGCCGGAGGTGTCCGCGGCTCCGTCATCAACTCCCAAGGCAACCCGGTTCCCGGCGCCTCGGTGGTTCTCAATTTCAGGCCCACCGCCGCCTTTTTCGACCTCTCCTCCCTGGAACCCTCACCCCTCTTCAGACGCACCACCAACCAGGAGGGCATCTATCAATTCAAGCGCCTCCCCTCGGGGAAGGAATTTGAAATGTGGGTCCATCACGAAAACTACGCTCCCACCCAGGGGATTCCCGTTTCCTGCGTTCCGGGCGAGGAACAGGTCCTGGGCCCGGTGGTTCTGGGCCCGGGTTACCGCGTGTACGGACGAGTCAGCGACACCGGCGGGAACCCTCTCCAGGCCCAGGTACGCATCGAACTTCAATCCCGCACCGCCCGGGCCGGCGACCCCGCCAAGCAGGCTGAAAACGACCGCGCCCTCGGTCGCATCGTCTATACCGCCACCGACAAGGATGGCGGTTATGAAATCCCCCGCCTCGCCCAGGGGGTCTGGACCCTGACCGCGACCTGCGCAGGTTTCGGGGCCGGCCGCATCATGCCGGTTGTCCTGATGGGTGAAGAAGTCCAATCCAGGCAGAATCTTGAATTGGGGCCTGAAATCGTCCTCGGCGGAGTCGTGGTGGATGCGAATGGACAACCCGTGGAAGGCGCCAAGGTTTCCGTTTCCAGGACCCGACCCCGGCCCCTCTTCGGAGCCGACACCCTCACCGGCAAGGACGGCAAATTTCTCGTGGAGGGTCTCCCCGAGGGGGTCTACGGAGTCGCCGCCCGTGCCGAGGGCTTTTCCTTCGGACGTGCTCCCCGGGTGGATTCAGGAACCCGCGACCTCAAGATCGTCCTCGAAGCCTTGGGCGGCGTCTCCGGCCGGGTCACCGACCCCGACGGCAGGGCGGTCTCCAAATTCCAGGTCGAGGCCCTCCGCATCAACCGGAACACTGCCCAGTATGGATTCACCGGCAAGACCTGGGATTTCGACGACCCCAATGGAAATTTCATGATTCAGGACCTCGAAAACGGACGGTCCTTCGTCCTGCTGGTCCGCTCCAAGGGCTTCGCCCCCACCCACTCCGCCGGTTTCTACGTCGAGGGCGACATCGTCCGCGGAGTGGACGTGGTCCTCAAATTCGGCGGCCGCCTCACCGGCACGGTGACCTCGTCCGTCGACGGCAAGGGCCTCGCCGGGGTTGAGATTTCTCTTCACGGCAAGGATTACGACCCCAATGTGGCCCACTCCCTCTTCGGCGCCGGCCTCGACCCCAACAATCTCCCCTCCACCTCGGTCAAATCGGGAAAGAACGGCGCCTTCCTCATGGAAGGGGCCTTCCCGGGGCCCATTATGGTCCAGGTCCATCATCCCTCCTTTCTCCCCTATTTCCGCTCCATCTCGCTCGGCGATGGAAGCACGCTCGACATGGGGACCCTCCGGCTCGAACCCGGTGGCGTGGTCGAGGGCACCGTCTATTCGGCGGATGGCATCCCTCTCGCCGGCGGCCGCGTCTATCTTTCCCGCCGCTCCCAGGAGGGCGGTTTTCTCGCCAAGACCGCGACCCTGGACGCCAGAGGCCACTTTCGCTTCCAAGGCCTTCCCGCAGGCACCTTCGACTTGAGCGCATCGTCCGCCAAGGCCGAGGCCACCCTCCTCTTTCCCCCCGGAGTTGAAAAGCAAGTCTTCGTCGCCCCCGGGAAAACCTCCGAAGTGAAACTCACCGTTCCTCGTTGATTCCCCGCCCATGACCGCATCCCTCCTCCTTTTCGCGCTTCCCCTCTTCCAGGCCCCCCCTGAACAAGCCCCGCCCGTCGCCGCAGAAGAATTCCGGGTTGAAGACCTGCAGGCCCACATCGGCTACCTCGCCAGCGAGGAACTCGAGGGCCGCGGGTCGGGTTCGGAGGGGGCCCGCAAGGCCGCCCGCTACGTCGCCGAACAATTCGAAAGCTACGGGCTCGAGCCGCTCAGCGAAGAGCATGGATTCCTGGTCCCCTTCCATGTCCGCAAGGAGGAGTGCTTCAACGTGGTCGCCGTCCTCGAGGGAACCGACCCCGACTTGGCCGACGAGTGGCTGGTCCTCGGCGCCCACCACGACCATGCGGGCCTCGGACAGGG
>DCAK01000064.1:21224-22070 GCA_002311925.1 Planctomycetes bacterium UBA1135
GCGGTCCGGGATCGCTGGCTCCCGGATCGAAGGCGGTCCACAACGGAGCCGACGACAACGCATCGGGAACCGCCGCGGTTCTTGAACTCGCCCAGTACCTTTCCGCCCACCCACTCGCCCACCCCGTCATCTTCTGCACCTTTTCCGCCGAGGAAAGGGGATTGCTGGGCAGCAAGGCCCTGGTCAAGAGCGGCCTCCTCCCCAACGACCACATCCGGGCGATGCTGAATCTCGACATGGTCGGCCGACTCACGGACGACTACCTGTTCGTGGGCGGCATGGGCACCGCCGACGAGTTCCACCCGCTGCTGGACCCCGTCCTGGAGGCGTCGGGTCTCGACCTCGAGGTCAGCGACCTAGGCGAAGCCCCCAGCGACAACACCTCCTTCTTCCACGCCGGCATTCCGTCCCTTTTCCTCTTCACCCATGTCCACCCGGACTACCACATGCCCTCGGACGACGCCCACCTCATCAACTACGAGGGCGAAGTGCGGGTAATCCAGCTAGCGCGCAATATTCTCGAAACCCTCGACGGCCATCCGAAGTCCCTCACCTTTCAGGATGTTGGAGGAATGGGAATGCCCCGGGATTTCAACGACCGGATGATGGAGCACTATGTGCGCATCGCGGAGCGCCGTGCCAAGAAGGGTCGCCTCGGAATTCGGCCAGGTTCCTACACCGAAAGCGGTCTCGAATTGGTTTCGGTTCGCGAGAGCAGCGCCGCCGCCAAGGCCGGAATCCAGGGGTCGGACATCGTGGTCGCCATCGATGGCCGCAAGATTCTCACCAGCAAGGACATCCGTCGGGCGCTGGCCGGAAAGCTCAAGGGAACCGAGGTTTCCATCA
>DCAK01000064.1:22164-23281 GCA_002311925.1 Planctomycetes bacterium UBA1135
GAGGTTTCCATCACCCTTCGGCGATCCGATGGTGCGTTGGACGAAATCACCGCGGTTCTCGACTAGGCGCCGTCCATTCACTCCAGGGAGTGAAATCCCTTGACGGGAATTCGAGGGTCAGGGGCCGATGCCGGACCCTCACCTTTTCCCCCGGTTGGACGCCGTCCAGCCAGGCGATCTGGGTCAGAGGGTCGTTCCGGTCGGTCCGAATCGTTGCCCGATGAAGGACGCCATCCGAGCCTTTCCACTCGAGCCAGGGCCCGATTCGGCGGGAACAACGCGCCGACCAAGTCGCCCAGCCTGGGCCCCATTCCATCTCAGCCCCCCTCTCCCAGGGCGCCAGCGAGTAGCGCAAAGTTCCCTCCTTCGGATTCAATTTCAAAATCCTCCGTCCCGGGCCCCGAGCTTGGAGGGGACCCTTCAAATCAGCCCGGGAGGAACCATCCCCGGAGGAAAGGGGTCGCAGCAGGCAATCGAAACGGAACATGCCGCCGCCCATCAGGGCAACTTCCACGACTCCTAGGTAGGGGTCGCGCAAAACCCCGAGGGCGTCGACGAGAACTCCCTCCGGTTTTTTCGCGCTCTCTTCCCCTTTTGCCCCACCCCCTGCCGGTTCCTGCAGCAAGGGAGCCAGGAAAAAGGGAAGAAGGAAGAGCTCAACCACGGGCCTAGGATAGCCCGCCATCCCGGCCAGGCCCGGCGGCCCAACCATCGTCGATGATTGCCCTTCCCCTCCAGGCCAGCTCCCCTCCCTGGGCGGGAATCGGGGAATGGGGAGCCCTGCTTTCCGCGGTTTGCTGGGGAATCAGCACCGTCCTCTACGCCGGCCGCTTTCGCCAGGGAGGTTCGCCCTGGGATGCGGTCCTCACAAAGAATCTCCTCGCCACCCTCATCCTCGGTGTTCTGGCTTGGCTGATTCCAGCAGGTTGGGGCGGAGCCGCCCCGGGACCCGGTGAACTCGGCTGGCTCCTCGTTTCAGGGGCTCTTGGTTTCGCCCTCGGCGACCTCCTCTTTTTCAACGCCATCGCCATCCTGGGGGTCGGTCGAGCCTCGGTTCTCGCCCTCCTCTCGGTTCTCTTCGCAGCCCTCCTTGCCTGGACGCTTGAAGGAGAGGCCG
>DCAK01000064.1:23342-23909 GCA_002311925.1 Planctomycetes bacterium UBA1135
CAGTGGGCGGGATGTTCCCTCGTCCTTGGCGGGGCGGCGGTTGTGGAACTTCGCCGGGGCCGCGGCAACTTGGGCTCCAGGGGAGTGGTGTTCGCCCTTTCCTGCTCCTTCATCTGGGCGTTGGCGGGATTCCTGGCCCGCAAGGGCTTGGTGGAAACCGGACCCTTGACCGCGGCAGCAGTCCGCATTGGCGGAGGCACCGTCGCTCTCCTCCTCTGGGCCGGATTGCGAGGTCGCGCCCTGCCGGTGCTGCGGCGCATGGCCCGGCCGGAAGCTTGGCGCCCCTTCCTGCTGCCAGCCTTCGTGGGCACGGTCTGCGGAGTCTCCTTTCTCTGCGTGGGCCTCAAATGGGCCAAGCTCGGAGTGGCCATGAGTCTGGCCAACGCCTATCCCGCCTTCGCTCTTCCATTGGCCGCGTGGTGGTTGCGAGAGAAGATTCCGCCCAGGGTCTGGTTCGCCGCGGCGACCGTCCTCTCCGGCGCGGTCCTCCTTCGCCTCGCCGCCTAGAAGACCTCGGGGGTAATTCCCTAAAAGCCCGTGGCGTCGTCGGGGGGTGTTTCCTCCCCT
>DCAK01000064.1:23930-24380 GCA_002311925.1 Planctomycetes bacterium UBA1135
CCAGAGGATGGCCCCTAGAAGCCCACGGGACCTGCGGGGGCATTTCCCTCCCCCAACTCGCGCTTGATGGCGGTCTCCAATTGTTCGGGCCGGAAACCTCGAGGCCCCCGCCCACCGGCAAAAACCACCTTGCCGTCCTTGGCCACCAGGTAGAGCCGGTCGGGCCAAGCTTGCCAAGTGGCGTTGACCGCGTCGTCGAGAAGGTCCACGACCGCTGAAATGGCCTTGAGTTCGAGACCGGTGATGCACTTGCCGGCCACGGCAAGCCTCTCCTCCAGGGTGATGGGTTCCTCCACCACCGGGGCGCCCCGGCCCATCATGGGCCAAACCCCGTCCAGGGCGTGGGCTTCGGCGATGTAGACCACCAGGAATTGGACCCTGTCTCCCCAAGTCTCGTGAAGTTTTCTCAGCCGACCGGCCGAGGCACGGAAGGGAGGTCAGGTGTAGGAG
>DCAK01000064.1:24449-25455 GCA_002311925.1 Planctomycetes bacterium UBA1135
TCAGGTGTAGGAGCCGAAGATCAGGGCCACGGGCATGTCTCCCCGAAAGCTGGAAAGCCGAATCTGCGGAAGCGGCGGGGCCTTCTTTTTGGAATCCTCCTCGACCCCCTCTCCGCCCTCGTCCGATTCCTCGGTCTCGGGGGGGGGGGGCGATCCCGTACCGGGAACCCAGGGCAATTCGAAATCAGGGGCCATGGCCCCCACCTTTGGAGGAGCCTTCTTCGAACGATTCCCCCCCCCCCCCCGTCGTCCGGAGGGCCGCCTCCGACCCGAACCTTCGAAATCCGAACTCGTCAGGACCCCGTCCCGATTCCGGTCGAGGTTGCCGAAGTGGACCATTCCCCGGGGGTATTCCTTCTCGGTGACGCGACCATCCCCATCGGCGTCGTACTTGGAAAGGAGGAGCTGCCAAGGGTCCTTGGGCGTTGGGACAGTCCCTTCTTCCTGCAGGGGCAGAGCGGCGAAAAAAAGGAAGGAAGCAGCGAGCATGGCTCCCACCCTAACCCCGAAAGCCAACCGAAGTGTCGCTATCCTTCCGCCATGTTTCGCCGGGTTTTCATCGCCAACCGGGGGGAGGTCGCCGCCCGGGTGGCCCGGGCCTGCCAGGGCCTGGGAATCGAGGCCGTCTTCGGAGCCTCCCAGGCCGACCTCGAGGCCGGATTCCCCTACCTTGAAGAAGCGGCGGAAGTCGTGGCCCTGGGTCCCGGACCCGCCTCCGATTCCTATCTACGGATGGATTCCCTGGTCCAGGCGGCGATCCAAACAGGGTGCTCGGCGGTGCATCCGGGCTGGGGTTTCCTGGCCGAAAACTCGAGATTCGCTGCCCTCCTCAAGACCCATGGGCTGACCTTCATCGGGCCCTCCCCCGCGGCCCTCGACCTCATGGGCCGCAAGCTCCCCGCCCGCGCCGCCGCCCAAGCCGCGGGCCTTCCCGTGGTTCCAGGCAGCGGTCTTCTCCGGTCGGCGGACGAGGCGGTCGAGGCGGCCGAGAAGACCAGGTACCCGG
>DCAK01000064.1:25503-27119 GCA_002311925.1 Planctomycetes bacterium UBA1135
GGCCGACGCCGGCGGCGGCGGACGTGGAATTCGCCGATGCGAAAATGCCGACGAAACGCGAACCGCTTTCTCCGAAGCCTCCAGAGAAGCGGCGGCGGCTTTCGGATGCGGCGACCTCTACCTGGAAAAATTCCTCTCCGGAGGGCGGCATGTGGAGTTCCAGGTCTTCGGTGACGGCAAGGGGAAGGCTGTTCACCTCTTCGAACGGGAATGTTCGCTTCAAAGAAGACACCAGAAAATCCTCGAAGAAGCCCCCTGTCCCTCTCTTTCCGACGAGGCCCGGGAAGAATTCGGCCTCCTGTGCGCCCGGGCCACCGCCAGTTGGGCCTATTCCGGCGCCGGAACCCTCGAATTCCTCATGGATGCCGAGGGACAGCTTCACTTTCTGGAGATGAACACCCGCCTCCAGGTCGAACATCCGGTCACCGAGGAAATCTGCGGGGTCGACCTGGCCCAGGCCCAGATTCAAGTGGCCGCCGGAGAGGGCCTTCCCTGGAAACAGGATGACATCCGGCTGCAGGGTCACGCCATCGAGGCCCGCATCAACGCCGAAGACCCCGAAAATAATTTCCGCCCCTGCCCGGGAACGGTGGATGCATTCCAATTTGAAGGGGAGGGAATTCGGGTTGAAACCCACCTGGCGCCTGGGAGTTCGATTTCTCCCCACTACGACTCCCTGATGGGAAAGGTCATCGCCCACGCCGATACCCGGGAGGAGGCCATAGCCCGCCTGGACGCCTGCCTTGAAAAGGCCAAGGTCGAGGGCCCCCCCACGACCGCCACCCTTCACCGGAGCATTCTCTCCCATCCCGATTTTCAAGCCTCCCGCATCCACACGGGATGGTTGGAAGAATCCCTGCTCTCCTAACTGGAAGACTGCCCGAAATTAGGACCTGCTGGAGATCCTCTACTCGCGGGTGAAGCAGAAGGACTAAGATTCTCCGCGCATGGCCTTCGTTCCCCTGGAACCCATCGGCTCCACGCGCGGCGAGTTCCTCGACGACGGGGAACTGGAGCGCAATGCCGTCTTCGCGGGCGACAAGGTCGCCGAGCTGAACGCTCGCCGGGAAAAGGCGCGGGAAGGATGGGGCGCGGACTATGTGGCGAGGGTCCACGCCAAGGGAAAATGGACGGCTTTGGAGAGATTGGAGGCTCTACGCGACCCCGACGCCCCGATTCACTCTCTCGGCACCTTCGCCAATTGGGGAGTGGAATTCGATCAGGGCGGACGCAAGCTTGAATCCCCCGGGGCCGGGGTGATTTGCGCCCTGACCCGGGTCCAGGACCGATGGGTGGTGGTCATCGCCAACGACAACACGGTCGCAAGCGGTTCATGGTGGCCCGGGACGCCGGAAAAAATCGAGCGAGCTCAGGAAGTGGGCCTTTCTCTGAGGATTCCCGTCATCTACCTGGTGGATTGCAGCGGACTCTTCCTGCCCGAACAGGCCCGCTCCTTCCCCGGCCGCACCGGGGCAGGGCACATCTTCAAGAAGAACTCCCAACTCTCCGATGCCGGAGTTCCCCAAGTCGCGGGGGTTTTCGGCGACTGCATCGCCGGCGGCGGCTACATGCCCATCATTTCGGACCGGGTCTACATGACCGAGCAGGCCTACATG
>DCAK01000064.1:27149-28448 GCA_002311925.1 Planctomycetes bacterium UBA1135
CCTCGACATCGGCGGGCCCGAGGTTCATGTCCACAAATCCGGGTGCGCCGACGAGAGGGTTCCCGACGACGAAGCCTGCATCAAGGCCATTCGTGAGGAGATTTCGAGAACCGCCTCGAGCGGAGCCCCCTTCCGAAGAGGGGGCGAAGAAGCTGCCGAACCCGCCTTTCCCCCCGAGGAACTCAACCTTCTCTTTCCCCCCGACCACAGAATGGCCTACGACGCTCGCCAGGTCCTCGCCAGGCTGGTCGACCGCTCCCTGTTCTGGGAAATTCTTCCCGACCGCGGACAGGAAATCATTTGCGGCGTCGGTCGGGTCGGCGGCCTGTGGGCCGGTTTCGTGGCCAACGTCCAGGGAACCATTCCCCACCCCTACAAGGCCGGCGCCCTCCGCCCCGGGGGCATTCTCTACAAGGAAGGGATCGCCAAGATGTCTGCTTTTTCCCGGGCCTGCGATGCCGACGGGATTCCCCTGATTTGGCTCCAGGACATCGGCGGCTTCGACATCGGAACCGAAGCCGAAGCCGAGGGCTTGCTCGGATATGGGTCCAGCCTCATCTACGCAAATTCCACCCGGTCGGCGCCGATGTTCACCGTCCTCCTTAGAAAGGCGTCCGGGGCAGGCTACTACGCGATGGCGGGTCTCCCCTACGACCCCGTTCTTCAGCTGGCGACCCCATTCTCCCGGCTGGCGGTCATGGAGGGGCGCACTCTTTCCATCGCCGCCTGGTCCACCCGTCTGGACGATGATTTCCAGCCCTCCTCGGACGACCCCGAGGAAAGAAAGAAGGTGGAGGATGGAATGCAGCAGGTGGAGGAACGCATCGAGGCCGACATGGACCCCTTCACCGCCGCTTCGCAGCAGGACATCGATGAAATCGTGGCTCCCGGTGAGCTTCGAGGCTGGCTCGAATGCCTCGTCGAAGCCGCTTGGCAGGGCCAGGGCGGACGCAGGATGAAGAATCCCCGCATCTGGTCGCTCCACGACTTGGCCCTCCTGAGCGCTCCCCGCTCATGACCGGGGAGGTTTGGCGAGCCGCGATCGAAAACGGCGAAGACGGCGCGAGGGTGCTTTCACCCTCGGTGGGATTCTTTCGACCTGGATTCGAAAGGGGCCTGACTCTGGAGGCCGGCGCCTCCCTGGGCACCCTCGAATCCCTGGGTCGTCGGCGCTCCCTCAGATTGCCCGAAGACATCGGGGGAGTTCCAGGCTCCGGCCCGGGTGAACCGCGTGGGGTGGCATGGGGAGAGGAGCTCCTGGTCCTGCAACTTGAAGGCGCCGGCGTCGAAGAGGCCGCG
>DCAK01000064.1:28489-30246 GCA_002311925.1 Planctomycetes bacterium UBA1135
CCCTGGAAGGGGTTTTCCTCTCGCCCGGCGCCGGCCGATTTCACCGCAAACCCGACCCCGAATCCCCCGCCTTTCTGGATGAGGGCGACAAGGTGGTCCCCGGCACGACCCTCGGGCTCCTGGAAGTGATGAAGACCTTCCACGCGGTGAAATATGAAGCCGGGCCCGGCCTTTCGGCCAATGCCAAGGTGGTCCGATTCCTGGTCCAGGACGGGGACGGCGTGGACGCCGGAGACGCCCTCGTGGAAGTCGAACCGGGTTAGACGCGAGTATCCTGGCCCACCATGGCAGTTCTTCCCATCCAGGAAATCCTGACCGACGACAGCGTCCTGCAGACCCTCCTCTGGGTCGCGGCCGCCCTCGCCGCTGGGGGGTACTTGGGTTTTCGCCTCACCGAGTTCCGCAACCGCAAGACCCTGCATCGCTTGGAGGATTCTCTTTCCGAAAGCCGGAAGCGGGTCGCCACGGGCGATTACCGCTCCGCCGTCCAGGACCTCATCACACGGCTCTCCTCCAGATTCATGCACATGGGGGTGGATGAAGTGAGCGCGGGTATCGAGCAGGCGCTCGCAGAAGTCGGGGCCTTCACGGGTGTCGACCGGGCCTATGTCTACCTCTATTCCGAGGACGGCCAAACCCTCAGCTGCAGCCATTCATGGGTGGATGACGACCTCCCCGAGGAAGCCCGGCCCGCCGACCTGACGGTGGATTCGGTGCCCTGGTGGCATGCCCGCATCCAGGAAGGGATTCCAGTGCACGTGCCGATGATCGGTAAGATGCCTCCGGAAGCCTCGGGAGAACGGAAAACCTTCGAGGAACGAGGGGTCCAGTCCCTCATCCTGGTTCCGATGGTCATCCGGGAGGATTGCATCGGTTGCGTGGGTTTCGATTCCGTACGCCAGGTCAAGTACTGGCCGGACGAGCTGGTTCCGGTCCTGAGGAGTTTCGGAGAAATGTTCTCCAACGCCTTGGACGACCAGAAGGACCACAAGGCCCTCGAAAGAAGCCAACGTCGCCTTCAAAAGGTGGTGGCAAGTTCCTCCGTGGCCCTCTTCACCCTGGCCCCTGACGGAACCTTCCTCCCGGGTGAGGAACAGAATCTCGCGCCCCTGAAATTGGACGCCATCGAGCCGGGGGACCAGACCGCCGTCGAATTCTTTTCCGCCTCGAACAAGATGGTCCAGGCGCTGGAAAGCGCCCTTGCCGGGGAGGAGGTGGAGGCGGAAATCCACCTTGGCCAAAGGGTCTTCCAGGTTCACTTCCACCCCGAGTTTGGTCCCAATGAAAAACTCGACAAGGTGGTGGGCATTGCCAACGACATCACCGAGCGGTGGCTTGCCAAGCTTCAACTGCGCATCGAAAAACGGTTCGACCGTTTGACCGGTCTGCCCAACCAGGACCATTTCCTCGACAAGATCGAGCAGAGGATTCCGGCCCTTCTGGATTCCAATGAAACCACCGGGGTCCTCGTGCACTTGAACCTGGACCGTTTCCGCGGGCTCAACGAAAGCCTGGGCAACCAGAGCGGCGACATTCTTCTCAAGCTGGTCGCCCGGCTCGTTCAGAACTCCTTTGGTTCCAACGCCTCCGCCGGCCGCATCGGCGCCGACGGATTCGCCGTCTTCGTGGAAAGAATCCGCGACCCTGACCAGGTGGCGGTATTGTGCAGCACCCTGCAGGAATCCCTGAATGTCGGGGTGGAAATCCCCGGACAGGGCCAAATTCCGGTCTCCGCGAGCATCGGCATCGCTCCCTGG
>DCAK01000064.1:30264-31722 GCA_002311925.1 Planctomycetes bacterium UBA1135
GGGGGCCCCGCCCCCGCGTCCCCCGCCTACCGGCAGGGGGAGGAATGGTTGCGGGACGCGACAACCGCCATGAAGGACGCCAAGGGGGCGGGAGGATCGCGGCAATCCCTTTTCGCTTCCACCATGCATCGGAGAGCGGTCGCAGCCTGGAAAATGGAGGGCGACCTGAGAAAGGCCGTGGAGGACCGCCTGTTGGTTCCCCATTACCAACCCATCGTGAATCTGGAAACGGGTCGGCCAGTGGGTTTCGAGGCCTTGTTGCGGTGGACCCATCCCGAGCTGGGCCCTGTTTCTCCCGGGGAATTCATTCCCGTTGCCGAAACCACAGGGCTCATCATTCCCATTGGAACCGCAGTTCTGCGCCAAGCCTGCGAGGACCTCGCTCTCTGGCTGAAGAACTGCCCCGGAAGCCCTTGGGTAAGCGTCAACGCCGCCGCCGCCCAATTCGGAGAGGATGGTTTTCCGTCCCTGGTTCGGCAAATTTTGGGCGACACGGGCCTGGACCCCAAGCACCTGAAGTTGGAAATCACCGAGACCACACTCATCCAGCAGGCGGAAAAGGCGGGCAGAACCCTTCAGGAGGTTCGGGAGGAAGGAGTCAAGCTGAGCCTGGACGATTTCGGAACCGGTTATTCATCACTCGCCTATCTGCACAAGTTCCCCGTCGACACCATCAAGATTGACAGGAGCTTCGTGGAGGCAATGAACGGTTCACCCGAGGGCCGCGAGATTCCAAGGTCCATCATTCTTCTCGCGAACTCGCTGGATATGGACGTCGTGGCGGAAGGCGTCGAGACCGAGGAGCAGGCGGAAGCCCTCAAGGAAATGGGATGCCTGCAGGGCCAGGGGTTCCTCTGGTCGAAGGCCGTTCCCGCCTCCGAAGTCCCCACACTCCTCGAAGCCTAGGGTTGGGCGACGACGTCCTCGAAATACCCCGACCAGAAGAGCCGCAACATGGCGTCGTTCTTGTTCGTGGCGAGGGTGTATTGGGCCCAGAGTTCGTGACCCGGACCGAAGGAGAGGCCGGTCTCCATCTTCAAGGGCATGCCCACGCTCTCCACGGTTCCTTCCAGGGCCCGGAATCTTTTTCCATCCATGCCATCCTCCAACCAGATGTGGTCCTTGGGCCCGAGGGCGACGGGAAATTCCTCGTGAGGGATGGGGCGCAGGTCGGTCAGGACGAAGCGCCTTCCCGGGGGAACCTTCACGAGAAGACTGGGGATGTGGTTGTCGACGACGGGGACACCCCATGCGGGATCCCTCTGGGGAGGAAGGACCACCACCTCGACCTTTCCAGCGTGAACCGGGTCCTGGTATTCGCCCGCGGCACGCAGAAGCCCGAAGGTGGTAAGCACAAGGCCGACGGCCAGGGCGGCCAAAAAGAATCGGGGGGTTTTCATGGTCGTGGGCCAGTGTAGGGCGGCCCAGTACTCTTGACGCCCGTGGATAGGGTTCTCG
>DCAK01000064.1:31753-34244 GCA_002311925.1 Planctomycetes bacterium UBA1135
GAATTGCGTGGGATTGACGCCGGCTCTCCTGAAGTCGGGGGCCATGCCCATCACCCTGGCATTCGCCCAATCCAGGGAATCCCACCCCCTGCTCCCCCCCCTCCCGGCGGTCACTTGCACGACCCAGGCCAGCATGCTCACCGGTCGCCCCCCATCGGGGCATGGCGGCGTAGGCAACGGTTGGTATTTTCGGGAGCTGGGGGAAATCGCCTTCTGGAAACAGTCGGCAGCCTTGTTGGAGGGTACGACTCTCTTCGACCGCTGGCGGGAAAGCCGCCCGGCTTCTTCCAGCGCCCAAATTTTCTGGTGGTGGAACCTCCCCAGTCGGGCGGACCTTTCGGTGACCCCCCGCCCCACCTATTGGGCCGACGGTCGCAAGAGCCCCGATATCCACGCCAACCCATCCTCCCTGCGTAAGAGACTGAATGAGAGGCTCGGGACCTTTCCCCTGTTCCGTTTCTGGGGTCCCGGGGCCGACATCAAGAGCACGCGCTGGATTGCCGACGCGATTCTCGATGTCCTGGCAGAGGACCGGCCCGGCCTCTGCCTCGGCTACCTTCCCCACCTCGACTACGACCTCCAACGGTTCGGCCCCGGGGGTCCTCAGGCCCTGAGGGCCGCCTCCCAATTGGATGGAGAAATCGGGCGGCTGCTGGATGCAGCGGAGGATGGCGGTTACCAGGTGGTGTTGGTGAGCGAATACGGAATCACTTCCGTCCAACAAGCGGTCCATCCCAACCGGGTTCTGCGAAAGGAAGGTTGGCTCGAGGTTCACCCCGCCCGCAACGGTGCCCTGCTGGACCCTGGGGTGTCACGAGCTTTCGCCGTTTGCGACCACCAATGCGCCCAAGTCCATGTCGCCGACCCTGCCGATGTCGGGGACGTGCGCAAGTTGTTGGAAAAGTTGGAAGGTGTCGGTCAGGTTCTCGACCTGGACGCCATGGCGTCCATCGGGTTGGCCCACCCCCGGTGCGGAGAACTTTTCCTGCTTGCCGAATCCGGATACTGGTTCGCCTATCCCTATTGGGAAGGGGCCGACCAGGAACCCGATTTCGCCCGCACCGTCGATATTCATCGGAAACCCGGCTACGACCCCTGCGAATTGTTCCTCGACCCCGCCCGTCCGCTCGCCAAGCTTCGGGCCCTGGCGAAGGTAGCTGCGTCGAAGATGGGTTGGAGGGTGAACATGAACGTCGTGCCGCTGGACACCGGTCTCGTGAAAGGTTCGCACGGGCTCCTCCCCGCCACCGACGAAGAGGGCCCCGTCTGGATCGGTCCCTCCGAGCTCCGTCCCAAGCTCCACCAGGGCAAGGTCCGGGCCGAGGACGCCCTGTCGAAACTGGCATGAAAAGGCGGCCCCTTGGTAACAGCGGAATGGATCTTCCCGAACTCACCCTCGGAACCTGGCTGACTTTTTCCACCGCCCATCAAGACACCGCCAACGCCTTGGTGGCAGCCGCTTTCGACGCCGGAATCGACGCCTTCGACACGGCGGATGTGTACGGAATTGGAGACGGGGAACGCGCCCTCGCCACCGCCCTCCGGGGCCATCCTCGGGAAACCTATTTCATAGCCAGCAAGGTCTTCTTTCCCATGAGCGACGCGCCCGAGGACCGGGGCCTTTCCCGCGCCCACATCCTGGATTCCATCGACCGCAGCCTGGGGCGGCTCGAAACCGACCACCTCGACCTCTACCAGTGCCACCGCTTCGACCCCGATATTCCGCTGGAGGAAACCGTCCAAACCCTGGGCGAACTCGTCCTGGAGGGAAAAATTCGGGCTTGGGGAACCAGCGTCTGGAGCGCCGGTGAACTTCGGCAGGCGACAGAGGTGGCGGAATCGCTGGGGGTCGCCGGGCCATCCAGCGAGCAACCCCGCTACAACCTTCTGTGCCAGGAACCCGAGGATGAAATCTTTCCGGCCTGCAGCGACCTTGGCTTGGGAACCCTGACCTGGTCCCCTCTCGCACAGGGATTCCTGACCGGAAAATACCAGGAAAAGGGTCCTCCCCCCGGACGAAGCCGCGGCTCCAATCTCAATCCCCAGGGTGTCTTTCTCATCAACGCCCTCGATTCCGCCGAAGCTTTCGGAAGGGTGCGCGCCCTTGCGGCCGTGGCTACGGAAGCCGGAATCACCCTTCCTTGTCTCGCCCTCGCCTGGTGTTTGCGGCGAAAGGATGTGACCACGGTGCTTCTGGGAGCAAGCCGCGTGGAGCAACTTGTCGCCAACCTGGAGGCCGTCGAGGTGGACTGGACCCCTGAATTGGAGAACGCCGTTTCCGCAGCGGCCGCGGGCCCGCATATCGACCTTTGACCCGGCAACGACGGGGTAGAATGGGCCCCCTTTCAAGGAGGCAACACCCTTGACCCAGAAAACCAGAGGAGAGCAACCCGTTCCGTCCAAGGTGACGGTTCCCAGCCTTCGGGCGATGAAGCAGGATGGCCAAACCATCCTCTCCCTGACCGCATACGACTATCCCACCGCCAGGCTG
>DCAK01000064.1:34294-34548 GCA_002311925.1 Planctomycetes bacterium UBA1135
CGACTATCCCACCGCCAGGCTGGTCGACGAGGCCGGCTTCCATGTCATCCTGGTCGGGGATTCCATGGCGAACGTGGTTCTTGGCCACGCCAGCACCCTCAAGATTTCCATCGACCAGCTCATCAGCGCGACCCGGTCGGTCAAGCGCGCCGTCGACCGCCCACTGGTGGTGTCGGACATGCCCTACGGCAGTTACCACCTGGGAACCGAGGAAACGGTGCGCAACGCTCTTCGCCTGGTGCGCGAAGGGGGCG
>DCAK01000064.1:34604-49568 GCA_002311925.1 Planctomycetes bacterium UBA1135
AAGGGGGGAAAGAACTCACCTTGACGGTTCGCCGACTCGTCCGCGCGGGCATTCCCGTCATGGGCCACATCGGAATTCTCCCCCAATCCGTCCATCCTCGCGGGGGATACAAGGTTCAGGGCCGCACCGTGGAAGAAGCCCGCGAGCTTCTGGTTGACGCCCTTGCCCTGGAAGCCGCCGGAGCCTTCGCCATCGTTCTTGAAGGCGTTCCCGCCCAAGTCGCGGCCCGCATCACCGACCGGCTCCAAATCCCCACCATCGGCATCGGAGCCGGTGGCGGGTGCGATGGACAAATCCTGGTCTTCCACGATGTGGTCGGCCTCAGCCTCGGCGCCACTCCCAAGTTCGCCCGGAAATACGCCGACCTCGCGGGAAACATCCGCAAGGCCCTGGGGGAATTCGCCAAGGATATTCGCGAAAAGGACTTCCCCTCCGCCGAGGAAACCTACGCCTGCAAGGAACTCCCCGAGGATTGGGATGCTTCCGTCGAAGCTCAGTCCTTGCCGCCGGGAATCCGCTTGAGGAACTGAAGCTTGGCTGCCTTGCCCTCTTCCAGAATGAGGGCCTGAATCACCAGCCCCTTTCTGGGGTCGCCGTCCGCCTCCATCGCGAGATGCCCGGTCAGCCCGTCGATTGGGGGCAAGCTGGCGAGAGCGTCCCGCACCTGAACGGGGTCCTTGGCATTCTTGGCCGCTCTCACAGCAGCGGCGCCGAGCATGGCGGCGTCGTAGGTCAACGCGGCAAGCTGGCCCGGCTCTTCCTTGAAGCGGTGGCGGAACCGGGCCGAGAACGCCGAGGTCCTCGGGTTTTCATGGACTGAAAAGTGGTTCGAGATGAAGACCTTCAAGGACGGATGAATGCGGACTTCGTCGGCGAACAAATCGGGGGAATCCCAACCATCGGCTCCCAGAATCGTCATCCCCTCCCAAGCGGGATGAGCGACGGATAGCATGGCTGCGACTTCGGGAGCGTAGGCGGGGAGAAAAACGAGGTTGGCTCCCGACTCTTGCACCGCCTCGACCAAGTGGATGAAATCCCGATCTCCCTCATGAAAATAGAAGCGAGCCACAAGTTCGCCTCCCGCCTGCTGGAAGGCCCGCTCGAATTCATTGGCCAAGTTGTAGGAATAGGCCGACCGGAGGTCGGCGAGCACCGCCACGCGGGGGTCTTCGACTTTTTCGAAGGCGAACGCGGCCATGGCCTCGCCCTGCTGGGTGTCGCGGAAACAGGCCCGAAACGCGTAGGAATTGGACCGGGTGACCTCGGGGTGGGTTGCCGAAGGTGTGAGCATGGGAACTTGCCGCTCGCGAACCGCGTGGCTGGCCGCCATCGCCGTGAGCGAATAGGCGGGACCCAGGATGAGACTCACTCCGCGGTCGGAGAGTTCTTCCACCCGTTGAATGGTTTTCCCCGGGTCGGAAGCGTTGTCCACGATGACGAAATCGCAGGGGAGGTTGTCTCCCATTTCGCTGATGAACAATTCGAGTCCCCTCTTCGCGGTGTTGCCGTCCGCTTCCGCCATGCCGGAAAGAGGAAGGATGACTCCGATTTCGGGATTGCCGCCGCCGCAGGAGACCCACAGCAAGGCGGAGAGAAGAACCGCAATCCTCATGGATGCGCCTCCAGGAAACGGGTGGCGGCCTCGCCCGCGCGGGTGAGCCCGGCCTCGGCCGAAATGCGGCGAAGAATGGCCCTGGATTCGGGACCGGGAATCCGTGTCAGCGCCCAAACTGCTTCCATTTGGATGGCTGGACCCGCATCCATGAGAGCCTTTTCGATGTGGGCCGGCGCATGAGAATGGCCGGTGTCTCCAAGGGCTTCAAGGATGTCGCCCCGCAAGTCCGCGCCTGAAACCTTCCAGGCAGGGAAATCGCTCCAGGAATCCAGGGAATGGACCAGCAGAGAAACGGCTTGAAGGCCGCCGAATTTGCCGAGACTGACCAGCGCATTCTTGACGACCAGCGAGTCGGAATCCTGGAGCATGTGGTCGAAGATGCGGCGGGCCCGGGACGGGAGAAGGTCGCCCACCCCTCCTTCTTCCAGGCTGGTGGACAGATGGCGGATGAGCTCGACCTTGACCATGGCGGAACTGGGAAGGAACTTCACCATTCCCCTTTGCCCCTGGGAAAGGGCCAATTGAATCCGCCGATCGCAGACCTGCACGATGCCGAAGGCTTCCTCCAATTTGCCCCGGTTCATTGAAACTCTGGCCTGGTCAAGCAGATTCATCACTCCCTTGGCATCGAAGCGCTCCTCGCCGGAAATGAAGGCGACCAATTCCTTGTCGAGTTCCGAACCCGCTTCGAGGGCTTGGACGGAACGCACTTGGACATCCTCGAGGCGGTTTCTCAAAAGAACCATGCCGACGGCGAGCAACCCAATCGCAACCACCGAGACGGCCACTCCCCTATTCCTTTGGACCTGCCGCCAAATCTTGGTCATTCCACCCACGGGGGTCACCCGGATGGCCTCGAAATTGAGAATGCGCCTCAACTCGGACGCGAATTCCGCCACCGTGGCGAATCGCCGATCGGGGTCCTTTTCCATGGCCTTGAGCACCACGGTCTCCACATCCTTGGGGATTTTGGGGTTCAGGCGGCGAAGCGGAGTGGGGTCCTTGGTGAGGATGGACCGAAGGGTGGCCTCGAGGGTGGGGCGGAGGAATGGCTGCTCAAGGGTCAGGAATTCGTAGAGCGTGACCCCGAGGGAATAGACGTCGGTTCGATGGTCGACGTTGACCCTGCGGGTCATGGCCTGCTCGGGGCTGATGTAGGCGGGGGAGCCGATGAACTCGCCGGTCCGGGTGATGGAAACTTCCGCCTCGGTCTTGGCGATTCCGAAGTCGGTCAGGACGAGCTGGCCGGTTCGGTCGAAGACCAGGTTTCCCGGCTTCATGTCGCGGTGAATGATGCCCGCCCGGTGAGCGACCTCGAGGGCCTCGGCCACACCGGCGATGAGGTCCACCGCCTGGAGGACGAAATTGCGCACATCCAATTCGAAGCTCGTGGTCCGAGTGTCCTCCTCTCCCGGAGCCAGGGGAACCGTTCTTCCCCGGCTGATGCCGAGAAGATCCAGGGCCAGGACGGCGCGACCCTCCCTGCGGGCCTGCTTGAGGTCTTCCACGACCTGGGCGAGGTTGGGCCCGTCGAGAAAACGCATGGCGAAAAAATTGAGGCCCCGGTCCTCTCCCACCGCGTAGATGGGAATGATTCCGGGATGGCTGAGGCGGGCGACGGCCTCGGCCTCGCGGCGGAAACGGCTCATGGCCCTGTCGGATGAGGAAAGGCCCGGATAAAGAACCTTGAGAGCAACCCTCCGCTTAAGGCTCTTTTGGTGGGCCTCGTAGATGATTCCCATGCCGCCTCGCCCAACCTCGCGCAGGAGTTCGAAATCACCCAAAGTTTCTCCCTTGCCGGGTTCGCGTCCGCCCAGCGATGGAAAGAGGTCGCCGGAGTCGGTGATGGGTTCCTCTTCCCCTTCCTCGCGAGCTTTCCCCACCGCCTCGAGGAGGTCCCTCAAATCGGACTTCTCCCCCTCGTTGGGGTTTGATTCGCCGGAGGATTCGGGGGAAGATTTGGAATTCATGATTCCGAACGGAAAGGAGGGGTTCTCAAGGCCCCATCATAGGACGGGTCAAAATTCCTTCTCGATGCGAATTCTTTTTGCGGGAAGAAAACGGCCGGCGACCACGATGTCGGGGGCGATGCGAAGGGTGTCGTCTGGTGCACCTTCCTGGAGGCGGGCGTGGGTGGACCGCAGGCCACCCAGCCAACGACGGGTGTCGGTCAAGTAGACCATGTCCCCGTCCTTTCCGCCAAGACCCTCGAGGTGGGCAGGCCCTGCCTGGACGACTCCCTCGGGGAGGTCCGGGTCGGAAACCCAGCCGGCGACCACGGGGCGACCGGGCTGGTCGTTGGGAACACCCCCCTTGAATCCCTCCCGAGCCTTGCGGACCGACCAGATGGTGAGACCTTCGGTTTGGGCCCGCGACCCCCTGGGGGTCAGCAAGGTCGCCAATACGCCGACCGAGAAGCAAGCAATGAGGTTGAAGAGCGCTCCCATGTACTTGAAGGGGTGCTCGGCATCCATTTCCACCCCGTGGGCGAAGGGCTGGATGAAGACCTCCGGCCACTGGAGTCCGGCGAAGATGAAGGAGGTTCCGGCCAGGAAGACGGCAATGGCTCCGGCGGTGTTGAAGCGCGGCCAGAAGGCCCCAAGGAAGACCGCGGCCACAAGCGGTGGGGTCACCGTCGCGTGGAACTTGGCGTGGGCCTCGTAGAGGGTGGCGAAATCTCCGAAGAAGGTCTGGGCCACCACCACCCCGGCGACGGTGGCCAGCGCCGAGGTCGCCATGGCGATTTTCAGATAGTGGCGGTCGGGCTTGTCCTTGACGAGGGGGCGGTAGATGTCGTTGACGGTGACCGCCGCAACCGCGTTGATGAGGGTGTCGACGGTGGACATCAGCGCCGCCACCACCGCCGCGATGAGGAAGGCGAACACCCCCGGGGAGGAAACCACGGCCGCCACCCGGGTGAAAATCTCGTCGGGGTCGGTTTCCGGCGGGAGAATGTCCGGCCGCAATCCGGAGATGGCCCTGCCGATCCAGCCGGCGTTGCAGACCACGATGGTCGAGAGGGGAAGCAGGAAAAGGGTGTTGAATGCGGCAGCCTTGCGGCCCTCGTCCACCGAGCGGCAGGCCAGGAAACGCATCAAAAGTCCCTGGTTCAGGAAAAGGAAGCCGATGCTCCCCGCCACCCCGTCCTGCCAGAACACCCCCACGAAATGAAAGTCCTCCGGCCCGTTGAATTCGGCGAGAGGGAGCTTGAAGGCCGGTGGAAGGGCCCGCCAAAGAACATCGAAACCTCCCAACCATTCCAGACCCAGGCCGAGCAGGATGAAGCCCGCGACGAGAAGAATCAGGCCCTGGAGGAGGTCGGTGAAGATGACGGCGGTCTGGCCGCCGAAGGTGATGTAGATACCCGAAACCACCGCAACCGCCCACACGATCTGGCCCATGGTCACGTCCCAGCCGAGGAAATCGGCGAGAACCGGTTGCAGGGTCTTAGCCATGGTGAGGAAGCCGATGGCGATGTAGCCCAGCATGTAGCCCAGGATTCCAATGGTGGCCAGGCGGCGCGTGAAAGGGCTGAAGCGGTGCTCGAAATATTCCGGAATGGAACGGACCCTGGAGTAGTAGATCAGCGGCAGCCATCCGAAGAGGAAGAGCGGCATGAAGAACCAGTCGTTGAGATAGGTCATCGACGACGAAAAACCGTGCTGGAATCCCTTCGCTGAATACTTGAGGAAGGAGTGGGAACCCACCCCGGTCGCCACCACCGAAATGGCAATCAGCCACCACGAAAAGCGGCGGCCGCCGAAGAAGAAATCGCTGGTCGTGCGGTTCCAGCGGGCGAAGAAGGCCCCGAATCCAAGGACAAGGGCCACGTAGCCGAAGACGATCCCCATGAAGAGCCCCGCTCCTGGGCGCTCGCCCATGCCCCCGGAGGGTGGATCGGACAAGTCTTGGGGTCCGCTTCCCAAGGCGGCCAGGATTCCGCCCCCATGAAGGGTCAGAAACCAGAGGAAACCACCGACCAGAATCCAGGTCCAGATTCGGTGCTTGCGCCTGCTGCGGTCCAGGGCCCGGCTGCGGAGGGCAAGCCAAAGGCCTCCAAGGAAGAACAATCCCCCCACCCCATAGAGGTAGATGTAGGGAAGCCAGGCCCGGTCGAAGGGAATGTCCATCACATTTCCGAGGCGACCACCCGTGGAAGGGAGGTGACGTGGGGGAGAAGGTGATCGATTCCGCCGGGGCCCGACCCCAGGTTTGCCAGGGCCCAATCCGGGGTATGGGCAAGATGCATCAGGCCCACGGATTTCGGGGCTCCGGCTTCCCCCTTCATTCTCATGGAAATGGGAAGGGCAAGGTCCAGGGATGGAACATCGCCGACCACGAAATCCGGGGATTCCGCCTCAAGGATGCTGCGGTACTGGGGACGGTCGGCCTGCAGATCCCGGCCACCGAAATCCACCGTGGCTCCGCTGTCCCCCAACCACTGCTTGCCCGCCCTCCCATGGACCCGAAGCGGGGCGGCCCCCGGCTGGGATTCGGCCGCGTCGACCACCTCGAACCCATGATGGGCGAACCAATCCACCACCTTGACGGTCGGTGCATTGGTCACGAAGACGACCTCGACCTTTGCGTCCTGAAGCCAGGCAAGAACTTGTTCGGCGCCCGCCGCAAGGTCGTGGGGAACTTCGGCCCGAAAGCGGATTCCCGTGCTGTGGTAGCAGTGGTCGAGAAATTCCCCAACCGTCGCATGTTCATCCAGGATCGCCGACCGGTAGACATCGGCCTTGGGATGGGCGTCACCTTCCAGGAATTGACCTAGCGCGGAGGGAAGGGCGAAGGCGTCCTCGTCAAGGTAGGAGGAAAGGCGACCCCCGATGAGCCAGCCGAAATCCCAGGGCCTTTCCATCACCGCCCCTGTGAATTCCCTGCAATCGGCGGCGACCGTTTCGGCACCCTCTCCGCTCAAGCTGGCGAGTTCGATTTCCAGGGTTTCGAGAACCCGTTCCCGTTCCCGGGCGGGTTCGGTCCAGACTCCGTCGAAATCCGAGACGATGCGAAAGGGGCGGGCCAAGGGGCGGAAGGCTAGCAAGGCGGCCAGAAATACGGGAAAAAGGGAACTCCGGGCCCTCCCAACCCGTCTCGGTGTAAAGTGGAGTGAGGGACAGGTGCATCCTGACCCGGCTTTCCTTTCCCGGAAAATTCAGAAAACATCCCGTGAATCTTCTCCTTCCTCTCCTCCTTCTTTCATTCCCCACCCAGGAACCCGTTCAAGAAGAGGATTCCAGCGCCCCCTTCGCCTCCTGGCAGGAGGAATACGGGGAATGGATTCTCCATTCCGACCCAGCCCGCGGGGCTGCCCGTTTTCTCTATGGCGGCACGATTGAAGCCCCCTGGACGGTGAAGGACCCGAGCGACTTGGAAACCCTTGCCCGCGAAGCGTTCGACCATTCTTTCCCCATGTTTCGCATCGCCGATTCCACCCTGGTCCACGCCCAGACCAAGCATCTCGACCTGTCCCGCATCGGGACCTCCGACAAGTGGGCCGTCAGGTTCATCCAGGTTCACCAGGGAATCGAAGTCGTGGGCGCAAGCGTCCACGCCCTGTTCGGGCCAGGCGGCGCGCTGTTGGCTCTGGACAGCGGCGCCCTCCCCGGGGTCGAGGACCTCGCCACCCGCCCCCTCAACGATCCTTTCGCGGCCCTCCAGGCGGCCCATCTCGAATACTTCCAAATCGAGGGCCGCGAAGCCGACCATTTCGAGCATCCCGTCCTGGTCATCTACCCCCACCTGAATGGGAAGACCCTGTCCCCCCGTCTGGCCTGGGAAATTGAAATGGCCACCCGCCAGGTCGAGGGCCTGCCCTCGGGTCGAAAGATTTTCATGGCAGCCGACCAAAGGGTCCCTGGAATCCTGGGCGAAGAAAACCAGGTCCATGAGCAGGGGATTTCCGGCCATGTGGATTCCTGGGCCACCCCCGGCACAGCTCCCGACAAGAGCAACAACCCGGAAACCCAGCGCATCATGCGGTGGATGGACATCACGAGTTCCGCCGGCAACACCACAACCGACGGGAACGGCGACTTTAGCCTTCCCGGAGCCACCTCCAACGCCGACATCACCTTCCGTTATCGCGGCGACTGGGGCAGGGTGATGAACAGTTCAGGTTCGGAGTATTCCTTTACCCAATCCTTTTCTCCCGGTACCAACAGCACCGCCCTTCTCAATGATTCCCGCACAGAACACCAAACCGCTGAAGCAAATGCCTTCAAAGGAGTAAATGACTTCCACGCTTGGGTGAAGAGGATTGACCCCGCAGATACCACAATGGATTTTCAGGTTCTCGCTAACGTCAACCAGAGCTCAACCTGCAACGCCTATTACGATGGAAGTTCAATTAACTTCTATTCTTCCGGCAATGGTTGCGTGAACACCGCCTACAGCACTGTTGTTGCTCACGAAGAAGGTCATTGGGCCAATGTTCGCTATGGCAGTGGCAATGGCAGTGATGGCTTCGGAGAAGGCGCAGCAGATGTTTGGGGAATGTACATCTATGACGACCCCATCGTGGGCTTCGATTTCTGCGGGACAGGCTGCAATGTACGAGACGGGAATAACACTCGGCAATTCTGCGGAGACAGCAACCCAGGCTGCCACAGCGGTGTCCATGCCAACGGCGAAGTCCTTATGGGAGCTTTATGGAAGGTTCGCGAAAATCTGAATACTGCTCTAGGCAATGCTGCTGGTGATCTCGTTGCAGATACTCTCATGTTGAGTTGGTTCAATGCCTATGACGACGGACAAATTCGCTCCTGGGTTGAAGATCACTGGTTGGCACTCGACGACAACGACGGGAATATCTTCAACGGAACTCCCAACTTCGCCGACATCAACGACGGCTTCCTTCAGCAGGGTTTCCCAGGAATCGACCTCGACCTCATCCAGATTGACCACACCCCTTTGGACGACACCCAGGATGAAGCCGGACCTTACGTGGTCCAGGCCGACATCACTCCTCTCGTCGGCAACGCCATCACTTCCGCAGATGTGGTCTGGTCCGTCAATGGCGGCACCGAAACAAGGGTTTCCATGACCTCCACCGGAAGCTTCGGCTTCACTCTCGACATCCCCGGCCAAGTTTCCCCAGCTCGTGTGAACTATCGCATTGAAGCAGAAGACGATTTAGGGAACAGCGAAAATCTTCCACGCACCGGAGACTTCCAATTCGTCATAGGCGTCTACGACGTGGTCTACTTCAATGACTTTGAAGCTACCAGCGATGAAGGTTGGACCCATGGACAAAATGCCACCCAAGATGACTGGCAAAGAGGTGACCCATTTGGAAAATCCGGTAGCGCCCAAGGGGTGGCCTGGCAAGATCCACAGGATGCGTTCTCGGGATTACAATGCTGGTGCAACGACATCGGAGATTCGGGCTGGAACGGCTCCTACAAACCGAATGTTGACAATTGGCTTGAGTCAGCTTCCATCGATTGCTCTGGGAAATACGGCGTCAAACTCGGATTTGCTCGTTGGCTTTCCATCGAGGAGGGCGCCTACGACCATGCCCGCATCCTGGTCAATGGGACGGAGGTTTGGACCAATCCAGTAAACGGCCATATCCAAGAAACAGGCTGGAGTGAGCAGGAAGTCGACATCTCGTCTCTGGCCGACAACAATTCTGATGTCCGGGTTCGATTCACATTGGATTCGGATGGTGGGCTTGAGTTGGGTGGCTGGGCCATCGACGACTTCCAGGTCTTCGTTCTCGGCCCTGTTGGCGGTGGTGACTCCATCACCTTGACCGGTCCAGGATTCCCCGCCGCCGGTAGCCAGGTGACCTACACGATTTCCGGAGCGCCAGCTTCAAGTTCCTTCGGGTACTTCAGGGGGCGCTTCAACACGGGAAGCACCATCATGGGGCACGATTTCGACATCGGGTCTCCCTGGATCTTCACCATGGTTGGTCCAACGGATGGAACAGGCGCGGGAAGTTTTTCAGGCACCATTCCCATTGCAGCATCCGGTCTAACCCTCTACCTTGAGGCCGCCGCTCAAGACGCTTCCGGCAACATCTTCGATTCCAACATCCTACAAGTGGACATCCAGTAATGGCCTCTCGACTGCTTCCTTTCGCTGCGCTCCTTCTTCTTCCGGCCCTCCTCCCTGCCCAGGGGGACGGGGTAGTTCTTCTCGCCAAGGTCGATACAGGGGCGGAGTACAACGACATCTGGGGTTACGCAGCTCCCGATGGCAGAGAATACGCCATCATCGGCACGACTTCCGGAACCTACTTCTACAACGCAACCGACCCCACTGCTCCATTCGAAGTGGGCTACTTCAGCGGCCCGACTTCCACATGGAGGGATATCAAGACTTGGGACCACTACGCATACATCGTGACCGAGGGCGGCGGAGGGATGCAAATCATCGACCTCGCCAACCCGGACAACCCCGTTCTTGTCCGAACCTGGGGAGCAAGCAAGTGGGGCAACGCCCACAACATCGCCATGGACGAGGGCGCCGGTGTCGCCTATGTGTGCGGTACCAACAACGGGATGTTGGCCATCGATTTGACCCAGAATCCCGAGAATCCCACCCACATTGGCACCTACAACCGGGAATATGTCCACGACCTGCACCCCAAAGACGGGCTCGCCCACCTGGGAGAAATCTACGGCGGCAAGTACCGCATCATTTCGACAACCAGCCTGAACTACCCAACCCAGGATTCGGTCACCACGCCCGGCGCATTCACCCACAACACCTGGGTCAATGAGAACAACACCCTCTGCATTACCACCGACGAAGTCGGAGGAGGGAGGGTTGCCCTTTATGACTGCAGCAATCCAGGCAATATCCAATTCCTGGATGACTTCTCGGTCAACAACAACACCATTCCCCACAACGCGTTCATCATTGGCAACTACGCCTACATGTCGTGGTACACCGAGGGCCTCGTGGTCGTGGACATGAGCGATTCTTCCGATTTGAAGAAGCATGCGTCCTACGACACCAGCCCCTATTCGCCCGGTTCGGGCTACGAGGGCGCCTGGGGTTGCTACCCCTTCTCGCCCTCCGGCGTGATCTATATTTCAGACCGCGGCGAAGGTCTGCACATTCTCCGTGTCGAAGGTCCCGCCATGACCATTGCTCACCAACCCCTTGATAACACCGAGGACCAGTCCGGGCCCTACCAGATGAGCGCCACCGTCTCGGCCTTGGAATCAAGTAATCCCGTGGCCTCGGTTCAATGCCTGTATCGGACCAACGGAGGCTCCTGGCAGAACTTCGCCATGGCTCCGGGTTCGGGTGCCGATGAATGGGTCGGAGCCTTCCCCGGTCAGGACGCGCCCGCCACAGTGAGTTACTACCTCCTCGCCGAAGCCGCGGACGGAAGCTTGGAATGGCTTCCCGACACCACCGCCCCCGGCGACCTGACCTTCGACTTCATCGTCGGCCGCATCGAAACAGTCTACTTCAACGATTTCGAAGGCTCCACCGACGAAGGATTCACCCACGGAGGCACGGGGCAGGACGATTGGCAGCGGGGGATCCCTGCCGGCAAGTCGGGAACCGCCAGCCGCCACATCGGCACTTCCTGGTACGACCCTACCCATGCCTTCAGCGGCAACAACATCTGGGCAAACGACTTGGGCAACGGGAACTACAACGGTAGCTACCAGCCCAATGTCAACAACTGGTTGGAATCCCCGGCCATCGATTGCAGCCAATCCACCCGCACGACTTTGAATTTCCAGCGCTGGATGTCGGTAGAGGGTGCGCCTTATGACCACGCTCGAATCCGGGTCAATGGCAACCTCGTCTGGGAAAACCCCACCGGTTTCGTAGGCACCTTCCACACCGTGGATGTGGGCTGGAACCACCATGTCATCGACATCTCCAACCTCGCCGACGGCAACCCCTCAGTCACCATTCGCTTCGAGATGCTATCCGACAATGTCATGGAACTCGGAGGCTGGGGAATCGACGACCTCCACATCATCAGCATCCAGGATGTCCCGGATGTCGACACCATCGCCCTGACAGGACCAACCTCGCCCGCGGCCGGAAGCTCCGTCACCTACACCTTCACCAACGGCCCCCCCGCAGGGCACTGGTGGCTGGCCTACAGCCTCAACGCCAACGGATCCACCGTGAATGGCCATTCCTTCAACTTGAGCCCTCCCTATGTGGTGGTGGGCCAAGGCAACCTGGATTCCAACGGTTCAGGCTCATTGGCGAAAACCATTCCCTCCGGCGCCGCCGGCCGAACGGTATTCCTTGAAGTGGCCGCCCAGAAGAACTCCATCCTGTTCGACTCCAACCTGCTCCAGGTGGACATTCAGTAGAGGGGCCGGAAGGGACCTTCCCGTAGGGAAGATTCTCCCCCCCGGCTAAAAGGTCTCGGTCGAGGCGCCCTTGCCGGCCCCGGATCCCTTTTCAGCCGAGGACGGATGATGGTCCACCCGGCCTGCGTGAATGACATTGCTTCGCATGGGGAAACCCACGACTTCCTCGGCCCGACGGCCCAGGGCGATGAGTTTGTCGATGTCCACCCCCGTCCGGACCCCGGCCTCGTCCATCATCGACAGGAAATCCTCCGAGCAGATGTTGCCCTTGAAGCCAAGGTGGTAGAGGGCGGCCCCTGCGGCGGGCTGGCCACCGATGGCCCCGATGGAACCATCCAACCAGCGGATTCCCATGTTGAGGGCGGTCAAGGCGTTGGCGATTCCGGTGCCGCGGGTGTCATGAAAGTGGGCAAGGAACTCGGTGTCGGGGAAGGTCTTGAGAAGACTGGAAAGAACCCGCTCGACCTGGGGAGGATTGGCCTGGCCGGTGGTGTCGCCCAGCATCAGGAGCTGGGCGCCATGGTCGTGATAGAAACGGGTCAGCTTCTCGATGGGCTCCATGGAAAGGTCGCCCTGGATGGCGCAGCCGTAGACCGTGCCCACGCACCCCACGACCTCGACCCCGACCGCGTGGGCCCGCTCCATGATTCCGGCGTGCTCGGCCATGGCCTCGTCATGGGTGGCCCTGAAGTTGCGAAGGTTGTGTTCCTCGGAAGCAGAAATCATCAGGATGATCTTGTGGGCGCCATGGCCTGCGTCCACGCAGGCTTCGAATCGGTCCCAGCCCTTGCGGTTGGGCATCAGAATGCGGAACCGAGAATCAGTATCGCGACGGATTCCTTGAAGAACCTCGACGCAGTCGGCGAACTGGGGAAGGAGCTTGGGATGCGAGAAGGAAGTGACCTCCATCTCGGGGATGCCGGCCTCCATCATCCCGTCCAGCATCTCGATCTTGTCGGCGGTCGAAATCTGGGTCGAGATGGACTGCAGCCCGTCCCGGGCCCAGCACTCGCACCAGTCGATGGAATCCGGACGCTGGGTGTCGAAGGTCAACTCAGCCCTCCAGGGCCGCGTCAACCATTGGCTTGAGCTCGCCGCGGGCGTGGAGTTCCCGAACCAGGTCGCCGCCACCAATGAATTCACCCTTAAGGAAAATTTGGGGGGTGGTGGGCCAGTCGGAAATGGCGATGAGAGCGGTCCGAATCTCAGGGTCGCGCAGGATGTCGACGGTTGTGAATTCGACGCCCATCTCGTTGAAGATTTCAATGACGGCCTTCGACCAACCGCAGCGGGGGAAATCCTTGTCCCCCTTGGTGAACAGGACGATGGTGTTTTCGGCGATGGTGCCTTCGATGGATTCTTGAACGGTCATGGTCATGGTCATGTTGCGGGGACGATTTCGACTGCGTGGATTTCATTGGTGCCTTCGACCATCTTGGGCCGAAGGACCGCCATCACGGCGCGGTGCTGTTCCAGCATGCCAAGACCCTCGAATCCTGGCCAGGAAACTTCCAGGCGCCAGTGGTCCTCGGTACCGGTGAGATCGGTCGCCCGGCAGGAGCAGCCTTCCAGGCCCTCCTCAACGAGCAATTCAAGGTCTTCTTTGCGCATGTCTAGAATGGGGACTGGTCCCTGAAGGGACACCCTCCCATTATCCCAAATCCCGCGCCCATGACCAAGGTCGAAATCTACATTCGCAAAGCATGCCCCTACTGCGGGATGGCCAAAAAGTTGCTGGCCTCCAAGGGTCAGGACTGGGAGGAAATCGATCTCGACCAGGAACCCAACCGGACCGAGGAGATGATGGAGCGGTCGGGAGGCCGGATGACGGTACCGGAAATCTTCATAAACGGAGACTTAGTAGGCGGTTACGACGATCTGGCTGCCCTCGAGGCCGCTGGGGAACTCGACCTCCTTCTCACTAGTTAGAGGAGGGGCCTACCGCCCCACCAGGAAGTGGCAGACGTCCCCTTCCTGGAGGATGTAGTCCTTGCCCTCGGTGCGCATTCTTCCCGCCGACTTGATGGCGGCCTCGGAGCCGTGGTCGGCCAGGTCGTCCACCGAGTAGATTTCGGCCCGGATGAATCCCTTCACGAAATCGGAATGGATTTCCCCCGCGGCGAGAGGAGCGGTTGAACCCCGGGCCACGGTCCAGGCCCGAATTTCCTTTTCCCCGGCGGTGAAGAAGGTCTGCAGCTTGAGGAGGTCGTAGTTGGATCGGATGAGGCGGTCGAGGCCGGGCTCCTTGAGCCCGAATTCCTCCTGAAAGAGAGCTCGCTCATCGGCTTCCATCGAGCGGAGACCGTGTTCCAATTCTCCACAGAACACGAGGTAGCCCATACCGCGATTTTTCGCCGCCAGGGCAAGGGCGACGGCGACTTCGCCCTTGCCCTCGAGGTCGTCCTCCCCCACGTTGGCCAGGACCAGGACATCCTTGAGAGTGAGCAGGAAGAGCGGCCTCAGGAAGGTCCGTTCTTCGGAGGTCCACGACTCGGTCCGCAAACCCTTCCCCTCCTCCAACAGAGCCTGGGCCCTTTCGAACGCGGCCAATTCGGCCTGCAATTCGCGGTCGCCCAGGCGAGCCTTCTTGGCCACCCGGTCGACATTTCTCTCGACTGTATCGAGGTCGGCAAGAGCGAGCTCAAGTTCGACGGTTTCCATGTCGGCCTCGGGGTCGAGGGGGCCGTCCCGGTGAACCCGCGGGTTTTCGAAACAGCGCACCACATGCAGCAGGGCGTCGCATTCCTTCAAGGCCCCGAGAAATCGGTTGCCCAATCCCTTGCCAGAAGCCGAACCCTTCGTGAGCCCGGCGATGTCCACCACCTTCACCGAGGCAGGAATCACTTTCAGGGTTTCGATGTGTTCGGAAAGGACCCCGAGGCGAGGGTCGGGAACCTCGACGACGGCGGACTCGGCCTCGAGGGTGGAGAAACCGTGCTCGGAAATCTCCGCCCCGGCGGCCGTCATGGCGTTGAAGATGGTGGTCTTCCCACAGTTGGGAAGCCCGACGATTCCGCAGGCAACGCTCAATTCAGGACAAGA
>DCAK01000064.1:49634-55886 GCA_002311925.1 Planctomycetes bacterium UBA1135
AGATCAGGTGTGAAGTCCGCGCCCGGTCACGGCCGCCTGGATTCTGGCCTCGGCGACGATGGTGGCCAGTTCTCCGGAACCCAGGGCCTGCTCGGCGTCGGAGCGAGCCACCGAGGGGTCAGGGTGGACCTCCACCGCGATCCCGTCCGCGCCGGCGGCGATGCTGGCTCGGGACAAGGTGGGGATGAGGCTGGCGATTCCGGCCGCGTGGGAAGGGTCGACCATGACCGGAAGATGGGTCCATTCCCGGAGAAGAGGAAGGATGGTGAGGTCGAGGGTGTTGCGGGTGGCGTTCTCGAAGGTCCGGATTCCGCGCTCGCAAAGGATGATGTCGGAACACCCGAAGGCGGCCAAGTATTCGGCGCTGTAAAGCCACTCGTGCACGGTGGCGGACAGGCCCCGCTTGAGCAGAACCGGCGCACCGGCCTCGGCCACGGCCTTGAGAAGGGTGAAGTTCTGCATGTTCCGGGCTCCGATCTGGAGGCAATCGATGTCGTGGTCCTTGAAGGCGGGCAACTGGGCGGCGTCCATCACCTCGCTCACCACCGGCATGCCGTACTTCTGGCCCGCATCCTTGAGAAGGCGGAGGCCTTCGACTCCGAATCCTTGAAAGGACCAGGGGGAGGTGCGGGGTTTGAAGGCCCCGCCTCGCAGTAAATGCCCCCCGGCCTGGCTCACCATGGCGGCGGCTTCGTCAAGGAGCGGGTCGACCGAGCAAGGTCCGGCGCAGACCACGACCTTGCCCCCCCCGATTTCGACATCCCCCACCTTCACGGTGGAAGGGTTTTCGCGGAATCGGCGGTCCACCATCCGCCAGGCCCCGGGGGGTTGGACGGTGCTCTCGACATCGGGGCATGCCTCGACCACTTCCCGGAGTTCACTGGAGAGCTTGTCCACAACCGCCAGCAGGGGCCGGGCGGGTTCCGGGGAAAGAACCGTCCGTGAACCCGAGGTCTCAATTTTTTCCCTCAATTCCTGCACTCTTGCAGGCGGTGTCCCGGGGCGAAAGCGGATGATCATGAGCCGCTCCCTCCACATCCTCGGTCAATCGCATCGAAGATTTCCTTCAGCAGCCCGGGGTCGAAGGGCCCTTCAGCGCGTTGGAGGAGGTCGTCGATGCGCGCCAGGCGGTCGGGGTTGTCCGAGTCCTCGCCGGAAAGGAGCCGGGCCCGTTCCTGAAGCATGGCCAGGATGGCCCGGTCGAGATGGGCCAATTGATTGCGAGTGGAAGGCTTCATGCCGCCACCCCCGTCATCAATTCCGCAAGAAACAGGCTGGCGGCTTCGTTGGCACCGTCCGGCCCCGCTTCGTGGAGGCGCTGGACCAGGGCCGTGCCGACGATGGCCAAACGGGCGTGGCGGACGGCTTCGCGGACATCGTCGCAGGTGGAAATCCCGAATCCAACCCCGAGGGGGATGGAACTCAAGGATTCCGCCCTTTTCAGGAAGGATTGCACCCCTTCATCGAAGGAGGTTCTCGCGCCGGTGATGCCCGTGCGACCCACGACGTAGAGGAATCCCCGACTTTCCGAGGCGGCCCGGGAAATCCTTTCGTCGCCGCTGGTGGGCGAGGCGAAGAAAATCGGGCAAAGTCCAGCCTCACCGGCAGCCGCGGCCATCGCGGAGCCTTCTTCAACCGGGAGGTCGGGAACGATGAGGGCGTCCCCGCCGGCATCGGCGACCGCCCGGGCCGCCCCGGCCCAACCGCGCGCGTGGAGAGGATTGGCGTAGGACATGATTGCGACCGGGACGGTACATCCGCGGGACCTGAATTCCGCCAACATCTCGAGGGCCGCGGACAGGGTGGTGCCCGCATCGAGGGCCCGTTGGGAGGCCGCCTGTAGAACGGGGCCGTCAGCGATGGGGTCGCTGAAGGGAATGCCAAGCTCGATGCAGGAGGCTCCACCGGCGTCCAGGGCCTCGAGAACGGCCAAAGTGGTTTCCAACCCTCCGTCCCCTGCGGTCAGGTACGGAGCCACGCCGCGGGCATCCTCTTCCAGCAGGGTCTGCATGCGGGATTCGAGTCGGTTGGCGCTCACTCCTCGCCCTTCCCGTTGGAATTCACTTCTTGCCCTCCTCGGCGAGCACCGTGTCCAAATCCTTGTCTCCCCGGCCCGAGAGGTTTACCAGCACCCGTTTCCCGGTCAAACTCGCGGACTCGCGACGCACCCAAGCCAGGGCATGGCTGGATTCCAGGGCGGGAAGAATGCCCTCCAACCGGGAAAGGGAATGAAATGCATCCAGGGCTTCGGCATCCCCCGCGGTCTCGTAGCGGGACCTCCCCAGGCCCTCGAGCCAGGCGTGCTCCGGGCCCACGGCGGGGTAGTCCAACCCCGCGCTGACACTATGGGTGGGCAGGACCTGGCCGTCCTCGTCCTGAAGGAGATAGCTGAAACATCCATGCAGGATTCCCGGCGACCCACCGGAAAAGCGGGCGGCGTGACGCCCGGTTTCGACCCCCTCGCCGCCGGCCTCCACCCCCACCAGTTCTACTTGCCCATCGTCGACGAAGCCACGGAAGATGCCGATGGAGTTGCTTCCCCCGCCGACGCAGGCCACCACCAGGTCAGGAAGGCCACCGGCCTGGTCCTGAAACTGGGCCCGAGCCTCGGTGCCGATGACCGATTGAAACTCGGCCACCATCGAGGGGAAGGGATGCGGACCTAGAGCGCTGCCCAGCAGGTAGTGGGCGTCGGGGTCGGTCACCCATGCCCGCAGGGCCTCGTTGATGGCATCCTTGAGGGTGGCCTGGCCGTGGGAAACGGTTTCCACGCGTGCCCCCAGCAGGCCCATGCGCAGGAGATTGAGTTTTTGGCGGGCGGCGTCCACCTCGCCCATGTAGACCACGCATTCCAGGTCGAGCAGGGCGCAGGCGGTCGCGGTGGCGACGCCGTGCTGACCGGCTCCGGTCTCAGCGAGAATCCGGGTCTTACCCATCTTCTTGGCCAGGAGACACTGCCCCAGAGTGTTGTTGAGCTTGTGGGCCCCGGTGTGGAGGAGGTCCTCCCGCTTGAGCCAGAGCTCCAGCCCGAGTTCCTTCGACATGCGTCCCGTCAGGGTCAGGGGCGTGGGACGGCCGGCGTAGTCGCGAAGAAGGGCGGCAAGCTCGTCCTGGAAGGTGGAATCCTTCCGGGCATTCATCCAGGCCTCCTCGAGATTCCCGAGGGGAGCCATCAGGGTTTCCGGCGCGAAGACCCCGCCGAATTCTCCGAATCTTCCGTCCCCCTTCACGACCCCAGCGCCTCCAGGGCGCGAGCGACGAAGGCCGCCACCTTTTCCGGGTCCTTGATGCCGGGTTCCGATTCCAGGCCTGAAGACGCGTCCACCCCCCCGGGACGGATTTCCCGCACCGCGCGCGGGACCCGGTCGGGATCGAGCCCACCGGCGAGGAGGCACGGGGCCTGGCCAGCAAGAGCGGCCGCCAGGGATGTGTCGACTTCCCGGCCCGAGCCTCCCGGAGAGGAAGGGTGGTCCAGAACGAACCCCGAAGCGACTTCGCCCCACGCATCCATCCACTCGGCGGCTCCCTCCTCCACACCGATGCGGCGGAGAAGAGGAAGGGGAAAGCCTTCCCAGTCGCGAGGATTCTGGTCGCCGCACAATTGAAGCGCCCCCACCCCGGCCGATTCCGCCCAGACTTCGCCCTGGTGAGGGTCGGCATCCACCATCACACCCACCGACCGGACGCCCGCGGGAAGTCCTTGCACGAGTTCGGCGACCCGTGACGAAGAGACATGCCGAGGGGAGCCCTCCCAGGCGACGAAACCGACCGCGTCGGCCCCCGCCTCGACCGCGGCGGTCACATCCTCGGCCCGGGTGAGCCCGCACACCTTGACCCGGGGAAGGGGGAACCCATCAAGCATGGCTGGCCTCCTCGGCGAGGGCGTGAACCCAGGATGCAAGAAGGGGAAGGGGTTCCTTTTCCCGCATCAGCGCGGTTCCCACAAGGGCCGCATCGGCTCCGAAGGCCCTTGCGGCAAGCAGACCTTCGAGGGAGGAAACCCCGCTTTCCGCAACCTTGAGGGGACCCTCGGGAATTCTGGCCAGGACCTCGGCAGCCGCTTCCGGATTGATTTCGAGGGTCTTCAGGTTGCGGGAATTGACGCCCAGGCAATCGGGACTCGTATCCAGGGCCCGGTCGAGTTCCTCCGGACCGTGGACTTCCACCAGCACCGCGAGACCGTGTTCGCCCGCGGCCGCGCGAAGTTCTCCCAGGAGCCCTCCGTCGATACAGGCGACGATGAGAAGAATGGCGTCGGCCCCGTTCAGGGCGCTTTCAAGGACCATGGCTTCGTCGAGGATGAAATCCTTGCGCAGGCGAGGCAGGCCGCAGGTCGCCCCGGCCTCGAGGTCGGCGAGGCTTCCGTCGAAGAAGTCCTGCTCGGTGAGAATGCTCACGGCGCTGGCCCCCGCTTCGGCATAGGCGTGGAGACGAGGGGAAGGGTCGGGTTCGTCGGCGAGGGCACCGGAGGAGGGAGCCCGGCGCTTGAATTCGGCGATGAGGGAGAGGCACTCCCCTGACAGGGCTCCCAGGAATCTTTTCCTGCGGGAGGGGTCGGCCCCGACTGCGGAACGCAAATCGTCCAGCGAGCGTTCCCGACGCCTGCCCGCGGCCCTCGAGGCGACCGCCGCCAGAACGGAATCCAGGGAAAAAGAATTCATGACCCGACTCCCACCTTTTGACTGGTCTTCACGAGACCGGAAAGGATTCCGGCGGCGGCGCCCGAATCCAGGGCCGCCTGAGCGGCCGCCACCCCTTCCGGCGCGCTTTCTGAAACACCCGCCACGACCAAGGAGGCGGCGGCGTTCAGCACCACCGCATCGCGAAGAGGCCCGGAATCACCGGCAAGGACCTTCTCGAGCAAGCCCAGGTTTTCGGTCGCCTCCCCCCCCGCAAGGGCTTCCACCGGGGCGGCAGAAAGACCGCAGGACTCGGAATCCCAGTCCTGGGCGGGAGCTTCTCCCACGGGGAGCACCCGATTTTCGCCGGCAAGGGTCAGCTCGTCGGCCCCCCCGGCGCCGTGCACCACGTACCCCCTGGAACAGCCCAATCCGGAAAGAACCTCGGCGTAGTCCTCCTGGCGACCGGCGGCGCTCACCCCCAGCAGCTGCCGGTCCACACCCCCAGGATTGCAGAGGGGGCCAAGGAAATTGAACAAGGTGCGAATGCCCAGCTTCTGGCGCACGGGAGCCACGAATCGCATTCCCGGGTGGAATGCGGGCGCGAAAAGGAACACCATGCCGGTTTCTTCGAAGACCGCTCGGGCGTCCTCCGGGCCCAGATCAAGGCGGACCCCGGCGGCTTCCAGGAGGTCGGCGCTGCCGCATTTGGAGGAAACACTTCGATTCCCGTGCTTGACGACACGGGCCCCGGCTCCGGCGGCCACCAATGCGGCGGCGGTGGAAAGGTTGAAGGATCCGAGCCCGTCGCCGCCGGTTCCACAGGTATCCACGGCGTCGGCGGCCTCGTGCTCGAAGGGAACCATCGCGTCCCTGAGAGCCTCGGCGGCGCCGGCGATTTCCGCCGCCGTCTCTCCCCGGTCGGCCAGGGCTTGAAGGAGCTCGGACAACCCTTCCTGGTCGAGGTTCTCGACGAGAGCCCCCCCGAAAAGTTCACGAGTCTCTTCGCGGGAAAGTTCCTCCCCCGCAAGCACCCGCGCAGCGGCTGCCCCGAAGTTCATCCCGAAGATCCCTCCCCCGCCTGGCGGAGAAAGCGCCCCAGGATGAGGTCACCTTGGGGGGTGAGGATGGATTCGGGGTGGAATTGGATTCCGAACCAGGGTCTTTCCTTGTGTTGGACCGCCATCACGAGGCCGTCCTCGGTCCAGGCGGCGAGTTCGAGGGCGTCGGGAAGGGATTCACGAACCGCCCGCAGGGAGTGGTAGCGCCCCGCGGGGAAGGGGTCGGGAAGATCCACCAGCAATTCGCAACCGCCGCCATGGTGAACAAGCGAGGCTTTTCCATGCACCGGAACAGGGTCGAGCTCGAGTTCTCCCCCGAACCGCTCCACGAGGGACTGGTGCCCCAGGCACACCCCGAGGAGGGGAATATCGGAGGGCAGCTTTTCTAGAAGCTCGAGGCAAATGCCGGCGGATTGAGGTCGGCCTGGCCCGGGAGAAAGGACCACCCCGGCAGGAGCGCGGCCCACGACATCGTCCACGCTGATGGCGTCGTTCCGGAACACCTCCACATGGGCTCCTTGGCCCGCCAGGGATTGGTAGAGGTTGTAGGTGAAGGAATCGTAGTTGTCGAT
>DCAK01000064.1:55943-56594 GCA_002311925.1 Planctomycetes bacterium UBA1135
CGTAGTTGTCGATGATGAGAATCACGGCTTTCCCTCCTGTCCGGAATCCTCAAGGTCGCCGGAGCCTGCCAAAGTGGCCGCCTCCACCAGGGCTCCGGATTTTTCCAAGGTTTCTTCGTATTCCCGCTCGGGATTGGAATCGAAAACCACTCCGGCCCCGGCTTGAAAACTCAAGCGGTTTCCTTTCAAGGCGAAAGTNNCGAATGGTGATGGCCATGTCCAGGTTGCCGCTGCGGTCGACATAGCCGAAGGCCCCGGCATAAGGGCCGCGGGCGTCCTTTTCGATTTCAGCCAGGATTTCCATGGCTCGCACTTTCGGGGCCCCGCTGACGGTGCCGGCTGGGAAACAGGCGGCTAGGGCATCCAGGGCCCCGCGGCCGGCGGCAAGGTCGCATTCAACCCGGCTGACCAGATGTTGGACCCGGGCGAACTTCTCAATGACCGAATGCTCGCGAACCGAAACCGTTCCCGTGCGGGCCACGCGGCCGAGGTCGTTGCGGGCGAGGTCCACCAGCATGTCGTGCTCGGCCCTTTCCTTGGTATCGCCCAAAAGTTCGGCGGCCAGCCGTTCGTCTTCAAGGGGGTCCTCCGACCGGGCCCTGGTTCCGGCGATGGGCCGATTTTGGATCCTTCCGTCGAGAACGGAAACCA
>DCAK01000064.1:56652-57794 GCA_002311925.1 Planctomycetes bacterium UBA1135
TTCCGTCGAGAACGGAAACCAGGCGCTCCGGGGACGACCCCACCAGGGTGGTTTCCTCGCCTTCCCAATAGAACATGTGTGGAGAGGGATTGGTCAGCCTCAGGGCCCGGTAAAGGAGGAAGGGGTCGCCTTCGCAATCCAGGTCGAAGCGCTGGGATAGAACCGCCTGGAAGATTTCTCCCTGTGTGATGTCGTGGCGGATGCGAGCGACTCCCTCCTCGTAGGCGCCCCGGTCCATCGCGGGCTTGATTTCGCCAAGAGTCCGGAAGGAGCCGGTCGAAAGGGCCGGCCGCGCCAAATCGGAGGCGATGGAGTCCAGCGCTTCCTGAACGGAGGTGAATCCAGCCTCGCCATCCGGACAGTCCCGCACCAGAAGAATGCGCTGGCTGGAATGGTCGAGGGCAACCACCGCCGGGTAGCGCCGGAATTCGGCGGCCGGAAATCCCCAAGGGTCGTTTCCGGGAACAGGAACCCTGGGTTCAAGCGTGGTCGCCCATTCGTAGGAGAAAGCCCCCACCCATCCTCCGCAGAAGGGAGGGAGATGGGAGGGCGCCGGAGGCGCAACCATCCGCGCAAGGACCTCGGAAAAAGCATCGTGGCAGGCGCCCTCCCAATCTTCCTTGCCCTCGGCTGTTTCGAGAGAAGCTCCGCTGAAGCTGCCCTTGAAAACCTGGTCGGAATCGATTCCGAAGAAGGAATAACGGGCCAGCCGATCGGGGCCTTCGGCCGATTCAAGCAGGCAGGGGCCCCTGCCTGCATCTCTCAGGGCCAGGAAAATCCTCACGGGAGTATGCAGGTCGGCGGGAAGCACGGCCCAAGCCAGGCGATGCTTTTCCGCGTCCTGCGGTGTGGAACGGTCGAGGAAGGAGGTCATGTTCGTGAAATGCACAACGGGCCTCCGAAATCCGGAGGCCCGAGGGGAGGGAGCGGCAGTGAATCAGCGAGACCCGCCGTCCGGGGAAATCCCCACGGACCGCAAGGGCCAAGGCCAAGCACTGCGTTGAACGCTCATGCCGCTAGTGTAGCCCGCCAGGGCCAGCCGGCGGCGGGGAAATGCGGCTCAGTCCAGGTCGAAACGGATTCCCTGGGCCAAGGGAAGGTCGTCCCCCCAGTTGATGGTGTTGGTTTGGCGCCGCATGTAG
>DCAK01000064.1:57846-58175 GCA_002311925.1 Planctomycetes bacterium UBA1135
CATGTAGGCCTTCCAGGAATCCGAACCGGACTCGCGGCCCCCTCCGGTTTCCTTTTCTCCTCCGAAGGCGCCGCCGATTTCGGCCCCGGATGTGCCGATGTTCGCGTTCGCGATTCCACAGTCAGAACCAGCGGCGGAAAGAAATCGTTCGGCCTTGCGAATGTCGGTGGTGAAGATGGAGGAGGAAAGACCTTGGGGAACATCGTTGTGCAGGGCGATGGCGTGGTCCAGGCTCTCGACCTCGATGAGATAGAGCAGAGGGCCGAAGGTCTCGTCCTGGACGATGTCCCAGGAATTCTCCGCAACGGCGATGGCAGGGGTCATGTAGC
>DCAK01000064.1:58366-58494 GCA_002311925.1 Planctomycetes bacterium UBA1135
AGGGTGTCCTGCACGGCTCCGCCGTCAATCATCGGACCCATCAGGACGGAATCATCCATGGGGCTGCCGATGGTGACCTTGGAATACAGCGTGAGGAGCCGCTCCTGCAAGGCATCCCGAACATCCTT
>DCAK01000015.1:0-11531 GCA_002311925.1 Planctomycetes bacterium UBA1135
CATCTGGAAAACAATATCTCCGAAATCATCAGTGGCGTTCAAGCCCCAGGAATGAAAAGCATAAATGGCCAAGGGGCCGAATTCTTCTCGAGCATACTTTCGAACCCCCTCCATGAGGTCCGGGCCGGAAACATGCCTTTCTTCGCCCTGCGCCTTGGTCTTGCCAAGGAGGAAAAGGGTGTAATCCAAGGCCTCAAGGACAAAGAAATAGGCCGCCTCGGCGTACTTTCTCCCATGGATTCGGCGGATTTCCCGAATTACGGTCTGTAGCCTGCGGTCGTCCATATTTTCGTGGGCTTTTCATTCCCCAAGTTCCTATCGGCCCAATCGGGCAAGGATTGCGAAATTTCGGCCCAAGAATTCTAATTTTAGGAAATTGCTGAAATGGTGCGATTCATTTCCCCAAGAAGATCTTCCAGAACGACGTCCGGGCTGAGGTTTCCGGCAAGGTCCGCCTGGGCTTTCATGAGGCATTCCAGGACTTGATCCAACGTAAATGCTTCAGTCGAAGAGGATTCTGGGTAAAGTGCGACGGCCCAGGAAAAAACTCCGGCCAGGAGGATCTCCATCTTGGCTCGCGTTTCTTTTCTTTCACCGCCCGTGAACAAGGATTCCCAAGCCAAAAGATGGGCCCCACCTTCCAGCCACGCGTGAAATTCAGGGTGCACTTGAAGAAGCAGATTTCTTGCCTCGAGGGAGAGACCCATGGCGGCCTCCCCCCCACCGCAAGCCGACTGGAGAATTTCCCAGTCCTTCGGGGCCACTCCCATTGCAGCAGCTTGACGGGCAAGTTCCTCTGCGCCACGGGTGGGAACCCGAACAAGTCGGCAACGGGAACGAATTGCTGGAAGGATTGAACTCAAACCAGTCGCGGTCAGGAAGAGAAGGGTGCCGTAGGGGGGCTCCTCGAGTGTTTTCAACAGCGCTCCCTGAGCGTCATGGTTCATGGTGTCGGCGTGGGCAAGAATCACGGCCCGGCGGCCCAGAGGGTGAGCCGGTTTGTTCTTCAGGGCGGTTTCCAGACATGGGCCGTCGTCATCACGAAGGGTGATGTGGCTCACCCGAAGGCCTTGAACCCCGAGCAATTCCGGATGGAGGAGGAAAAAATCCGGGGATTCGCTTGGATTCTTCTCCTGAAGCCAAATCCCCGCCATGCGTTCCGCAAGAATGTCCAAATCACTCCTGGATTTGCCGAGAAGAAGGTACGCCTCCGCGTATCTGCCCTCCTCCGTTTCAATTCGAAATTGGTTTTCGGTGGCTTGGTTCATGCCCAGAGCCCCTCCAAGGCCGCTTGAACCAGCGACTCCACCTGGTCCGCATCCGAGCCGGAAACAGGAATCACCGTGCAGCGGTCCGGATGAAGTTCGGCATAACTGAGGAAGCCCTCTCTCACCTGGCATTGAAAGGCCAATCCCCTCTTCTCCATGCCATCAGCCTCCCCTCTTTTTTGAATCCGGTCCACGGCCTCCTGGGCAGGAAGGTCGAGAATGAGAACGCGGCGGGGTTGCCATTCCATTGGAATCACGGCGTCCTCCAAGAGGATGACCGCCTGTGAAGATTCAGGAGTCTGCCCCTGGTAGGCGAAAGTCGACGGAGTGAATCGCTCGCATACGACATCCCTACCCTGCTTGAGAGCGGGTTGGATGACTTCTTCCAGGAGCGCCTTGCGGGAAGCGAAAAAGAGCAAGGCTTCCGTGATGGGGCTCCAAGGTGGGCGGTCGGGATTCAGAAGGATTTCCCGCAAAGCTTCCCCGAGTTGGGTGGAGCCTGGCTCCCGAACATGAAGGGGCGCGCTTCCACGCCCTTCCAACCATCGAACCAGTCGGGATGCCTGGGTGCTTTTCCCGCAACCGTCCACTCCTTCGAAAACTAGAAAATGGCCCACCATTCCCACATCCTAAACGCCGCCGCTGGAAAAGCGGGATTGCTGTTCGTTAGGCTTTCCTCATGGTGCCTTCAGCCCAACTCCGCATCTTCCTGCTTTTCGGCCTTCTCGTACCGGCATGCGCCACCCCGGTCGCATTGGCGCCCATTCCCGCGCTGGACGCTCCCTCTCCCTCTCCTCCCGGAGACTGGCCGGCTCAGGAAAGGCTTGCTTGGTGGGAAAAGATGGTGGACCGACTTTCTCCGGCTGATGCTGCCGAGGCACGTCTCTGCATGGGAAGCATCAACCTTGAATTGAAAAATGGGAGGCTTGCCCGGAACTATTTCCGCATGGCTCTCGAAAACGACTTGTCGATCAAGGAGGCGAGCCAGGCAAGGCTCGGAATCGCAAAGGCATGGCTTTTGGAAGGGCAGGTCGAATTGGCCCTCCCCTACCTTGAAGATGCAATTCCCCACTTGGCCGGCCCTCCCCTGGAGGAAGGGCGTTATTTGGTGGCCTGGGCCTCCGGAAAGGAAATCACCGGGCCGGTGGAGTCTTCCATCGTGGCGAGGTTGAGTCCCTTCATGTCCGGATTGCGGCCAGTCTCTGCCTTCCATTCCCCCACGTTGGGGATGAAGGTCGATGTGGCGCGGGCTTCCTGGACGCCCTTGAACATGCGTGGAAACCACGAAACCATGGCGCGGCCTTTCCGCATCACGATTCATCACAGCGCCGAACCCCTTCATGGGACCCGAATGAGCGATTCCTTGCGCAAAGTGAGGAACATCCAAAAAGCTCATCGAGACAAGGGTTGGGCTGGAATCGGATACCACTTCCTGATCGACCGAGGGGGCAGGGTCATCGAAGGCAGGCCCTTGGCCATCCAGGGAGCTCACGCCGGAGATAGTGAAATGAATCGAGGCAACATCGGAATATGCCTTCTTGGGAATTTTCAAACCCAACCAGATCGGGGGTCCGCGTACATCCAACCCCAATCCCCTTCTTCTTTCCAATTGGCCGCCCTGAAAGGGTTGCTCGATAGGTTGAGAAAGCAGTTCTCCATTCAAGGGAAGAGCGTTTTCGCCCACCTGGAACTCAAAGGGACCCTCTGCCCGGGCCCCGAGTTGGACGCTTGGGTTCGGTTCTATCGCTCACGCAGCTAGGCGGCCCAGGTCGCGACAAGCCCGACCGATCCCACCGCCGCGCACCACGGCGCGAAATAGTGGAGCTTGTTGCCTCGCACCACTTTCGCGAGCAGCGCAAGGGCCACGAGACCGACCCCTAAACTGGTGCCAACCCCGACCACCCAATCCAACAATTCCGGAGAAGGCGTCTCCGCCTTCATCCAGAAATGCCAAATCCCCGCCCCGGCAAGGGCCGGAATCGCGAGCAGAAAGGCGAATTCGAAAGCAGCTGCTGGAGCCAGCCCCAGAATCAACCCCGCGACGATGACGGCTCCGCTTCGGGAAACTCCCGGGCACAGGGCGCAGGCCTGTGCCATGCCCAGGCAGAGGCCTTGACCCAGAGTGAGGCTCTCCAGCTTTCGATTTCCTCTGCGGGCACTACGGGAAAATGCGAGTAGACCGGCCGTGGCAAGCAAGCCGCTCGAAGCAAGAGTTGGACTTTGGAACAGGGAATCCAGGCGATCCCGGCCCAGGAGGGTGACCACGACAAGGGGAAGGGTCCCAGCAATCAAGATGAGCAGGACATGCCTCGCAAGGGGGGCTTCGGAGGATGCTGAGAAGGCCTGCCGGAAAAGGCGCAATCCATGTTTCCTGAAATAGAAGAGGATGGCGCCCAAAGTGCCTAGGTGGAGGAGGACCTCGAGGGCTCCGTCAGTTTGAAAAAGGTCTCCGCCCGGCAGGAGGCTTCGCGCCAGAACAAGATGCCCGGAAGAGGAAACCGGAAGAAACTCAGTGAGCCCTTGAATTACAGCCAGAATGAAAAGGACGAGAATGGGGATCACCACCAGGATTCTAGCGGAATCAAGGAGCTCTTCGTCCTCGGTAGAATGTCGAGGTGAGAGGGTTCTCCAAACGCATACGAGAAATTCGCGAAAGAGTTCAAAGGGCCGCGGAAAAGGCCGGAAGGAATGGGAATGAAATCGAGATCATGGCCGTGGCAAAAACAGCCAGCACGGACGACCTCAGGGAAGCTTGGGATTCAGGCCAAATCCTTTTCGCGCACAATCGGGTTGAAGGCCTTGCGGAGGGCCGCGGGATTCTTCCCTATGCGGAATGGCACATGGTCGGGAGGCTTCAAGGGAAAATGGCACGGAAGGCGTGGGAGGTGATGGACGGGCTCCACAGTTTCGACAGACTGGGTTTGGGGGAGAAGTTGAACCGGGCGGGAGAAGATTTCGGCGGTCCTCCCTTGAAGGTTTGGGTCCAGATTCAGATTTTCGAATCCCCCCATCGGTCCGGATGCCGACTCGACGCCCTCGACGCCCTCGTCAAGGGATTCCACGGGTTTCCCCACCTTGCAGCTCAAGGATTGATGACCATGGGTCCCCCTCCAGGGTCCTCTTGCTCACCCGGAGATGCTTTTTCCAGGGCCCGAAAGGAGGCCCAGAAATTGGCAGTGGCTGGCGACCTTCCTCCCTCCCCCTCTCTATCCATGGGGATGACGGGCGACCTGGAGACCGCAGTGGCTGAGGGGGCTACCCTATTGCGAATCGGGCGGGCACTTTTCCCTCCCTGCTGATTCCCCATGAGCCTCCGCCTGCGCTGGAAATCATCCGATTTCGAAGAAGAAGCCGTCTTCACCCTTCGGGGGAAGGGATTGGCCTTGGGTTGCTCCAAGGAATCCGGATCCCTGGACCGCGTCGGATCCCTTGAAGAGGGCGCGACTGGAATCGAGGTGGGCAATCCTGGCAAGGAGGGCCGGGTTGAGCTTCTCGCTCATGGTGACATCGAATTTCTTTCCGGGGAAAAGACCTTCCGAAGGGTCCGCATCAAGACCGGCGCTCAGGTGGAATTCCGCTCCGGGAAATGGTCGGGAGAACTCATTCTTGAAGGCAAACCCCTGGAGGACGATCCCTTGGTCGGAAAGGAGCTGGGTGGATACAAGGTTTTGAGCCGCCTTGGAGCCGGCGGGGTTGGAATCGTTTACCGAGCCTTGCAGTTGAACTTGGACCGCGAAGTGGCCCTGAAGGTGTTGAATCCGAAAGCTGCCGAATCTCCCGTCATGGTGGCTTCCTTTCACAGGGAAGCCCAGGCCGCAGGTCGGCTCAGCCATCCAAACCTTGTCCAGGTCCATGATGTGGGGAAGGGGAATGGCCTCCATTTCTTTTCCATGGAAATCGTTCCTGGCGGGAACCTCGAGGAGAAGCTCGATGAGTCGGGCCCCATGCCCTGGCGTGATGCGGTGGAAGCGGTCAGGGACTGTGCCATGGCCCTTGCATTCGCCCAGGAACACGAACTCGTCCACCGCGATGTCAAGCCTGAGAATCTCATGGTGGGAGCTTCCGGAAACCTGAAATTGGCCGACCTCGGACTTGCCGCAACCCGGGGTCTTGTCGAGAAGGAGGTGGCAGGGGGGACCCCCCATTTCATGGCTCCCGAAGCATTCGGGGGAAGAAACATTGATGGTCGGGCAGACCTTTATTCCTTGGGCTGCACCCTCTATCGATTGCTGACGGGGGAGACCGTGTTCAAAGGCCCCGGCGTCAGGGAGATTCTTCGCGCCCACCGAGAAAAGAACCCTCCCCCACTCCCTCCCGAAATTCAGGCTCCCGCGGCACTCGAATCCCTGCTGTCGGACCTGCTGGAAAAAAATCCGGAAAACCGGCCCGATCAAGCTTCGGATGTCGTTGCCCGTTGCGAAACCTTGCTCGCGGGCAAGGCTTCCAGGAAGTCGTTGGCGGTCGTCGGAGTGATTGCACTTGGCGCAATAGGCTTTGCAATCTGGCAAGCCATGCAGCCCGAGCCGGAAATGGAAACGGAGACCATCGTGGAATATGTCCAGGTGGGAGACGAGGGCGCCACTGCCGAGGCCATCCTGCTCCGGATGGAATTGGCATGGGCCAATACGGAAAATATAAAAAATTCCACCGAGAAGATTTCAGCTCTTGAAGCCTTCCTGGGTTCCTATCCATCCAGCCCTCACGCTGAAGGCGCCCGACAAGCTCTGGGGGTCCTGGTCCAGGCCAGGGATTCCGCCAAGGCCGAAGAGGAGGCCCGCGTTCGAAAGGAAGCGACCGCTTGGGAGGAATTGGAAACCCGGATCGATGCCTGCCTCGAGCAAGGGCACCCCTGCTTGGCCTTGGAGGCTCTCGCCTCCTTCAGCTTGGGCGAACACCCTCGTGGAATGGAATTGAACGGAAAGATTCGCCTTGCCGGAGATGCAATCCTTTCCCAAGGCTTGGCTCTTCACAAGAAGGCACTCCAGGATGGTGACCACGACGGGAGTCGTGAAGCCCTCGCTTTTCTTCGGGAAGGGCTTCAAGCCTCGGACGTAGGGAGCCCCAGCCCCTGGGCAGAGGACATCCAGCGCGCAGATGAGAAGGGTGCCCGCTTTTTCGTGGCCCTCAAAGGGGCGGCTTTTCAAACCGACCGCATTCACCTGATTGCCGCCTTGACTGGGAGCATTTCCCGAGGATTGGAGGCCCTTGATTTGAATGCGGGGGCCCTTGAATGGACCGAGGCATGTGGTGAGCTTGGGCATGCCCGGCTTGGAGTCCTTGCCAGCAGGGAATCGCCCTTTTTCAAATTGGCCGCCCGGGGGGCGGACTCCCTCAGGGCTCGGCTTGGAGCTGGAGAGGAATTCTTTACCGTCGAGCCTTCAGGCGGAAAGAGAGTGCGCGTCCTGGGCATCGAAGGCAGGGGCCTCGCCATCATGGTGCAGATTCGCGGCGAGCGTGTCCGAAGAATCGACCCCATCGTTTCATGGCTCCGGCCGGAATCCTTTTCAGGTCTCCTCAGGTCCGTTCTCTCCCCAAGTCGGCCGCCGGAAGAGGCTTGCGCCCTTCACCTTTTAGCCGGCCAATTCAATCTGGCCAACCAGATCCGCAAATGGGAGGAGACCCCCGGGCCGGAGAAATTCCAAGCCTTTGCCAGCGAAGCAAGGGCCTGGGTGGATCGCATGCCCAGGAAAATGGTGAATCCTCCGGATTGGTACCAGCGCCATCTGGAGGAATTTGAGAAATTCGCCCTTTTCGGCGAAGCCATGGCCAGGGGCGAAATTTATCTCGGGCAATTGCACCTTGAACAAATTTTGGATCATTTCTCCCTGATGGGGGTGTGGACTTCCGAGGGTTCCTCCCTGTGGGGGCTTACTCCTTGACCGCTCGGCTCGTGCTCCTTGCATCCGGAGGGGGCCGAACGGTGGTCAACTTTCACGAGGTCCTTGGGCGCGGGCAACTGGACGCCTTCATCGCCCGAGTCATCGTTTCAAATCCCAACTCGGGCGCCCTTGAGAAAGCCGAGAATCTCGGGTTGCCGACCACCGTGATCGGAAAGGAGAGTCACCCCAATCCCGAAGAACGAGAAGACGCGTTGATCGCGACAATCAGGAAGGAGTCCCCGGATTGGATTCTCATGGCGGGATGGATGAATCTTCTCCCCATTCCGAAGGATTTTGAAGGCAGGGCGGTGAATATTCATCCCGCACTGCTTCCAGCATGGGGTGGGAAGGGGTTTTGGGGACGCCATGTCCATGAAGCGGTGGCTTCTGCAGGGCATCGTTTCAGCGGGTGCACGGTGCACTTCGCTTCCGCTGAATATGACCGGGGCCCCTGCATTCTTCAGGAAGGAGTGCTCCTTTCCGCTCATGCGGATTCAGCAATCATCGCCACCTCTGTATTCGAGGCGGAAAAGAGAGCCTATCCCGAAACGCTGCGGCTTCTCTTGCAGGGCCGCGTTCGCTTGAAAGGCAGCCAGGCGGTTTGGGCCTAGAGCTTGGCGTGTACTGCCAGGAAATCGGCAACAGTTCCGGCCAGGTCGAAATCAACGATTGAATGCCGGTCCCACCGGGACCCCACTACTCCGCTCCCCCACCAGGTCAGCACTTCGGGACGCTTCAAGCCTGCCGACCGGGACAGGGTGACGGTTCCAATCGGGGGAGAAGAAGGCGCATCCACCCCTTCCACCTCTCGGATTTGAGAGACTTCGCGTATCCAAGCATCCAAAAAGGAATGCCCCTGGGAGGACAGCGGGCCGGAGCCTTCCCGTGTCCAGCCCTGGGGGGTCTTCAGGAAAGTTGCATCCTTTCCTTCAGTATCGAATCGAATTGCGAAAATTTCCTGCCCGGGGATCTGGACAAGCTGCGAGGACCGAAGATCTTCTGCAGTATGCGCAAGAAGTCCCAAGTCCGAGAGAAGAAAACGCGGATGAAAGGAGCGGTCCTCGTCGATTGCGACGCTCCCCGCGAAGCGAGTCCGCTGAAGGAGGTGATTGGAATCCAGGGACGGGATTGAATAAAGAGAAAGAGATCCCACCAGCCCCCCCCCGGGGGATGGGGGCGCCAGAAAGGCGTCGGTCGGAAGGTAATCGGCGCGGGCGCCCAGAAGACGTTGAAGGGTTCCGATTCGGAGTGGATCCATGGGCGCCATGAATGGTTCGGATAGGACCCACTGGGAACCGGCCTTTCGCAAGAAGAAGCCCTCTCCGACGGCTGGTTGCCAGTGGATTCCCGCAACCTTTCCCGGTTCACGGACAAGACGCCTGTCCCGCCAATCCTGGGGAGTTCGATTGAGTCGACTCCAGGCATTGAGCCCGATCTTGACCCGGACCCCATCTCTTTTCCCGGCCACCCAGTCCCCAGCGGGGTCGCGCGCGCCAAGACGAAGAAGGAATGAATTGCCATCCGAAAAATGGAGGACGAGGGACTTGCTCGCCGGTTCCAACCCAAGATCCCTGTCGGACATCTTCCTCCATGCTTGGGGAGCTTCGCCCCAGTCCCGGCCAGCCATGACCCGTTCGAAATCAATCAGATGAGCAGGCTCCACGAAATCATCCAAAGGCTCAAGGAGGCGAGGAACTCCTGAGACCTTGATGTGAACCTGGGATTCGGTCCTCGAATCGTGGATTTCAATCTCATCAAGCAGGCTCAGTGAAAAAGGGCAAAGGCTGTCGGTGTCCGGAGGAATTGGCGCCTTGCGAAAGCCGGCCCAGGTAAGGAAACCCGCGATTGCCGCCAAAGCTAAAGCGGCCCCAGCCATCCTCTGCGTGGGTCTCATCGCCGCCGCCGCCACCAGGCCAGGAAGGCGAGCAGGAATGCGGTTCCCGGCAGGGCAAGGATGGAAAGGTTGGCAATGCGCAAGCGCTGATCCGGGTTTGGAGACCATGGCTGATTGGCCAAGGTGAGCAATTGGCTTTCCTCGAGGGAGCCCCCCCGAAACCACCGAAGTGAGGAAGCCAGAAAATCTCGGGACAGGGTGGCCCCTCTTCCCCGGAGGGCGAGGCCTGAGCCAAGAACCAAGGCTTTTCCGGGTCGAGAGAGATTGGACGGAGCCAACAACTCGGCGGACAGAACAAGGGCGTGAATCCCGAAGGTCTCCTTGGGGCCCCTTGAGAAATCCGGAGGGTTGTCGGTTTCCAACCAGGCTACGGCTCGACTACGAGCAAGCCGCTCCCTGGAATACCGATTGTCGCCCCTGCCCAGCGACAATGGACGACAACCGGGAAGAAAGAGCCCTCTGCGGGAATTGCAAAGGACTCGAGTCACCGGGTGATTTGCGCTGAGTTGGCCAGGAGAGATTTCCAAATCGGAACAGCCTGGACTTCCTTCCACCAACCCCGCAGTGGTTCGAATGGGTTCGCAAACGATTCCGTCCATGAAGGAAAAGCCCAGGGGCTGGAGAACTCGATGCCAAAAGTCGACGATGGATTGGGATCCCGGAGGCCCGAGGCCCAAGAGCAGGCTTCCTCCCTCATGAACCCACTGGACGATTGCTTCCTGGTCGCGGCTCCCCATGGGTCGAGTTTGGCCTGCGACCACCAACAGGTCCATGGGCCCGGCTCGGGAAGCCCCGGAAACCCATTCGACTTCCCAGCCTTCAGATTTGAAAATCGAGGAAAGGGGACCCAGTCCTTGGGGGTCGCCCAAATCCCCTTGCCCGCTTCCACCAACAAAAATGGCCTTTGGAGGTTGCCCGGAACTCAGAAAAAGGGCCGCATTACCCAGGGCGGAGTCGGCCCTTTCCCGCAGAAGTCGGGCAGGCTCTCCCCGAGGCCCGGCCTCAGCGACCTGGAATAGATCTTGAAAACGCAAGGACTCCTTTCGGTTCCCGTATTCGAGAAAGAGGACTTGGCCGGGAATTCTCTTCAGCCTGGCCTCGGCGGCCGATGCTTCCACCAGGCTGCTTCCCCTTTGGTGGATTTTAACATCCAGTTTCCCGTTGGATTGAATCCTTGCGCTCTCGGCAAGGGTCCTCAGGCGATTGAACGCTTTGGGATACACGGCTGAGCCATTGGCCAAAAACCTCCTTTCGTCAGGAAAGAGAAAGAGGGTCAATCTGCCTCCCCCCTGGAACTGGTTGAGCGCCTCCGCGGTCCGAGAAGAAACCCCCCCTTCTCCCGAATGATTCCAGTCCCATTGAACCCTGAATTCCGGCCTTGAAAAGAAAAAAAGGGTCGCGAAAACCAAACCTGCCCCGCCGAGGGCCAGGCCCAGGAGGAGGCCAATGAACTTCCCTCCAGGAATCATGGAACCAACCTCCGAGCGGCAAGGCGAAGCCAGGTCAGAAAAAGGAAAAAGAGAGTCAGGGAAATGAAGAAAACCAGGGAGTAGGAATCAATTATCCCAGCGGAAAAATTCCGGTCCAGCATATTGGGGACATGGAATGCCTGGGCCAAGATTCCGGCGAATCCAGGAGCCCCTTCAAAGAGAACGGGTAGGAACAAGAGGCAGTAGTTGGCAGCCGCCCCACCACCAGCGGCGAGGATCAGGTTTCCGCCCCACGAGGAGGCCCATAGACCTGTTGCCAAGAAGAGGAAACTGACACAAAGCGCGCCCAGGAATCCCGCGAAGATCCGTGGCCAGTCGAGCAAGGCTCCCTGGGTTTGGAGGATGAAGAAGAGAACCAGGACTCCACCCCAGAAAAGGAGAAAGAAAAACACAGCGGCAAGGAATTTTCCGGCGACGATGACCCCGTCCCTGACGGGAGCCGTCAGAAGGGACTCAAGGGAACCGGTGCGATGTTCCTCGGCAAATAGAGCAAGGGTCAGGAGAGGGGGAAAGGCGGGAAGCAGAAGCCAAACTAGGAGTCCGCTCCCGAACAGGTAATTGGGGAGGAGGCCAAGGTCATCCTGGACGCCGGGTGAATGGTCCAGGAGATAGACGAAAAAGAGCCCATTCAAAAGGAACCAAAAGCCCAGGAGGCCGAAAGCCCATGGGCCTCCCAGCAGGCACAGGACCTCCTTCTTCAAAATGGCAATCAGAGGTCTCATGATTCCTCTCCTTCGGCGCTTGCCTTGCCGACCAACCTTCCAAAGACATCCTCCAAGCTCAATTCGACTTGCGTCAGTGACCGCAAGGGGATTTCCTCCTCCGCCAACCAGGCCAGGAGACCCGCTCGGGCATCCTGGTCCGGGGTGGAAACGCGAAGGCCTTCGGAATTTGATTCAACCAGGGAGCAACCATGGGGAGGTGAATCCATGAAACGACGGATGAGAAGAGTCGCATCTCCCTGGGGCAGGATTTCAATCACTGGGTCGCCGGCAATTTC
>DCAK01000015.1:11681-17351 GCA_002311925.1 Planctomycetes bacterium UBA1135
TCCGCCAGAAGAGCGTCTGCGAGGGCGACTCTTTGGGCAAATCCCTTGGACAAGGTGCCCACCTTTCGTCCGGATTCCTTCTGGATTCCCAGCTGGATGGATACGTCCTGGATTCGTTTCCGTGCCAATCCGGAAGGAAGGTTCTTGAGACCCGCCCTGTAGCTCAGGAACTCATGGACGCGGAGCTCGGGAGGAAGGGATGTGCGTTCCGGCAGGTAACCCATGCGGCTTCTCACGCCCAGGGAATCCAGGAGGAGGTCGCTTCCGCCGATGGTTCCGGTACCGGAAGTGGGTGGAATCAGGCCGGAGAGCATCCTCAAGGTGGTGGATTTGCCGGCGCCATTGGGNNCCAGGCCTTCATCTTCTTGTAGAGCCCCTTCTCCTCCGGCAGGTAGCCGAGGCGGTCCTTGACGTCCTCACCCTTGTGGTTGCCGAGCACCTGGATCTCCCCCTCGTCGGGGTAGAAGATGCTCATCACCATGCGGATTGTCGTCGTCTTGCCGGCGCCATTGGGCCCGAGGAATCCCAGAATCTCACCGGGATGCACATCAAAACTCAAATTCCGGACCGCTCGCAGGGGCCCGAAGTTTTTGCTCAGATTCTTGGCCGAAATCAAGGGTTGGCTTCCTCAGGGAAAGCCTAACCGCACGGGGCACTTGCCCGAAGGGGCCGGTCAGTCTTCCTTGACTTCGTAGTCCGCGTCCACAACCTGGTCTCCCGAATCCTCAGCAGGTCCGGATTGGGTGGGTTCGGCTGGGGGGTCTTGGGCGGCCGCATCCGTGTACAACTTTTCTCCGACTTCGGAGAGAGCGACTTGGAGTTCCTCCATAGCGGAATCAACGTTGGCGCCATCTTCACTTTGGAGCGCTTCCTCCAGGGTCGTGGCCAAAGCTTCGATGCGTCCCTTGTCGTCCTCTTCGATGCGGTCTTCCTGGTCCTTGATGAGCTTGCGGGCTTGCCAAACGAGTTGATCTCCGGCGTTCCGCTTCTCAGCGGTTTCCCGGGTCTTTTCATCCTGAGCCTTGAATTTCTCCGCTTCATCCTGCATCCGCTGGATCTCGGCATCGTCCAACCCCGAGGACTGCTCGACACGGATCTTGTGTTCCTTGGAAGTGGCTTTGTCCGTGGCGCGGACATGCATGATTCCGTTGGCATCCAAATCGAATTCCACTTCAACCTGGGGAACTCCTCGGGGAGCCGAGGGAATGCCGTCCAGGTGGAACTTGTCCAGTGTCCGATTATCGACAGCCATGGGCCGCTCACCCTGGAGCACATGGACCTCCACGGAAGGCTGGTTGTCCGCCGCGGTGGTGAAGACCTCCTTCTTCTNNTGCAACACATGGATCGTCACCGACGATTGACTGTCCGCCGCTGTAGAGAATGTTTCCTTCTTCGAAGTGGGAATGGTCGTGTTTCTGGGAACCAGAACGGTCATGACTCCTCCCAGGGTTTCAATCCCCAGGCTCAGAGGGGTCACATCCAAAAGAACCAGGTCGTCTCCCAGATCTCCCGAAAGTTGCCCCCCTTGGATGGCGGCACCCAGAGCAACGACCTCGTCCGGGTTGACGGAGCGATTGGGCTCCCTCCCGAAAACTTCTTCCACGATTTCCTGAATCCGAGGAATCCGGGTTGAGCCTCCGACCACCACGACCTCGGTGATGTCCGATGGCTGGAGCCCAGCATCCTTGAGGGCCTCTAGGCAGGGAATGCGGGTTCGATCCAGCAAGTCGGAGACCAGGGATTCGAACTTGGCGCGTGTCACCGTCTGCATCAAGTGCTTGGGACCGGCGGAGTCGGCGCTGATGAAGGGAAGGTTGACTTGAGTTTCGTTGCCGGCGGACAGTTCACATTTGGCTTTTTCACAGCCTTCCTTGAGCCTTTGGAGGGCCATGGGATCCTGCCGCAAATCGATGCCGGTTTCTTTCTTGAATTCGTCCGCAACCCAGTGAACCAGGGCCTGGTCAAAATCATCTCCGCCCAAGTGCGTGTCTCCGTGGGTGGCAAGAACTTCAAAGACACCCTCGCCGATGTCAAGAATGGAGACGTCGAAGGTTCCCCCCCCAAGGTCGAAGACCGCGATTTTACCAGCCTTTTTCTTGTCCAAACCGAAAGCCAGGGCGGCGGCGGTGGGTTCGTTGATGATGCGCTCGACTTCAAGGCCGGCGATTTTTCCCGCGTCCTTGGTTGCTTGCCGCTGGGCGTCGTTGAAATAAGCGGGAACCGTGATGACCGCCTTTTCCACTTTCTCGCCCAGATAATCTTCGGCGCATTCCTTGAGATAGGCCAAGATGTAACTGGAGATTTCCGGGGGACTGAATTCCTTGTCCCCCACCTTCACCTTCACCATTTCCTTGGCGGCCCCAGCCACCTCGAAAGGGACCATCTTCTCTTCGTCCCCAACCTCTTCATGGCGGCGCCCCATGAACCTCTTGATGGAAAACAGGGTTCGGGTGGGATTGGTGACCGCCTGTCGCTTGGCCGGCCCCCCCACCAGCCGCTGGTCGCCTTCCTGGAAAGCGACGACAGACGGGGTTGTCCTTCCCCCTTCCTTATTGGGGATAACCTTGGGTTTCCCGCCTTCGAGAACGGCAACCACTGAATTGGTGGTTCCCAGATCGATTCCGATGATTTTGCTCATGAATGGAGTTTCTTAAACTTCACGGCCCCGATTAAAGGGGAGGCCGGGTCCCTGCCAATCGGGCATCCTACCGCCAGGAGGGATTCTCTGGAAAGCCTCTTCTAAGCTTGAAATGAGTTCTGACAAGCCTGAATCTCGTGCGACATCCGACTCCCAGGTGGTTCGCCACCTTGAGGATGGAGGAATTGCAATTCTTCCGACGGATACGGTCCCTGGGCTTGCCATCCTTGCCCGGGGGGATGCTGCGCGCAGATTGTCCATCTGCAAGGGTTACGGGGAGCCACGTCCCTTCGCCCTCCATCTCCGCCACATGGAGGACCTTCGGGAATCCCTGCCCAAACCTCCTCCGGGACTCGCTTCCTGGCTCCAGCAACGCCTTCCGGGGCCCTGGACCCTTGTCGTTCCGTCCGAATGGACAAACCTCCCAATCGACCTGGAATGGCCGTCGGCCACGGTGGGTTTCAGAATCCCCCGGAACGAGCCTTATGTGGACATCGCGTCGAGACTCTCCCGCCCTCTCTTGATGACCAGCGTCAATGCGCCAGGGGAAACCCCTCTATTCGGGGAAGCCTTGAGGAAGTGGACATCTTCCAAGCCCGAAATCCTCTCCTGCTTGGGGGACCATCAGCCCGCAGGGATTCCTTCCACCGTCGTGGTCTTCAATCCCCTTCCCGAAATCAAAAGAAAAGGAGGAGGAACCGATTCACATCTTCCGGGCCTCAAGGTCCTGGTCCTTTGCAGCGGCAATATTTGCAGGTCCCCCGTCGCCGAATCCATCCTGCGACGGGAAATCGCCTCCTCGTGGGGCGTGGAGATGGACGACTTGGAAAGCCTTGGCTGGATCATTCATTCCGCGGGCACCTTCGCCCTCCCCGGAAATCCGCCCACTCCGGAATCCATGGAAGTGGCGGCAGGCGAAGGATTGAATCTCGATGACCATGAGGCCACCCCTCTGGAAATCGCTTTGGAGGACAGGCCGGACCTTGTCCTGGGGATGGCGGAAAATCATCTCCAATCTCTGCCCCCCGAGGTTGCAGGCGAGCTCCTGGACCCGGGTGGAAGTGAAATCGAGGATCCTTTTGGCCAGGGAATTCCGGCCTACGAAACCATGCTTGTCGCACTCAAGTCGGCGGTCCGGGCAAGAGTGGAAGCCTGGTCTTCCTGGACCTAGCCGTCAGCCCACAGGGCGAGAATCTCCTCGGCACTGCGGGCGAGAAGAATTTTCTCGCGGAAAGCGGCCTCGCCGAGCCTTCGAGCAACGTCCGTCAAAACGCGCAAATGGTCCAATTTTTGGTTCAGAGGTACCACCAAGGTGACCACGATGCGGGTTGGATTCCCGTCCAATGATTGAAAATCGATTCCATCCGGAAGGATGGCGATGCCGGATGCCATGGACTCCAGGCCGTCAAGCGCGGCATGGGGAACCGCAATTCCGTCTTCCATCCCCGTGCTGAGGCTCTTTTCCCTGGCAATCAAGGCTTCGAGAGTCGCCGACCTTTGGGAAGGCGGGATGCTGCTCGAAGAAACAAAGGCGTCCACCATCTTTCCGAACAAATCCCATTTGTCCGTGATGTTGGGATTGAGAAGAACCGTACCCGGCCGAAGATGATGGATGAGCGTCATTTTGATGCGAACCTTGCGGGAAGTTTTTTATCATGCGGACAGTCCTAAATCCAGGGTGGAAAGGGTTCTGGAAGTGGTCCGGCATGACTTCCTAGACTGTCCACCCACCCCGGACATCCCGGGGATGCGAAGCATGATTTCTGCAACCCTTCTTCTTCTGTCCACTCCGCCCTTGTTCACGGGCTTGGAATTCCAGGAACCTCCCGAGTCCGTCCTTCCCGAAGCTGCGGTCGCCGACGACGGAGACTACCTCGTCCTTAATTTCGACGAGACCGAGGAGGGAGGACTTACGCTTCGGCAGTTCGTGAAAGTGTGCCAGCACAACACCGGACGCAACTTCACCTACGACACCCAGACTAAGACCACTCTCGACAGCATCAAGATTCTCCTTTACGGGGAGAAGCGCATTCGAAAGTCGGATTTCTACTCCTTCTTCCAAATCATGCTGAAGGTGAACGGATTCGTCTGCATCCCCCAGGGGTCGGGTGACCTTGCCGTCATCCTGATTGCCCAAGAAGCGACTGCCATCGCCAAGATCAAGGAGGGGATGCTCTTCGTGGACGTGGAGGACCTTCAGGATTTTGCTTCCCAACCCGGCACCTATGTCACGACCGTCATTCGCCTCCGCTGGGCGGACGCATCCGACCTCACAAACAACCTGCGTACTGCTTTTCAAGCAGGGCGAGGGGCAACGGGGGACAGTTTCGCTCCACTCGCCCAGGAAAGCGCCATTCTCATCCAGGGCTATGGGCCCTTCGTTGCCGCGGCCGCCCGCATGATCCAGCGCTTGGACACCGAGCCTGATCGCCCGAAGGCGGAATTCCGCAAGATTCCCCTGCAAGAAGCAAGCGCCGAGGAGTTGGCGGACCTCCTCACCCAGATCATGGAAGACCTGTCTTCCGCTGGGATTTCCGAGGGTGGAGGGCGCCGAGGTGGCCCCGCCCGACCCCAGATTGCTTCTTCCGCCAACTCGGGAATCGAAGTGAAGATATTGGCCAACACACGGGACAATTCTCTCATCGTGACTGCGGCCCCGGAGGATATGGAGCGGATTCTGGACCTCATCGCCGAATTGGACACGATCATCGAGGAGCCCGAAACCAATTACAGGATTTACCAGCTTCAGAACATCGACGCCGAAGAACTCGCCGATGAATTGGAGCAGTTCCTTTCCAGAGCTCACCAGGAGGAGCAGAGCCAAGCCACCCGGTCAGGGAGTTCAGGTTCCGTTGCTGCCCAGAATCTACAAAAGACAATCGTGAAGGCTCAGGTGTCCACCAATTCGCTCCTGGTCATGGCGACCCGGACCAAATGGGCGGAGATTGAAAAACTGCTCAATCAACTGGACATAAGGCAAAAGCAGGTTCTGATTGAAACGGCCCTCATCGAAGTCAGCGAAGACTTCACCA
>DCAK01000015.1:17506-23363 GCA_002311925.1 Planctomycetes bacterium UBA1135
CACCGACTACTCCGGACTGACTGCGGGAATCCTTTCCGGGGACAAATTCGGAATCCCCATGTTGTTGAAAGCGGCCCGTTCGTCCAGCAATGCGAACATCCTTTCCAAGCCATCCATCCTTGTATCCAACAACCAGGGGGCTTCCGTGGTCTCATTGGACGAAATTCCGGTTTCCACGCAATCCGCAGTTCAAGGCGCCGGGATTTCCTCCGGGTTCAGCGAATATCAAACGGCCGGCATCACCCTCCATATCAGCCCCTCAATTTCCGCCAACCACTATCTGCGCCTCTACATTCACCTCTCTATTTCATCCTTCCGAGGCGCCTCTTCAGGGGACCTTCCGCCACCCAAAGTCACTCGTGAATTGGAAACCACGGTTCACCTTCCCGATGGGGCAACCATGGTTATCGGCGGAATCGTCCGGGACGACCTGCTCGAAGACACGCAGGGGATTCCATGGCTTTCCGACCTCCCTCTCATCGGGTTCCTTTTCCGGAAGGACACCAACAGCAACGCGAAGACCACCCTCTTCTTTTTCTGCACGCCCCGGATTCTTCATCCCGAAGATGAATTTGAGGGTTTGGGCGATCTGTCCGACAAAGCCAAAGGAAGGGCCGCCGAAATCATCGGTCTGGACCGGGTCCAAGTCGTTGACCCCACCTACAATGTTCAAGATCCGGCGGATTTCATCCTGGAGGGGCCCCAGGGGGAAGCGCAAGGAGCCTTGAACCTGTCAAGCTTCGAGAATCCAGCCTTTCTCAGCACCCAGGGGGAAGTCTCTCCAGAACACGTGGGCGTGGACTCCGGGGATTTGTTTGAAAAGAGCGTGGAAAACTCTCCAGGGGAATCTTCCACCCTTGAAATCCCATTGGGTCGCAACCTCCCCGAGGGCGCGGAGGAAGGCTCCCTTTCGTCGGGGAGTGGCCGGTGAGCGCCGAGGGCGGAATCATGGCCCCTGAGGGGCTCCTTGACGCCTTGGTCAGGGAGACCGGAGCCGAAAAGCCGGAGTTGAAGAAACTTCGGGATCAAGCTCAGGCCAGTGGCCAGACTTTTGATCGCATTCTGATTTCCAGGGGTTTGGACGAGGACGGGGTTCTCAAGGCGTTCGCATCCGACCTCGGCCTTGAATTCCGGTCTGAAATGGAGGGCGTGAGGGTCCCCTCCGAATTCACCGACAGAATCCCCATGGCATTCGCCAGGGCGCATGACATGGTGGCCTTGGCCAAGGTGGACAACGTCCTAGAGATTGCCTGTTCCCACCCCTTGGATGTCCACCCCCAGGATGATTTGGAGTCCATGCTGCCCGGAGAAATCCGTTTTCTCTTGGTCCCTCGTCATGAAGTCGCGGAGATTCTAAACCGGGCTTATCGACACAAGGCGGATGGGGTGGACGAGGCGCTGGAAGACTTGGAAGACGCCGACATTGCGGGCCTGGCCGCCCAGATTGAAGAATCCGAGGACCTGCTCGATTCGGCCAACAAGGCTCCCATCATCAAGCTCGTGAATTCGGTTCTTTTTCAAAGCCTCAAGCTTCGAGCTTCCGATGTCCATTTCCAGCCCTACACGGACCGCCTTCAAGTTCGCTTCCGCATTGACGGCCTTCTGTACGACATGGAATCCATTCCCAAGAACGCGCAAGACGCGGTCGTATCAAGAATCAAGGTTATGGGGAAAATGGACATTGCGGAAAGGCGGCTTCCCCAGGACGGCCGGGCCAGCATTCGAGTGGGCGACGGAGAGGTCGACGTCCGCATATCCATCGTCCCCACAAGCTTCGGCGAGAGGGCCGTGCTGCGCTTGTTGGACAAGACCGCAAGGGCCTTTTCCCTCGACCAAATCGGCCTTGATGCTCAAAATCAGGAGATCCTTCGAAGCTATATCTCCTATCCGCACGGAATCATTCTCGTGACCGGGCCCACCGGTTCGGGGAAAACCACGACCCTTTACGCCTCGTTGACTGAAATCAGCACCGGCGAAAAGAACATCTTGACCATCGAGGATCCTGTGGAATACCAGCTGGACGGCATTTCCCAGGTTCAGGTCAACACCAAGAAAGGGCTCACTTTTTCGTCGGGCCTGCGCTCCTTCCTTCGCCAGGATCCTGACGTGATGATGGTGGGAGAAATTCGAGACCTGGAAACGGCGGAAATCGCGATTCGAGCAGCCATCACAGGGCACCTCGTCTTTTCGACCGTCCACACAAACGACGCGCCTTCAACCATCACCCGCTTGGTGGACCTGGGACTCGAACCCTACTTGGTGTCCTCTTCCCTGGTCATGGTCATGGCCCAGCGCCTGGTCCGAACCCTCTGCGCCTCCTGCAAGACCAAGCGATCTCCCACCGAGGAGGAAATCGCAACTTTGCAAAGCATCGGATTGGATGCCGAAAAATTCCCGGATGGGCAAATCGCGGTATCCCCGGGTTGCGACGACTGCTTCCAATCAGGGTATCAGGGGCGGACCGCCATTTACGAGCTTCTCCCCATGACAGAAGAAATTCGCCAAATGGTGATGGAAAGAGTGCCCGCATCCCTTCTCAAGAAGGCCGCGGTCGAGGGCGGAATGAGAACTCTCCGCTCGGACGGACTGGCCAAGGTCGCTTCGGGCGAAACCAGCGCCGAAGAAGTGATGAGGGTGACCCAGTTGGACGTCAGCTGACCGCGCCATGCCCATTTACGAATGGAGGGGTTTCGACGGGAAGGGTCGAAAAGCAAACGGGGTAGTTGATGCCGATTCTCCCCGGGAGGCCCGGGTCAAGCTGCGGAGGGACAAGGTCCTTGTCACCTCGACCGCCGAAATCAGGGGCGGGAAGCGCAAGGCCGCCGATACCGGTTCATCCGGATCCCCCGGCTTCCTGTCCCGACTTTCCATGCGCATGGAGGCAAAACTTCACCAGGCCCGTGGAAAGGAGGGTGGATCCCTTTCCACCGGCAGGATGGAAGAGGTGGGCACCTTCACGAGACAATTGTCGACCCTCAGCAAGGCGGGAATCCCCGTGACCGAAGCTTTGCGGGCCATCATCGAGCAAACAGAAATCAAAAGGCTCGGCATCCTGTATCGAGACATTAGAGAAAAGATTTCTCAGGGGGCCCCCACCGCGGATGCCCTGGAAACTCATCCCGATTATTTCGACGAGCTCTATGTTTCCATGGTTCGGGCTGGAGAAGCCGCTGGGCGCCTGGACGAAGTTCTCGAACGCCTTGCCGATTTCATCTCCGAACAGATGAAGGTCCGAAACAAGGTGGTGTCGGCGATGATGTATCCGGGAATCATGCTGCTCGTCGGCCTCATCGTCGTCGCCGTCTTGATGACCGCCGTGGTTCCGAAAATCACTGGAATGCTTCTCGCCAGGGGTCAGACCCTCCCCTTGCCAACCCGAATACTCGAGAGCGCTTCGGGCTTTCTCACCGGCTGGTGGTGGGCCATTCTTCTCGCCGGGATTTTTGGAAGCCTCGCATTCAATCTTTATTACGCCTCGGACAAGGGACGCCTCGCGGTCGACAGTCGAATGCTGAAAATCCCCGTCTTTGGGGACCTCCTCGTCAAACAGGCCCTTTCCCGATTTTCCCAGACCTTTGCCACCTTGTTGAGGTCAGGGGTTCCCGTCGTTCGCTGTCTCGAAGTCACCAAGACGGTCCTGGGAAACCGGCTCCTGGAAAACACCATCGCCAATGTCAGGGAAAAAATTCTGGAAGGGGCCGACATCGCCACTCCCATTCGGCAGTCGGGAGTCTTTCCTGCTCTCATTGGATACATGATTGCTGTCGGTGAGCAATCCGGTGAGCTGGATTCCATGATGGAACAAGTGGGAGCCGCCTACCAGGAGGAGGTGGAAATCGCCACCCAGAGATTCACCTCCGTCATCGAACCTTTACTCATCGTGTTCCTGGCAGTCCTGGTAGGGTTTATCGTCCTTGCCATTCTTCTGCCCATCCTTCAAATGTCTCAATCCTTCGGCTGACAATGAAAACCCGCAGCGCAATTTCTCCTTCCAGTGCCGGATTCACCATGCTCGAAATCATGGTGGTGATTCTCATCATCGGCCTCCTTGCCACGGTGGTCGTCCCCAACATCGGCCGCATGCTTTTCAAGGGAAACGAGGCCAAGGTCCTCGCGGACATCACCAATTTGGAAAATGCGGTGCAGATGTACAAGGCTGAAAAGGGCCGCTGGCCCCAAACTCTGGATGATTTGGCTGAAGTGGATGAAACTGGATTCAGCTTTATCCAGGGCGACAGCCTCCCTTTCGACCCATGGGAGCAGGACTATTTTTATGAGGTGGCAGACGCGGGTGGGAAGCTTCTGATTGGCACCTACGGCGCGGATATGAGTCCTGGTGGCGAAGGCGAAAATGCCGACATCACCAATCAATCCATGCGCGAACGTAATTAGGAGTCCAGGATGGCCGGCCGGAACGCATCCTCAGGCGACTCGAGGGAGCGAGGATTCACCCTTCTTGAAATCCTGGTGGTGGTCTTTCTCCTGGGACTCATGTTTTCAACCGCCACGGTCAACCTGGGGCGTTTTCTTCCCGCATCCCGTTCAGATCAAACTGCCCGGACACTCATTTCCCAGATGGAGCTTGCCCGAACGAATGCGATCGCATTTGGCCGATCCTACCGGCTTGAAATTGATTTGGACGAGGAAAGTTTTCGCATCGTGACTCCCTTCGATGAGGATGGAAAATTCGCCTTGACCGAAGAGGAACGGACCGACCTGGGTTGGACTCTTCTTGAACAGGGGATGGAATTTCAGGCCATTGAGGACGCGACTGGATGGGAGACTGAAAAGGGAATCTTCAAGGTCGAATACGATGCTTCCGGTTCCACAAGGGACATGAGTGTTTTCCTCCTCAACACCTTTGGGACGGGTTTCGACCGAACCATCCGCGTTTCGGGTTTGACTGGATCGGCCTCGGTCTTTGAGGGGCGGGTCCCCCTTCCACAAGTGGATGAAGATGATCTCTAGGAAAGGATTCACCCTCATCGAGGTGATGGCGTCCCTCATCCTCCTGGCAGTGACCTTGGTCAGCCTTCTCCAACTTCGCAATGACGCGGTTGCGAGGGCGGCTTCCTCCCGCTCAGGCTCCATCGCCTCCAGACTGGGTTTGGGGCTGCTTCATCGTGTGGAAGCAGGTCGGGTCTCGGATTTGTTCGATGGATTTCAGGGTGATTTCGCGGAGGAAGGATTCGGAGATTTCACTTATTTGCTTGGCCTGGGTGACGGCAGCGCTTTCGCGGGAAGCACCGGCTCCGATGCGGAGATGACTTGGCGGGATTCCGCCCGAGCCGCCGTGGAAGACCCTGAGGCCGCCGACCTCCCTGAATACACCCGGATTTTCCTGACGGTCACTTGGCCAGGGTCCGGAGGGGAAGACGGCTCCCTTCAGATGGAAACCATCCTGCCGACCTGGGCGGTCTACCAGGATTTTGAATTATGGGAAGCTTTGTGGGGAACTAGCAGCCCGGGTGCCATCCGATGATGGGTTCCGTTTCAAGGCTTGGGTTCACACTCGTGGAGGTTCTCGTGGCTCTTTTCATCAGCGGGCTGATCATGACGAGTGTCCTCTCATCCCTGGATTCCACCCAAAGGGCGGTCGATGCCATCCACAACATCGTTGAAACGGAAAACGTTGGTCCCCGAATCCTCCAGGTCTTTCGCGACGATTTGCGGGATTTGGCCGTGTATGACGCGCCCGAATTCAGGGTTCTCCACGGAGAAAAGGATTCAATCGGAGGAAGGGACGCGGATCGAATCGACCTGCTGGTGAGAAGGAAATCCTCGTTGCCGTTTCACGACCCTGTCAGAGAGGAAGAGGTCTATGCCCCATTGACTGAAGTGGGATGGAGACTCCGCC
>DCAK01000015.1:23371-24866 GCA_002311925.1 Planctomycetes bacterium UBA1135
GCCCGGGTTCCTCTGATTTCCTTGAATTGTGGAGAAGGGAGGACTTCCTGGTGGATGACAAACCATTCGAGGAAGGCCGCTTTTCCCTCCTCTACGAAAGGGTCATCAATTTCCAGATTCTTTATTACGAGGAGCCTGGATTTGATCCTGATTGGGACGATGAATGGGACTCGGAGGAGAGGCAATCACTTCCGGTTGCGATAGAAATCCGCCTGGACATGGAAGTCAAACCAAGAAAATCGGCCGAAAGTCGCTTGTTCCTGGGCGCCAACCGTTCCCGATTGGAGTTCTACGACGTCCTTGCCATAGCGGAGCCCGTCCGGTGGACTTTTAGGAATCGTCTGCACCCATTGCTGCCGGGTGAAGAATCTGAATCCATCGGACCTGGGGAAGAGGAAAAGGACGACAAGGAAGATTCAGGCACCGGAGGCGATGTTGGAACTCCCGGCAGGGATGGCCGCGGGGAGGCTTTCGATGGCGTTCAATCAAGAACAGGATTTCCTGGTGGAACGGGGATAGTCGGGCCCGAATGAAACTGAACAGCTCCTGAGAAGCTTCAGCTTGAGCTCGATTCCAGCCTTTCCTTCCCCATCATTCCAGCCAAGGCCGTCGGCAAGGTGATTCCTCCCCCTTCCTTCTGGCCCAGCTCCAGGATGGGTATCAATAGACGAGGAGTTGCAGCCACCGTGTTGTTCAAAGTGTGGCAGAAAAGAGGTTTTCCTCCGTCGGCGGGTTTGTAACGCAATCCCAGACGCCTCGCCTGGAAATCGTGAAAACGGGATGCGGAATGAGTCTCTCCCCAATTCTCCCTACTGGGCATCCAAGCCTCGATGTCGAATTTTCTCACTTGGCCCTGCCCCAAATCCCCGGCGCAAACATCCACCACCCGGTAAGGGATTTCCAAAGCCTGCATGAATTCTTCCGCATGGGTGAGCATTTCCTCCTGTTCATGGATGGACCAATCCTCATCATTCGGCCCGATGACCACCTGTTCGACCTTCCAGAACTGGTGAACCCGATAGAGACCATGGGTGTCCTTCCCATAGGTGCCCGCTTCTCGGCGAAAACAGGGGGACATGGCGATTCGGCGCAAGGGGAGGTCGGCCTCGGCCAAAGTTTCTCCACCGTGGATGGCCGTGAGAGGGACTTCGGAGGTACCCGATAGAAAAAGTCCGTCCGTGGGAACCGCGTAAGTTTGTTCTTCACCGCCGGGGAAATAACCCGTTCCCTCCATGCATTCATGGTTGACCAGGATGGGAACCGAAACGAGATCGAATCCGCGAGCCAGCATGTGGTCGACGGCCAGGCGAAGAATTGCCTGCTCCAACCTGGCCCCATCTCCAAGCAGGAGATAATTCCGGGAACCAGCAAGCTTGACTCCCCTGGCGATGTCGAGAATCCCCAAATTCTCGCCCAAAGCGACGTGGTCCAAAATCGGAAAAGAGAATTCCGGAATCTTCCCCCAGGACCTGATTTCAACGTTTTCGGATTCTTC
>DCAK01000015.1:24935-25401 GCA_002311925.1 Planctomycetes bacterium UBA1135
GAGGCATGGGCAGGGACAGCAATCCCGCCTGGACCTCCTCGCGAACCCGAATCTCTTCAGCTTGAAGAGCCTTGAGCTCCTGCTTCGCCTTTCGGCCCTCTTCCAGTCGCTCTTCCCTTTCCTCCGTGGAAAGATCTTTCATATCCCTGGAGCGAGTCTTGGATTCAGCCCGAAGCGTTTCCACCTTTCCGAGAAGAGCCCGATGGTTGGCGTCGGCTTCGAGGACAGCTTCGACATCCACGGAAATCCTTTTCCTTCGAGCGCCTTCGGCCACGATTCCCGGGTTTTCCCTGAGCCATTTCAGGTCGAGCATGGCCTTACTCTACCCAACCGGAATCCGCATCCCCAAACCATGGATGCTTACGAAGACGAACTCTCCAGGAGATTTCCGCATCGGCGGAAGAAAGGGCGAAAAGGGCGTCGCCGGGAAGGTGGGCGAAGCGCCAATCCTCACCCACTTCTTCTC
>DCAK01000015.1:25494-25825 GCA_002311925.1 Planctomycetes bacterium UBA1135
TGAGACGCACGTAGCGTTCACCTCCTCGGCCTTCGACCCGGAGGGTGTCTCCGGCCAGGGTCAAGGTGTTGCCCTCACGAACGCCATCGCAAACAACCTTGAAGGGAGCTCCAATTTCCATCTTGACTGTTTCCCCTTCCTCGACATAGACCAGGATGGGAATCGATTGCGGGGGGACGATTAGAGCCTCCGCGTCATCCTTTCCGCGGCAGATCCCCTGGAGGAACGAATAACGTCCCACGGGAACCTTCACCTTGTTCTTTTTCCCCGCCATGAGGTCAACGAGAAGGCCCGGGAGATTGCTGTCTTCGGCCTTCAAGATGCAGCTCTG
>DCAK01000027.1:0-2100 GCA_002311925.1 Planctomycetes bacterium UBA1135
CCAGGGAAGGAGGGACAAACTTTTCCCTGTCCGAAGGGCGGAAAGTGAGCGCCCGATAAAGGGCCTCGACGAGGCCAACGACATCTTCCGCGAAGGCGGACGGGTCGCCCTCCTCGACCGACCTTCCGAACCCGATGATTTTTGGCTCCTCTCCGGGTCTCAGGACCAACTGCTCAACGGTCAGATTCCCATGCGCCACATTCATGCGATGGGCATGCTTGATTCCATCCGCCACTCTTCGAAAGACCCAAAGGACCGCCGAGAAGTAATCCTCGGGAAGGCTGGGCATCCGAGATGTGGAGTCGAGAAAAGTGGATAGAAGCTGGGCCTGGGGGACGTGTTCCTGTGAAGTCCAAAACCATCCCGCGTCCTCCCCACAGCCGAACACCTCGGCGATGTTGGGGTGATGGAGGCGGGAGGCCACCTGGGCTCTTTCGAGAAATTCAATGGACTGTTTAGAGGCGGCCTTGTCTCGATGGAGGATCTGTAGAAAGACCGGTCGCCCGAGATCCATCTGATTCGCTTCCCAAAGGGTTGTCCGCTCACGGAGCGCCAGGAGCCTTTCCAATCGGAAAAGGCCGATTTCATGGCCAGGCAACGGGATGTTTCCCGATTCCCTGATTTCCTGTGTCAAGGATTGTTGACGCTCTTCCATCAAAAAGACCACCGCCTCCTCGAGTCTTCCCCTTTGAGTGGCGGCCTGAATTCGGGGGGCAGCGATTCGAGAAAGCCGTTCCAGCAATTGACGGTCTTTTTTCTGATAGTTGTTTTTCTTCCTGGATTCGGTGTCGAAAACCCCTATGACCCTGTTTTCTGAGATAACCGGGACGGCCAATTCCGATGCCCCCTCATATTGATCGGGGATGTAACCGGGAAAGGTGGAGACATCATCCACCAACTGGGGGGTGCCCGTTGCAGCGGCGGTTCCCACGATGCCCGAACCGATGGGAATCTCGATGGGTTGAAAGATGGCTCTGTCTTCCTCTTTCACTCCGAATGCCGCCTTTTGGATGAGCATCTCACCATCCCGCAGGTAGAGCACGAGGTCCTCGACGCCGAGAATCGAAGCGATGGAGTCCGCCATCAACCAGTAGAGTTCGTCAAGGTCGGAGGCGGAACCGATGACCTGAGCGAATTCGTTGACGGCGTGAAGCTCGTCCCGAAGAATTTTGCATGATGGGCAGGACGATGGGCCGTGGTCCTCTGGCATTCCGAAAGGATAAGGCCAATCCTGTCGGTGCTTGAGACGAGTGCCATTTATTATGAACGGGTGCGCGTAATCCTTGCTTCCCTACTGGTCGTCTCCTTCGCGGCCTTTCAAGGAGTTGATGAGCCCGTTGATTTCCTGCGGGATGTGCGGCCCATCTTTGCCGAGAAATGCCTGATTTGTCACGGGCCGGATGAACAGAAAGCCAATCTCCGACTCGACACCCACGAAGGAATCATGGGGGATCTCGGGGGTTATTTCGCGGTGGTTCCAGGAGATCTGGACGAAAGCGAAATGTGGTGGCGAGTCGCCGAGGCCGGCGAGGAGGACCGGATGCCACCCCACGACAGCGGCAAATCCTTGTCCGAAAAGGAAGTGGACATCCTCCGCCGATGGATTCAATCGGGGGCGGAGTGGAAGGAGCATTGGGGATTTGCGCCCCTTTCGGCGACGCCAGCTCCCCGGGTGAAGAATGAAGGATGGGTTCGGGACCCTCTGGACATCCATGTTCTTGCCAAGTTTGAAGCCGAGGGAAAATTCCCCCCGAAGGATGCTCCCGACACGGTCTGGCTCCGCAGGGTTTTTTTCGACCTGACCGGGTTGCCCCCGAGACCGGAAGACAGGGCGAACTTCCTTGCTCAACCGGCGGAAACTCGACGATTCTGGATGGTGGATTCCCTGTTGGCCTCTCCCCATTTCGGTGAGCGATGGGCACGTCATTGGCTAGACCTGGTCCGGTATTCGGGTACATGGGGGCATGAATTCGATATTGAGATCCCCAACGCCTGGGAATATCGGGACTGGCTGATTCGCGGATTCAATGCGGATGTTTCCTGGAAACGATTAGTGGAGGAACAGGTGGCCGGCGACCTTCTCGAGCCGGCCCGGCTCAA
>DCAK01000027.1:2202-9552 GCA_002311925.1 Planctomycetes bacterium UBA1135
CGTTGCCATGACCACAAGTTCGATCCGGTTTCCTCTCGGGACTATTACGCCCTTTCGGGCTTGGTGCAGAGTTCTTCCTATCACCAGGTTCGGTTTCAATCTCTGGAGAAGAACAAAGAGATTCGCAAAGCCCTGGATCTCTTGGTAGAGGAACGGGGCGAATTGGCCCGAATGGAAGCGCTGTCGAGGCTGCAAAAATCCTGGGAGGGTACTCCGGGTTCCGAAGGGAAAAATGTGGAGGAGCCTTGGGATTTTCCCAATTTGAATGAATCTCTGATTTGGGTTGCAGGCCGAGATGCTTGGTGGCCGGACGGAGGTAGCTATTCCTTGGGCAAGGAAGGCGACGCATTGTTCACGACGAATGCCTCCTGGCCAGTCCATCACTTTCTCCCCGTGAATGCGGTGGTCCATGATCCCGATTGGCAGGGCCTGCGCCCTGCCCCCCAAAGCCGAGGAGCTTCCATCGAGAATCTGAACTGGGGAGGAGAAGGGCGGACTTTTCGCACTCCCACGGTGATTCTGGGGGAGGAACCCATCTGGTACCTCGTTCGAGGGAAGGGCGCCGCTTTTTCCCCTGTGGAACATCATCGATTGGTGAGGGGGCCCCTCCATTTGAATACTTTCAACCTGTTTGACACCGGAGGGGAATGGGAATGGATTCAACACCCCAGCCTGAAGGATTACGAGGGAATGAGGGCTCACTTCGAATTCTGCCCTCGGGGAGAAGGGGAGTGGGTCGGCGTGGCCGCCATCGCACGGGGCGAGAATCCACCCTGCCCCTCACCACCCCAAGGGCTTTCGAACCAGCTTCTGAATACCCCTCGGCCTCTAGGGAATCCATCGAGTCAGGTGCTTGCCTTTCATGAGAAGCGCAAGGAGCTATTGGACGGGCGGATTCTGGAGTCCCGATTGGCGCCAGCGCTCTTGGATGGAAACGGAATGGACCAACCCCTGCTAATCCGGGGGCAACCCTCGGCGCCCTCCGACCCAGTACCTCGGGCCTTTCTGGAGAGATTCTCAGGGAAAGGTGAAGCCGTGCCCCCAACGTTTCCGAATGGCCAACCTACTAGTGGAAGGCTCCATTTGGCGGAGGCCATTTTCCAGGATTCCGAGGCTTTGGTGGCCAGGGTATTCGTGAACCGAGTCTGGCACCATTTGTCGGGAAAAGGAATCGTGAAAACCACGGACAATTTCGGAACCCTGGGTTCCTTTCCGTCCCACCCCGCTCTGCTGGACCACCTTGCGTCCAGCTTCATAGAGGAAGGGTGGTCCCTCAAGGCCCTGGTTCGACGCATCGTCCTTTCGAGGACTTACGGGATGGAGCGGGAACCTCGCCGCCTGGATGCCGAAGCCATCCGGGACTCCATTCTTTCCGTTTCCGGCAGGCTCGACCGAAGAGTGGGTGGGCCTCCCGTTCCCGTTCACCTGACCAGCTTCATGAAGGGTCGAGGCCGGCCGGCCGAGAGCGGCCCACTGGACGGGGCCGGTCGACGCTCCATTTACCTGGAGGTTCGGCGAAATTTCCTCATTCCCTTCCTGCTGGTCTGGGATTTTCCCCAACCCGCGACCTCGATGGGAAGAAGGTCGATTTCCAACGTCCCCGCCCAGGCCCTTGCCCTGATGAACTCCCCCTTCGTCCGCCAGCAGGCGGAGGTCTGGGCTGAAGGACTCCAGGCCTCCTTCCCCGATGATCCTTCAAGAATCAGGGCCGCCTGGCTGAAAGCATTCGGCCGGTTTCCATCCTCGGAAGAGGAGGACAGTTGCGCATCATTTTTGATTGACCCCAAAAACGGTGGCTGGGAGGAGCTCTGCCACGCCCTCTTCAATGTGAAGGAATTCGTTCATGTCCCCTGACCTCCTTCCCTTCCAGCCGCTGAGTCGCCGTGAAATGCTCCTGCGCACGGCTTGCGGTTTCGGGGCGTTTGCCTTCCGTGGACTTCGCCCGGCGGCACTGCAGGATGGAGGCTTCCCCTCCAGTCTGCTTGGGCCTGCGAAGAGAGTCCTTTTTCTCTATATGGATGGAGGGGTTTCCCAGGTGGATTCCTTCGACCCCAAGCCACGCCTGGACGCGGAACACGGCCAGCCCATCGGCATGGAGGTGCCGAAGACTCAATTCGACGATGTCGGAACGGTCTTGAAGTCCCCATGGGCATTCCATCCCGGTGGGGAATCGGGGATTCCCGTCAGCGACTTGTTCCCGAACATCCGGGACCGGGTGGACGATTTAGCGGTGATTCGATCGATGACATCGAAGTTTTCCGAGCACTCTTTTGCTAACTATTTCCTCCACACGGGGACAGGTTTCCAAGGTCGTCCAAGCATGGGGGCCTGGTGGTCCTACGGGCTTGGAAGTGAGAACCAGAACCTTCCCGGCTACATCGTCCTGGACGGAGGATTGATTCCCCCTGGCGGATTGGATTGCTTCGGCTCGGGGTTCCTGCCGGCCGAGCACCAGGCCTCGGTCCTCCAGTCCGGAGGGGCTCTTCTTCCCAATCTCGGGGCCACGGATTCCCCCGACCTTCAGGCAAGGAAGTTGGACCTTGTTCGCGACTTGGACGGCCTTGGCTTGGTTTCCGGAGCCAATGTGGAGGCTTCCATCGCCAACCAGGAAACCGCCTTTCGAATGCAGTCGGCCCTCCCGAGAGTGGCCGACCTTTCGGGGGAAAGCGCCACGGTCAGGAAGATGTACGGGCTGGAATCGGAATTCGAACCCGAGCGAACCTATGGTACCCAGTGCCTGCTCGCGCGAAGACTGTTGGAGCAAGGGGTTCGCTTCGTCCAACTTACCTGCCCTTCAATGGCGGGAATCGACCGCTGGGATCAGCACTCGGACCTGGCCAAGGGGCATGAACAAAACGCACGCGCGGTGGACCGACCCATTGCGGCCTTGATTGACGATTTGAAGGGAACCGGGCTCTGGGAAGACACCCTCGTCGTCTGGACCGGGGAATTCGGCCGGACCCCCATGGCCCAGGGAAGTGATGGTCGCGATCACAACCCCCACGGGTTTTCCATGTGGATGGCCGGAGCAGGGGTCAAGGGAGGCGTCGTGGTCGGGGAAACCGATGAATACGGCTATTACGTGGTGGACAAGCCCTTTGAAATTCACGACCTTCACGCGACAATGCTGCACCTCATGGGGGTAGACCACAAGGCACTCAATTACCGCTTCGACAGCCGTGACATGCGGCTGACGGATGTTCACGGCCACGTCATCAGGGAAATTCTCTCGGAGTGATTCCCATTCTCCCCCTGTTTCTTGCCGCTGGTTTGGTCCAGCAACTCGAGGAGGTCTCGGCTCCCCCTCCCCGGATTCACGTCCTTTTCCTGGGCGACAGGGGGCACCATCTGCCGGACCAGCGCCTGGCCTCGGTCTGGGGAGCCCTGGCGAGAGAGGGGGTGGCGGTTGAATGGGAAGAGGAATTGGCGGGCGTGACAGCGGAAAGGCTTGCTGATTTCGACTGCTTGATGGTCTACGCCAACCAACCCGGCCATTCCAAGGCTCCCAGGGAATTCATGGATGCGGTACTGGGTTTCGTCCGGTCGGGAGGAGGACTTGTGGCGCTTCACTGCGCTTCCGGGTGTTTTCCCGAGACGGACGCCTGGCTTGAGCTTGTGGGGGCCCGGTTCCTCAGCCACGGAGCCGAAATTTTCAGCCAGCAGGTGGTCCTGCCCGGGCATCCGATCATGGCTGGTTGGGAGGCGTTCGAAAGCTGGGACGAGACCTATGTCCAGCAGCACAACGAGGCCGGGCGGACGGTTCTGGCTTTCCGGGGGGAAGAACCGTGGACCTGGGTTCGCGCAGAGGGGAAGGGGCGGGTGTTCTACACCGCCTCCGGGCACGACGACCGGACCTGGTCCCAGCCTGGTTTTCTGGACCTCCTTCTGCGCGCGGTGGATTGGACGGTCGGTGAACCGATTGCCTCCCGCAGGTCGGCTTTCCCCCTGCCGGCCCTTCCCGGAACCAGGGAAGACATGGTTCCCAATTACGAGGGGTTGGAAGAACGCCCCTTGTTCCAGAGGCCTTCAACTCCCATGGAGGCCCGCGACCGGCTTCAGCCTCCCGCCGGGTTCACGGTGAAGCTCTTCGCGGCCGAACCCATGGTGGTGAACCCCATCGCCATGACCTGGGATGAAAGGGGACGCTTGTGGGTGCTTGAATCTCCCGACTATCCGAACGAGGTCCACGAGAGCGGGGAAGGCAACGACAGGGTCACCATCCTCGAGGACACCGACGGGGACGGACTGGCCGACTCGCGGACGGTCTTTGCCGACCGCCTCAATCTTCCTACCGGCCTTCTCAAGGTGGAAGGTGGGGTTTGGGTCACCCAGGCTCCGAACCTCATCTTTCTCAGGGACGAAGACGGGGACGACCGCGCCGATTCGAGGGAAGTCCTGCTATCAGGGTTCGGCCGTTTCGACACCCATGCCGGGCCTTCCAATCTGGAGTGGGGTCCCGACAACTCTCTCTGGGGAGCGATCGGATACTCCAGCTTCCGTCGAGAGGACGGTTCCTCCTTCGGGAGCGGGCTTTGGCGTTGGTCCCCTGGGGAAGAACCCGTCTTTCTCGCCCAGTTCACCAACAACACCTGGGGACTGGGCCTGAGAAGCGACGGAGAAATCTTCGGCTCCACTGCCAACGGGGAACCCTCGTTTTTCATGGGTGTCCCCATGGACCTGGTGAAAAAGACGAACTCAGGCTTCCCCGGGGCCGCTCCCGTGCTCGACCAGAAATCCATCCACCCGGCTCTCTCCGACATCAGGCAGGGAGATTATCTGGGGGGATGGACAGCCGCCGCCGGGCACGCCTTCTCCACCGGCCCTGATCTTCCGCCGGAATGGGGGGAGCGCATGGCCTTCGTCTGCGAACCCACGGGTCACCTCGTGGGCCGCCTCGAGGCGTACTCCGCTGGATCCGGTTACCGGACCCGCGACGCCTTCAACCTCGTTGCATCGACGGACGAGTGGTTCTGCCCGGTCCAGGCGGGAGTGGGTCCGGACGGGGCGGTCTGGATCGCGGATTTCGCCCAGTTCATCATCCTGCACAATCTTCCAGGGAATCCCGAGCGTGGGCTGCCCCGAATCGAGTATGGGGACGGGAGCGCCCACCTCAATCCCAATCGCGACAAGAGCCACGGCCGCATCTGGCGGGTGGAAAAGCGAGGTCCTCATCTTTCTCCGCCCGGCCTGGCCGACGCCGGGCCGTCCGAACTTGTTGCGGCGCTCGGCAACCCCAACCGATTCTGGCGGGTCCAGGCCCGAAGGATTCTCGTCCAGGGGAGAATCGGGACGGCGATTCCTGGCTTGTACGGTTCCGTTCGGCGAGGAGGGGCATTGACGGCTGCTGCTGCGGTTCGCGCGCTCGCCGGGTTGAATGCCCTGGGAGACAAGAAGGGAATGGAGGTTTTGGAAGCTGCTTTTGCCCGGCATGAATCCGAAGTTCTCAAGGCAGTTCTTCAATCCTTGCCCTCCACCCCCGGTTCCGCGCGAATCCTGGCGGCGTCCGGGGTGTTCGACCACGTCGACCCGTCCATTCGCCGTCAGGCCTTTCTTGCGGCTTCCCGAATGCCAGCTTCCGATGCGCTCGGCATCATCTTGGCTGGGAGAGCGGTCCTTGAAGATGCGGAAGACCCTTGGATTCCTGCCGCTCTCGGGGCGGCGGTCGGATCCCATGCGAAGGCATTCCTTGCCGCTGCGACCCCTCTCCTTCCGACGCCGGAGGAGGCCCCTCGACGAGAAGAGATGGTCAATTCTGGTTTTGACCATCCTTCAGCGGAAGACCCCGACCGCCCGGACGGGTGGCGGGTGCGCGTCTACTCGGGAGAGGCGGAGCATGTCTGGCTCAAGGAGGGAGGAAGGGATGGCGGACCCTGTCTTGCCATTCGTTCGGAGAAGGGGGCCGACACCAGCTGGTGCGTGGATCTCCCGACTCGACCCAATACTCGTTATCGGCTTGCCGGCTGGATTCGAACTTTCGGGGTCACCGCGGAGGGAGGAACCCACGGCGCCCTTCTGAACGTCCACCCGCGACCCTGGACCACCGAATCCTTGAAAGGGGACGAGGGTTGGACCCGGGTCGAGGTCGAGTTCTCGACCGGCCCCGAGGAGCGGTCCGTCAGCCTCAACTGCCTTTACGGAGGCTGGGGGAGGTCCACCGGGGAAGCCCGATACGACGACTTGTCACTTGTGGCTCTCGGGCCCGCACATTCCATGGCCGATTGGCTGGAACTGGCCCGGGCCTCCAGCGGGGAGAGCCTTGGTGTTTCTCTTCCCCGTTCCCGAGACGCTTCCTTTTCGCCCGATGGCGGAGATTCGGAAAGGGGCCGGGAGGTCTTCCTTGGCAACGCTTCGACCGCCTGCTACCGGTGCCATACCCTGGACGGCGCGGGCGGCTCGCTCGGCCCAGACCTATCGGAGGTCGGGGCCAGGTTGTCCCGTGAAGGGTTGCTCGAATCCATCCTCGACCCCACGGCGGCGTTGGCGGAAAGCTGGAAAGCCCCAATCAGCGCCATGCCAGCGCTGGGGGCCTTCCTTTCGGACAACGAGATTCGAGACCTTGTGGCTTTCCTCGAGGCGCTGGACGGCAACCTTGCCAACCATTCCCCCGAAGAGCTGCCCTTCGAGCCGCCCCCCTTCCTTCCTTTCCTGCTTGTCGGAATCCTTGTCCTTCTTTTGGTCCTGCGGCTGGTCAAGGATTAGGGTGGCGCCTTGCTTTCCTTCACTTCCCTCCTCCTCCCGGCCCTCCTTGGAGGGGTCGCCGTTTTCATCACCTCCTTTGTGTTGCGGATGGTTCTCAAGTACCACTGGAAGGATTTCGACAAGCTGCCGAATGAAGGCGCGGTCATGGACGCCCTTCGCGAGCAGGGCGCGGCGCAGGGTCAGTACATGTTTCCCCATTGCGCCAACATGGCCGAAATGGAAAATACGGATTGGCTGGCCCGGTACGAACAGGGCCCAAAAGGGTCTATTTTTCTGCTCGCTGATGGGTCCTGGAAGATTGGGAAAGCCCTGGGCCAGTCCTTTCTCTTCAACTTTGGGGTGGCACTCTTTGCCGCCTGGGGCGTCACCCATTTCCTCGCCCCCGATGCCTCGGCTTCCCGGGTCTGGTGCTTCGTCTCGACCTTCGGTTTCCTCGCCTTCGGAGGATCCAGCATTTGGGGACCCATTTGGAAGGGCTCCCATTGGCGCGTCTGCCTTTTGGAACTCATGGATGGCGCCCTCTACGGGGTGGCCATGGGTCTTCCCTTCTACCTGCTCGCCTGAGGGGGGACGCGGCCCCGTCAGCGCAGGGTCACGGTGACCGCATCGGTCAACGTGTCGTCGGCGAGAGCCTGGAAGTGAACCTCTCTA
>DCAK01000027.1:9567-16792 GCA_002311925.1 Planctomycetes bacterium UBA1135
AGCCATGGGAAGTCGGGAACCTCAAGGAGGAGGGAAACCACACCGGTCGAATTCAGGTGCCCGGTTCGGGCAATTTGCCAAGGGCGGGCCAATTTGAAAACCCCCCAGGGGGTGTCCCACCAGCCAGAGTGGAAGGACCATGCCAAGGTCCAGTCGTCTCCGGCTTCCCCGAAAATCACGGCTTGAGCCTTTTCGCCCACCAAGGGGCTGTCGCCGACGAACAATGTCGGAAGGTCGGGCAAGGTCATGATGTGAAAGCGGGCCATCCTGGGCCTAGCATGAAAGGGGGCAGGGGGAGTGGTGAACAAACCAAGGGAATCCGGGAAGAGGAGATGTTCATCCAACAACTCACCGGTATCCCGCAGGGTGTAGCGGAGAAGCTCGCCCGGACCTGGTTGGAAATTTCCACTCGGCTTGGGGGTCATGCAGGCCCGAGCCGCAGACTGGGGGGCGTCATCTGCCGCCCCTTCCGCTCGTAGAGACACCTCGAAGGACAGCTGCCATTGCGTTTCGGTGCAGGAAGCCGGGTTGAATTCAATTCCGCCCCCGAGATTGCCGATGGGGTTTCCCAGGGCGGGATCCCCATTGCCGGAGTCGGAATCCAGGGAGAAATCGGAAAAGCGGAGAGAGGGGAGGTCGGAGCGATGGTCGAAGGTGCGCCGCACCAGTTCGTCCTGTAGGTTTTCCACCCAATATCCGTCCGGGCCGTGCTCGCTTTCGTCGAAATAGTGGCAGGCCGGGCGGCCGGCGGTGGCCAATCCTTCGAAAAGATCCCAGGCGCTGGACCAGCCCACGACCGGGTCGTTGCGGCCATTGATGGTTCGAATGAACGGCCATTTTGCCGAAGGATTGAATTGGGAGACCGTGGTGGCGTCCAGGCGTTCGAAAACAGGCATGCCCGTGTCGGTGTAGAGATTCCAGGTGATGGGTCCGAAGAGTTCCTCCAAATAACCCGAATTCTGAATGTCCTGGGCGGTGAAATCGAACAAACCCTTTCGACAAAGAATGGCGGCGAATCGATCCGGGTGCTCGGAAGCCAGAATCATGCTGCCCATGGCCCCGGCTGAACCACCGGCCAGGTAGACCCTGCCGGAGTCGGTGGCTGATCCAAGGTATTCCTGGGTCCAATCCAGGCTCCAAAATGCTCTTCTCAGGGCGAAGGTGTCGACCACTTCACCGGAGGTGGGCGGAGCGGGAAAACTCTCGCGGGCCCCGAAACTGAAGACGGTGTACCACTTGCGGGAAGGTTCGGGGCCACGCACGGGCCCGTCCAGGGAAAGGATGTCCACATCCTCTGGCACTTCGGGGTAGTGGGGCCAGGCGGAGAAATAATGGCCTCCCTTGGCATGGAGCCTAAGAAGGAGCCCGTGGGGCCCTAGGTCGCTCCCCCTTGAAACGCGGAAGTTGTGGCCTCGGCTGGGCCAGAGGGATTGATGTTGGGTGTGTAAGGTGTCGCGGTCGGAGGTCCAATGGGACCAGATTTCCGTGTCGGATGTCGCCGCCTGGAGCACCGCCTCGACCGGGGCTGGAATCTCCTGGGTTGGCGAGGTGGTGGTGTTTTCTCCGGGAACGAGGATTCTGTCCTCGGTTCCTCCCTGGAGAGTCGTGACTGCGAACCATGAATTTCCGGTGACCTCGATGGCGGCTACGAAGAGCCCTGTCGTGTCGGTGAGTTCCGGGCCTCCCGACACAATGCTCCAGTTGTGGTTGGCTTCCTCGGCGATGGACCGTCGCTGGTTCCAGGAACTCAGGTCGTCCACATCTCCCAGCTTGTCGGCCGCCTGGAGTTGCGCCTCATTAGTGATAGGGACCGGGGAGCGATAAACCCTGTAGCTAGTTCCCGAAATTGGAATCTCATTCCAGGTCAGGAAGGTCTGCCCATCCCGAGGCATCGAGACCAATCCGTCCACCTGCTGGCTGAAACCAGGCAAACAAAATGCCAGGAGCAGGGCCGCAATGTTGAGGGGACAGGGGAGGGGGCTCACGGTGGGTGGGAATCCTTCCCGATTCTACATTAGTAATCAGGGCAGAACCTCGATTCCCATCGCGTTGGAGGCGAAATCCACGGGGTTCGTCAATACGAAGGCGAAATGGACGGTCCTTCCGGCCATTGCAGGAGGGAGAGCCCCCATTGTGTTGAGAAGCGCGTCCGCGGCCCCTTGCGCATCGAGGGTTCCTGCAAACCCGCCAAGCATGGAGGAGTTGAGATTGGCGAGGACGAAATCCGTCACATAATCCCGGTTGAGGGGGACGGTGATGCCGGTGCCGGGAATCGTGGTGCCCGGGCTGGTTCCACTCACGCAGGCTGCAAGAACATAGTTGCGACCCGCTTGATGGGTGCCAGCTTTCAGGTGGAATTCCACGGTTCCCCCGACGGAGGTCGAAATGGAGGCCACTTCAGGCCAGAGGAAGTGGTTATAGCGCCGCACCTTGAAAACCCGATTGGTGTTGGGGGAAGGGAGAGTGTTCTGGTGTTCCCAAACCATGTCTCCGGCAGGAGTGACCTCGAAGAGCCATCCTTGATTACCACTGCAAACCAGGGTGTTCCCGTTATCCATCCTTTCGCATCCGGAAATATTTTGGGAATAGAAATCGGGAGGATTGGTTGCGGACCAGGTCCAAGCAAGCTGGGTGGGGCCGAAAGCTGTTCCTGGTTGGATGGAGTAGTTGCCGGCGGAATCCACGGGAGGGACCAGTTCGTCGATGGATGACCAGGCTCCTGCCGGTCGGTTGAGGCCGTTGTTGAAGAGAAGGAAGTTCCCGGCCCCCGGGCGGCCATCATCAATCCATTGGACATCGTGCTGTCCCCACAGCATCCGATTGGTCGGAGTGCCTCTGCCGTAGGCCTCGGGGTTGCCCCAGCGGTAGAGAAAATCACCTCCCATGCCGCTTTGGCCGCCGGAGTGGGAGGCAGCTTCCACGGTGGTCGTGCTGTGGTCGATTACCCAAAATTCGTTGATGTTGTGGCTGCTGATGACGATTTGGTCGAAACCTGGGTGGTAATCGACGGAATTGACATGGTTCCAATCCCCTTGGTTTACCCTGCGGGGTGGATAATTGATGTCCATCAATTCAGGATGGTCCGCAACGACTCCGTAATTGGATTTGGAGGGGTCGAAATCCTGGACCAAATGGTCCATCAGGTGCCACTCCCACACAATCTGACCCGCACTGGGACCCGTGCGGACCACCTCGATGAGATGGTCGGGGGCGAAAACTGATCCCGACAAGTAGGCCGGATTCCGTCCGGCGGCGATGGCGTCGCCGCGGGTGATGTATTCCCAAGCGATGACCAGGACATTGCCGTTTGGGAGGACCTCCACATCGTGGTGGGAAAGGTGGTCGGCGTTGTCGTAGGTGAAATCGAAGACCACCGTGCCGTCGTAGGCCACTTCTTGGAGCCCACCGCCGGATCCACCGAGGCTTCCGGAACGATGGAGGGTCCGCAGAAGATTCCCTCCAGGAAGCAAATATACAGCGTTCCCAGGAACGATAGTTCCCGGCCAGGTGTGGACGACCTGCCCTTGATTGTCGAGAAGGTGGGCGTCGGTGCCACTTTGGGGGGCGAGCAACACGAACCCGTCCTGGGGCTGGCCGGCGCCTTGAGCCAACAGGGGGCTGACAAGAAGGAAGGGTGTGAACATGAGGGGAAGAGGGAGAATGCGTGCGAAAGGGGTCAACCCACCCTAACCCATGAAGATGGAAGGGGTTCCGATTCGCGGCCTCTTTGCCCGCCGCCGTACCCTGCCCTCATGAAGGCTCTGTGGGTTCAAGCGGAAAAAGTTGCGGCCGCAACGCCAGAGTCCAGGAACCGGACGGTGGATTTCCTGCGGGCGGCATCCCTTTGCGCGGTGGTCCTTGGCCATTGGTTGATGGCCGCCCCGAGAGTCGGGGATGGTGGGGCCAGCCTCGACCACCTCCTCTCCATCTCCCCCTGGACCCATTTCCTGACCTGGCTCTTCCAGGTGATGCCCATCTTCTTCTTCGTCGGGGGATGGTCGAACGCGACCACATGGTCCGCGGCTCGCAGGGACGGTCTTCCCTTTTCAGAATGGCTCCACCGTCGGGCGCTGAGATTGCTCATGCCGGTGGGGGTGTTGCTCCTGTTCTGGTTCGTGGCCGGGGCGGTGGCCGCAGCCGCGGGTTTGGATTCGGAAATCTTGCGGCTGGCTTCGCGCATCGCCCTGGTCCCGGTCTGGTTCCTGGCGGTTTACTTGGCCGTGGTGGCCCTGGTTCCGCTGACCCACGGTGCCTGGCGCAGGTGGGGGATGGGGAGTTTCTGGGGGCTTATCGCGGTCGCCTGCTTCATCGACTGGGGTTTCTTCTCCCAAGGCTGGGATGCCTTCGGTTGGACCAACTACCTCATTCTCTGGGCAGCGGTTCACCAATTGGGTTACGCCTGGAGGGATGGGCGAATGGCCTCCCCCCGACTCCAGGCCCTTTGCGCTTCGGGGGGGTTCATTCTCCTGGTCTGGATGGTTCGGATTGGGCCCTGGCCCGTGAGCCTGGTAGGGGTTCCGGGCGACCCGGTCAGCAACACCTCGCCGCCCCATCTTCCACTGTTGGCCCTGGCGGCGTTCCAGTTCGGAGTGGTGCGCCTGTTGGAGGCTCCACTCAACCGCTGGCTTGCCCGTCCCATTCCCTGGACTGCGACCCTGGTCTTGAGCAGTTCACTGATGACCCTCTTCTTGTGGCACAGCACCTCGATGATGCTCCTCATCGGCGCGGCTTTTTGGGCGGGAGGCGTGGGGATGCATGGTGAACCCGGAAGCATTACCTGGTGGGTCGGCCGCCTGCTTTGGTTGCCACTTCTCGTCGCAGCTCTCGTTCCCTTTCTCGCAGGATTCGGGCGCTTTGAAAGACCTAAATCGGTCACGACGAGCCCTCCATCAGCCACAAGGCAGATTTTTGGCCTTCTTCTAGCCTGCGTCGGATTGGCATTCCTGGCGGATATGGGCGTTACCGGCCCGGGTTGGTTGGGTCTGGCGTGGGTTCCCCTTGGCCTTGCATTGGCGGGAATTTTTGTCGCCACGCGGGTCGGTCCCCCCTTTTTCCGCCCGCTCCGCTAGAATCTCCGGCCGCCGATACTTATCGGCTTACCGTAGCCGGCATTTCCGAGGGCTTGCTACGGATTCTCTCTCGGACGAAAAAAAATAAGAACGAAAAAAGAATGCGAATTTACGTTGGTAATCTCCCCTGGTCCGTCGGCGACGACGAACTCAAAGACATGTTCTCCTCCTACGGCGACGTCGCCGATTCCGTGGTCATCCGTGACCGTGAAACTGGGCGCTCCCGAGGCTTCGGCTTCGTGGATCTCTCTGACGACGCTGGCGCAGCCAAGGCCATCGAAGCCATGCACGGCACCGAACTCGAAGGTCGTGACCTCGTTGTCAACCAAGCCAAAGAGCGCGAAGAGCGCGGTGGCGGTGGTGGCGGAGGAAGCTGGAACTAGTTCCCCCCTCTGTTTGAAAACAGGCAGGTTCGCGCAAGCGAGCCTGCCTGTACTCTTTTCAGGGATGCGTATTTTTCTTGTCGCCACCCTCCTGGGCGTTTTTCTTTCCTGCTCGCTGGATTCCAGTCCCTCCAGCTTTGAAGACGACCTCGTCTTCCTTGGAAAACACACCGAGGTCCGAATTCTTGAGGCCGGCACGGGAAGAGTGGCGATCTGCCCCGCCTTGCAGGGTCGGGTGATGACGACCACCCTGGGTCCGAACCAACCCGGCCTCGGGTTTGTTGGAAGGGGTTTTATCCAGCAACCCGATTCCGAGGCTTCTTTCCACAACCATGGCGGAGAGGAGAGGTTCTGGATTGGGCCCGAGAGCGGCCCCTTTTCCTTCTACTTCGAACCGGGCCAAGCTCACAGTCGCGACCTATGGCGGGTTCCCGCCGCCCTGGACCAAGGGTCTTTCGAGGTCGTCGCGTCGAGCAGAAACTCCTTTCTTCTCGAAAGGAGGATGGAACTGACCAACTTGGTCGGGACTTCCTTCCAAATGATGGTCAAACGAGAAATTCGTTCCCCGTCTTTGCAAGAGGTGGAAGACTTGGTGGGTCCTCTCCCTGAGGGCACCGTCTGGACCGGTTTTGCCACCGCCAACGCCGTGAGGAACGTGGGAAAGGTTGCTTGGAAAAGGGAAGGGGGCATGCCGTGCATCTGGATGGCGGGGATGTTTCGTCCCGGGCCGAAGGCCTTCGCAATACTGCCTTTCGGCCCCGGGGAAGGGATTGCGGTCTTCAGGGATTATTTCGAGACGGTTCCAGATGACCGATTCGCTTTGGGCGACGGCTTCGCGGTATTCCTGACCGACGCAAAGCGGGAAGGGAAGCTGGGCATCTTGCGTGATCGGGCTGTCCCGAGGATGGGAGCCTTCGACCCCGATTCGGGGATCTTGACCCTGATTTTTTTCGGACCCATCGAACCGACCGCTCCTTACATGGCACAACACTGGGGATTGAATCTTCCCGAGCCCTTTCATGGAGACGTGGTCAACTCCTACAACAGTGGCGGGGACCCCTTCTTCGAACTTGAATCATCCTCTCCCGCACTCGAACTGGAACCTGGCCAGGCGCGGATTCATAGAAGCATGACCCTTCACCTTCGTCCGGCCGACCCCGCCGCCCTCCCGGCAATCGCCTCCCGAGCCTTGGGAGTCGATTGGAAGTCGGTCCTCGCCGCCCGGCCCTGGGTGGACGAATCCTGAGAGTATGCAGTCCTTGCCTGGACTCGGAATGACCAGATTGGCAGCTTTTCTTCTTCTTCTTCTTCCGGGGTTTTCGCCTTCCTGCCAGGAACCCCTAGGCAGGATCCTGGGCCAGGATTCAATCGACCCGACCCCGAACGTAGTCCTCTTCTTCACCGACGACCAGGGTTGGGCGGACATCGGGGTCCAGGGGGCGGAAGGTTTCCGTACCCCCAATCTCGACCGTCTCGCCTCGGAAGGGATTCGTTTCACTGACTTCTACGTGGCCCAGCCGGTCTGCTCGGCTTCGAGGGCGGCCCTGCTCACGGGGTGTTACCCCAACCGCATCGGCATTGCCGGAGCCCTGGGTCCCGGCGCCCGCCACGGCCTCCACGCCGAGGAGGTCACCTTGGCGGAAATCTTCAAGGGCCAGGGTTACGCCACCGCCATCTTCGGCAAGTGGCACTTGGGCCACCGCCGACCATTTCTTCCCCTGCAGCACGGCTTCGACGAGTTCTTCGGAATTCCCTATTCCAACGACATGTGGC
>DCAK01000114.1:0-156 GCA_002311925.1 Planctomycetes bacterium UBA1135
CCCATGGGCGTCCATACCGGCGACTCCATCACCGTCGCCCCCGCCCAAACCCTCACCGACCGGGAATACCAACGCATGCGCGATGCCGCCTTCGCCATCATGCGCGAAATCGGGGTCGAGACCGGCGGCTCGAATGTCCAGTTCGCCATCAACCCC
>DCAK01000114.1:379-618 GCA_002311925.1 Planctomycetes bacterium UBA1135
GAACCCAGCATCGACTACGTGGTCGTGAAGATGCCCCGCTTCGCCTTCGAGAAATTTCCCCAATCCGACTCCACCCTCGGGACCCAGATGAAGTCCGTCGGAGAAACCATGGCCATCGGCAGGACCTTCGAGGAGGCCTTTCAAAAGGCCATGCGCGGTCTCGAAGTCGGCCGGGTCGGCTACAGCGGCAAGCGTCGGGAACTCTCCGGCGACGAACTTCGCCAAAAGGTGTCGCGCCC
>DCAK01000114.1:697-960 GCA_002311925.1 Planctomycetes bacterium UBA1135
GCCCCCGGCCGCATCTTCGCCATCTACGACGCCTTCCTCTCGGGCAGCGACATCGAAACCCTCCACCGTCTCAGCGGAATCGACCCCTGGTTCCTCGCCTTCCTGGAACGACTCGCCCACCAGGACGCCGCCCTGGAGGGACGCACCCTCCCCAGCTTCGGCGGCCCCGAACTTCTCTCCCTCAAGCGGGCCGGATTCAGCGACGCCCGCCTCGCCCTCGCCACCGAATCCACGGAGACCGAGGTACGCCGCCACCGGGAGGA
>DCAK01000114.1:1156-9017 GCA_002311925.1 Planctomycetes bacterium UBA1135
ATCGAATTCGACTACTGCTGCGTCCACGCATCCTTCGCCCTCCGCGACATGGGAGTGGAATCCATCATGGTGAATTCCAACCCTGAAACCGTTTCCACCGACTTCGACGTCAGCGACCGGCTCTATTTCGAACCCCTCACCCACGAGGACGTCCTCGCCATCTGCGAGCGGGAAAAACCCGAGGGGGTCATCGTCCAATACGGGGGGCAGACCCCTCTCAACCTGGCCCACGGCCTCCACGAGGCCGGCGTCCCAATCCTTGGGACCCCCGTCGAGGCCATCGACCGCGCCGAGGACCGCGCCCAATTCTCGAAGATGCTCGACAAGCTGGGCCTCCGCCAACCCCCCAACGGAATCGCCACCAACCCGGATGAAGCGATTGAGATCGCGAACCAAATCGGATTCCCAGTCCTCGTCCGGCCCTCCTACGTCCTCGGCGGCCGGGCCATGGAAATCGTCTACGACAACGCGGACCTCGAGCGGTACATGAAGGCGGCCGTCGAAGCCTCCCCCAAGAAGCCCGTCCTCATCGACCGCTTTCTCGAGGACGCCATCGAGGTGGATGTGGATTCGGTCTCGGACGGAAACCAGGTCGTGGTCTGCGCCGTGATGGAACACATCGAGGAGGCCGGCATCCACTCCGGCGACTCGACCTGCGTCATCCCCCCCATCTCCCTCTCCGATTCCCTGGTCGAGGAAATCAAGGTCGCCACCCGCGCGCTCGCCACCGAGCTCGGCGTCATCGGGCTGATGAACGTCCAATTCGCGGTCCGCGGCGACCTCGTCCATGTCCTCGAGGTCAACCCGCGGGCATCCCGAACCGTCCCCTATGTCGCCAAGGCCACCGGCATCCCCTGGGCGCGCATCGCCACCATGGTCATGGCTGGAAAGACCCTGGAGGAACTCGGCACCGAGGAACCCCCGCCCACCACCCACCTCGCCGTCAAGGCTCCGGCCTTCCCCTTCGCCCGCTTCCCAGGGGCACGAGCCGACCTCGGCCCCGAGATGCGGAGCACCGGCGAGGTCATGGGCATCGACCCCTCCTTCGGGATGGCCTTCGCCAAGGCCAGCGACGCCGCCGGCAGGACCCTCCCCACCGAGGGCCGGGTCTTCCTCTCCGTCAAGGATTCCGACAAGAGGCAGATGGTGATGACCGCCCGTTCCCTCACCGAGATGGGATTCACCCTGGTCGCCACCGGCGGCACCTACCAGGCCCTGCAACGGCACGGGATTCCCAGCGAGCGCGTGAACAAGGTCCACGAAGGGCGCCCCCATGTGGTCGACCTCATCAAGAACCGGGAGGTCGACCTCATCATCAACACCCCTCTCGGCAAGGTCACTCGCCACGACGATGGAATGATTCGGTCCGACGCCTACCAGGCGGGCATCCCCTGCATCACGACCCTTTCCGCCGCGGCCGCCGCAGTCGAGGGCATCCAGGCCCTGCGACGGGGCGAGGCCGGAGTCGCCTCACTCCAGGAGCTCTTCCAGGATGCGGAAGTGATACTCTCCGAGGCCTAGGACCTGTTTCGAGCCAGGGTCCGGCGCAAATCCGCCCATTCCTCGGGCAGAATCCAGAGCGTCGCCATGACGGCCGCGCCGAGCCCTCCAACCACGCAAAGACCCAACCCCCACAACGTGGTCGTGCTTTCCCCGAGTTGCCCCTGGACGAGAAGGGTGGCCCCGCCCGCAGCCAGGCCCGGAACCAAGAGCCGGGGAAGACGCTTCAATCGGAAGGGAAGCCCCCACCGACTTCCTCGAGCCAGAAGGACGCACTGCAGGGTGATGGCGGCGGCGGTCGCGTAACCGGCCCCGGGCGCTCCCAATTTCGGGAGCAGGATGATGTCCAGAACCAGGTTCACGGGAATGGCCGCGGCAGCCGCCAAGGCTGGCCCCCGAACATCCCCCCCGCTTTGGCGGGCCCTGGCCAGAAGGCCGGCCAGAGCGGCGGCGGGAAGACACCAAAGGTAGGCTCGGAGCGTGGAGGCCAACATTTCAGAAGCTTCCCCCGTGAATTGCCCGTGCTGGAAGAGAACCGTTACGGCTGGCAGGGCCAGGACGAAGAGGCCCACCCCCGCCGCGAAAACAAGGATGAGAGAGGATTCTCCGCCCCGCCGCAGGGCCACGGCCAGTTCATCGTCCCGGCCCTCGGCCGAAAGCCTCGAAAACAGAGGCATGACTCCCGTAGCCACCGAAATCACCAGAAGGGCGAGCGGCAGATGGAGGAGGCGATTCGCGTAGAACGTGTAGGTGGTGGCGGAGGGGTCGACCAGCCAGCGAACCAGGGCATGGTCGAGGGCCAGATTCACCTGGACGGCGGCGAGCCCAAGCATGGCGGGAAGGAAATTGCGCAAGGCCGCGCGGACCGAACCGTCAGCCGGGGCGAAGGAGGGAAGCAGGGGCCAGCCGGCGGACCGGACCCCGGGGATTTGAACGGCCCACTGCAGAACCCCTCCCACGAGGATGGCCAGGCAGAGGAATTCCTCGGCGCCATCCCCAAGCCCGCCGGAAATCACGACCCATTGCAGCGCCCCTATCCAAACGAGGTTGAGCAGGGCGGGAGCCAGGGCCGGAAGACTGAAGCGACCGGATAAATGCTGCGGAGCGGCGGCGAGCGCTGTCAGGCAGATGGGCAGCACATAGGGGAAGAGAAGGGCCCCGAAGCGCAGGGCCTCGAGGTCATCCCCTGAAATTCCCGGGCCCAGAACGGAGGGAAGCAACAAGAGAACCGCTTCCCCCACCACGACCAAGCCCACCAAGCCCAACCCAAGCGCCCCCTGGAAGCGCGCGTACATCCGGCGGGCAGCCCTCTCGCCCTTTTTCTCCCGCGCGTGGGCCAAGGCGGGTTGAACCGCGGCGCTGACCGCCCCCTCGCCCATGAAACGCCTGAACATGTTGGGAACGACCCAGGCCATGAGGAAATTTCCGTGAGCAGCGGTCGCGCCCAGGGCGGAAGTCATGAAGATGTCCCGCGCCAGCCCCAGGACCCTCGAGACGAGGGTCCAGAGGGAGGTCACCAACATGCCCCTGACGGCTTGTTTCCCCTCGACTTTGCGGCTCTCATTCATGTCGGAGGGAGGGCCCCGGTCGCGGCCCCCCCGCTTGGCTATTCTCTTTCCCCGCCTCAGGCGGTGCGACCCGGATGCACGACCAGGCACACATTCCTGAAAGTATCTTCGGCATGGACCCCCTGTGGGTTGCAGCCGGGATTTTTTTCTTCGCCTACACCCTCATCATGGTGGAGAAGTTCAATCGGGCGGTCATCGCCATGCTCGCCGGAGCCACCATGCTCCTGCTCGGAATCGTGGACCAGAGCACCGCGATTTCACCTGAGGACCTGAACGTTATCGGCCTCCTCATCGGAATGATGGTCATCGTCGCGGTGGCCAGCCGCAGTGGGGTCTTCCAATACCTCGCCATCTGGTCGGCGAAGAAGGTCAAGGCGAAACCGTGGGGCATCCTGGTGATGCTTTCCATCATCACCGCGGTGCTGTCCGCCTGCCTGGACAACGTCACCACCGTCCTGCTCATCGTCCCGGTCACCCTGGCCATCACCCGAGAAATGGAAATCGAGCCCTATCCATTTCTATTCGCCGAGATTCTCTTCTCCAACATCGGCGGCACGGCGACCCTCATCGGCGACCCTCCCAACATTCTCATCGGCTCCCTGGTCCCCCACATCACCTTCAACGACTTCCTGGTTCATGTGGCGCCTATCGTCCCGGTCATCATGGTCGCCACCTTCGTGCCCCTGTGGTTGGTTTGGGGAAGGCGGCTGACCGCCTCACCTGAAGCCCAAGCCCGTGTCCTTGCCATGGACGAGCGGGAATGCCTCAAAAGGCCCCGCCTCCTGAAGAAATCACTCGCCGTCCTGGCCGCCGTCCTGGCCGGATTCACAATCGCCCACCCCTTCGGAATCCAAACCGCCACGGTCGCCCTGACCGGCGCCGCCATCCTCCTCCTTCTCGACAACCTGGGGCGCAAGAGGGAGGACAAGGCCCACAATGTTCACGCCAGTTTCGGGGAAGTGGAATGGGTCACCATTTTCTTCTTCGTGGGCCTTTTCGTGATCGTCCACGGCCTGGAAAATGCCGGCGCCCTTAGCTTGCTGGCCGATCAGGTCGTGGCGCTCACGGCAACCGCTGAAACAGTCGACGAAGCCGCCGGCATTCTTGCCATCTCCGTCATATGGGTGTCGGCCATCGCCTCGACCATCCTCGACAACATTCCCTTCGTTGCCACGATGATTCCCACCCTCCAATCGGCCATGGACCAGATGGCGGAGTCGGGGACCATTCTGTCCCAAGCCCAGCAAAATGCGGTCTGGTGGTCGCTCTCCCTGGGCGCCTGCCTGGGCGGCAACGGCAGCCTGATAGGAGCCAGCGCAAACCTCATCACCGCGGGCATCGCCGAGAGGCAGGGCCACCCGATTCATTTCCTGAAGTTCATGCTGCACGCCTTCCCGCTGATGCTGATGTCGGTCGCCATCGCGTCCGTGTATGTCTGGCTGCGCTACTTGAACTGACCCGCTTCGGTCTCGCGGACCAGGAAGCGCACCCGCACCGCCCCGCGCAAGCTCCCCAGTTCGAAACCCGTCGCCTGGTCGTCGGGATAGGCCTTGGCCAGTGCTTCCGAAACTCCAGGGCCGAGATCCGCCGGACCTCCGTGGCACTGCATACACAAGGGGGCCGTGTAGATGGGCATCAGGTAGGCGTATTCCATGCGGCCATCCGGCAGGTCACGGTATTCGCCAAGAGGGGCCGCGGGATTCTCCCCCCGGGTGCCCCGGGATGCTTTCAGCCAGGCCCGCTCCCAGGCGTCGGGTTCATTGGCAGGATTGCGAAGCCGAAGCGCCACGCGGCCGACCTCGACTCCCTTTTCTTCCGAAACTTCGGCCGCGATACGGGAAGCGGCCTCGCCACAAACCCCAATGGAGGAAACGGCGTCCCCCTCTTCCAATGCGGCCATCAGTTCCCTCATCAACCCCCCCGCAAGGGCGACGGCGGCGCCGTGGGCGAAGGGTGGAGCCTGGATGTCGGGAAGGCCTTCCTGCGCGGCCCGGGCGGTGGTCAGGGATGGGTTGAAGGAGTTGCGCCCGCTCAGAACCCGTTCGGTGCCGACAGTGCGAGCGCGAAAGCTCATGACCAGCACGACCGCAAGCCAAGCGATGACGAGGGCGACGAGCCGGCCGCGGGTCATCCCAGGGCCTTCCGCACGGCTTGGCTCACGGCCCCGCCATCCGCCCTTCCATCCACCTTGGGCAGAACGGCCTGCATGACCTTGCCCATGTCCGCCATCTCGCTCGCCCCGCATTCCTGCACGGCAGCGGCGACAAGGGAGTCGAGTTCCTCCTCGGACATGGCTGCGGGCAGGTAGCGGCCGATGACCTCGACCTCGGCCTCCTCCATCGCAGCGTGCTCCTCTCGGCCCCCTTCCCTGTACTGGGTGGCGGCCTCCTTGCGGCGCTTCACCGCCGAACGGAGAACCGCGATTTCGCCGGTTTCATCGAGCCTGGAAGCGGGATCCTCCCCCGCTTCACCACCGCCGCCCTTTTCGATTCCCGCATTGCGGAGGTCGGCCAGGATGGAACGCAGGACCCGCAGGCGATCCTTTTCGCCAGCCTTCATGGCCTCCTTCATGTCCTGGGCAAGGCGGTCGAGAAGGTTCATTTCTTTTTCTTGGCCACGGGCTTTTTCTTGGGGGCCGGTTTCTTCTTCGCGGCGGCCTTCTTTTTGGCCGCGGTCTTGGGCTCCTCGGCGGCGGTTTCAGCCTCCTCCTCGCCTTCGTCGCGAGGGATGGAAGCCATTCCCGCCAAAGTGTCGCCCTCCTTGAGATTCACGAGACGAACCCCCTGGGTGGCCCGGCCCTGGATGGAGATGTCTTCGAGAGGGGTGCGGACCACCATTCCGCTCTCGGAGGAAAACAGCACCTCCTGGCTTCGACTGGCGTTGCCTGCGTTGACCACCGGGCCATTCCGCTCGTTCGTCCGAATGCCGACCACACCCAGAGAGCCTCGACGGGTGATGCGGAAATCCCCGATGCGGGTTCGCTTGCCGTAGCCCTGCCTGCAGGCGATGAGCAGTTCTTCGTCCTCGGACCCGATTACCAGATCGACCACCCGGTCGTCCCCGCGCAGATTCGCCCCCTTCACTCCGGCGGCGTTGCGACCCATGGGCCGCACTTCCTTCTGGTCGAAACGGACCACCTTGCCATTCATCGTGCAGAGGAGGATTTCCTCGTCCTTGTCCACCAGAGCGGCCCCGATCAGGCGGTCCCCTTCGGCCAACTTGGTGGCGATGATTCCCGCCCTCCGGGGCCTGGAGTAGGCCTCGAGAGGGGTCTTCTTGACCTTGCCTCGGGCGGTGGAAAAGAGAAGAAAGCGACCCGGTTCGAAATCGCGGGTTGCGAGAATCGCCCGGATGCCTTCGTCGGTCCCGATTCCCTCGATGAGGTTGCGGATGGACCGCCCCCGCGCCGTCCGGTCGAGGTCGGGAAGCTGCCAGACCTTCAGCCAGTAGAGGCGACCAAAATCGGTGACGATGAGCAGGGTGTCATGTGTTGAGGTGACGAAAAGATGGGACAGGAGGTCGCCATCCTTGGATTTTCCGCCCGCGATTCCTCGGCCGCCGCGAGTTTGGGATCGATAGACACCAACCGGGGTGCGCTTGACGTAACCCTCGCGGGAAACGGTGACCACCACGTTTTCCTCCACGATGAGGTCCTCGTGCATGAAGTCCTCGGCGGCTTCCCCGATTTCGGTCCGCCGCGCGTCGGCGAAACGGGCCTCCATCTCGTCGAGGTCCTCGCGAATGATGTCGAAAACCAAGGAATCCTTGTCGAGAATGGCCTTCAGCCCCCGGATGTCCTCCTGAAGAGCGTCGATTTCGTCCTGCAGACGATGGACCTCGAGGGCGGTCAGGCGACCCAGCCTCATGTCGACGATGGCCTGAGACTGAATGTCCGTCAGCTCGAAAGTCTTTTCAATCTTGGCCTTGGCCGCCGCCGTGTCCTTGCTCTTCTTGATGATGGCGATGACCTCGTCGATGGCCTGAATCGCCACCATGAGGCCCTCGAGGATGTGAAGCCGCCGCTCGGCCTTGTCGAGCAGGAAGGCCGTCCTCCGGCGAATGACCTCGAAACGATGGTCCCTGTAGGCCCTGAGCAGGTCCTTGAGGGTCAAGGTCTTGGGCCCGCCATCCATCAGGGCGATGTTGCGGATGACATATGTGCTCTGCAGTTGGCTGTGCTTGTAGAGCAGATTCTCGACCACGATGGGGTCGGCGTCCTTCTTCAGGTCGAATACCAGTCGCATGCCATCCCGGTCGGACTCGTCACGAATGTCGTGGAGCCCGGTGATGCGCTCGTCCCTCACCTGGTCGGCGATCTTCTCGATGATGGCAGCCTTTTCCTTTTCGTACGGAATCTCGGTGACCACCAGCTTGCGCCTCCCCTTGTCGGGTTCCTCGAGATGCATCCGGGCCCGCAGGATGATTTTGCCTCGACCGGTGGTGTAGGCCTCGTGGATTCCGGCGCGGCCGCAGATGATCCCGCCGGTGGGGAAATCAGGGCCCGTCACATGGGCCATCAGGTCGAGGATGGTGCAGTCGGGCTTGTCGAGAAGCAGCCGAAGAGCGGCCAGGATTTCCACCAGATTGTGGGGCGGCAACGAGGTGGACATGCCCACCGCGATGCCCTCGGACCCGTTGACCAGCAAGTTGGGGAAGCGGCCGGGAAGAACCATCGGTTCCATCCGCGTTTCGTCGTAGTTGCTGCGCAGGTCGACGGTGTCCTTGTCGAGGTCCGCCAACATTTCTTCGGCCGCCCCGGCCATCCGGGACTCGGTGTAACGCATGGCCGCCGG